>PLQY01000029.1:192-5217 GCA_003160265.1 Peptococcaceae bacterium | reverse complement strand
CCTCGTGTCGCCCGTGGGCTCTGACCGCATAGACGATCTCCAAGTCGAGCCCGAGTTCTGCCAGCATTTCCGCCCCCAGGATGCTGTGGCGGTCGGGGTCATCCTTGGTCTCCTCATAATCGATGTCGTGGAGCAATCCGGCCAGGTACCACCGGTTCGCGTCCTCACCCAATCGCCCGGAGAGGCCCTCCATGATCGCCGCCACGGCCTGCATATGTCTGATCAGCTCCGGCTCCTGTACCTTCTCCTGCACCAGCCTCAGTGCTTCTTCACGTGTCATGATCGTTAGCCTCCTTAAAAAGATAAAGAGCCCTGGATTGCTCCAGAGTCTTGATGTGTAGTTGTGTAATTACATTATAAAATATTAATCACGGCATATCAATGCCCTTATGCCGGCAAAATATAAAACCGCCCTCGTAGGAGAGCGGTCTCGGTGCTGCCCGGAACATTGCTTTCAGCCGGGCATTAGCGGATTCCTGTAGGCACGAACATATCGATAATACCTACGATCAGCGCTGCGATCAGGGCGCCCAGCACTGTAATGGTCATCCCCGGGACCAGGAACTGGATCGCGTAGAAGATGATCGCAGAGACAATGAACCCTACGGCGCCATGGGCATAGGGCGAGATGTTCTTGCCGAACATCGCCTCCAGGGCGTAGCCGATCACCGTGATCAGGACGGCGGCCAGCAGGGCATATCCGAAGCCCAGCCTGGAAAAGCCCGGTGTGATGTAACTCACCACCATGATCACGATCGCTGCCACCACGAACCTGACGATGTGGGCCAGCCAACCGTCGTCCATCAGGCGGTTCATGGAGTTGTTGCCACCCCGGTCGCGGTTGTCGCGGTTGTCTTCATCCATCATGTTTCACCCCCTTGTCCGTTGAGGCTGTTGCGCCCGAATTTCCCACACCGGTACCGCGCCCGCCGGGTGGGGCACGGCGCGAGGAAAATACTGGGCAGATCCTGCTAATAGTGTAACCAGAAGCAGGGGGCTTCATGCACGAAACGGGCTCAAGAGGGAGAATTCCCGTGGGTGGGTTGGGGCGCGCATTTCAGCGCCCGTTGGTATTGAAGCGGTTCATGGCCGCATCCAGTCCGAGCGATACCCAGGCCTGCGCCGCGACAGCGGCCTGGTCAAGCACGTCGTCCCACTGCTGGCGCAGATCCCAGGAGACCAGGCCGAGCACGTAGGCAACCGCGTCCTCGCCCTCCGGCGGGCGGCCGACACCGATCCGGAGCCTGGTGAACTCCCGCGTTCCCAGCTCGTCGATGATCGACTGCACGCCTCTATGGCCGCCGGCGCTGCCTTCCGCCCGCATCCGGATGGCGCCGAAGGGCAGGTCGAGGTCATCGTGGACCACCAGCAGGTCGGCCGCGGCCAGGTTGAAACGGCGCAGCAGCGGCCGCACCGCCTGACCGCTCAGGTTCATGAAGGTCAGTGGCTGCACCAACGCCACCGCGGCGCCTTCGACATCTGCAGCACAGAAGCGCGCCAGGCCCCGGTTCGTGGTCCAGGCCGCATCCTTGATGCCCTTGGCGGCAGCGATCCCGGCCACCACCCGGAAGCCGGCGTTGTGGCGGGTATTGGCATAGCTCGGCCCGGGGTTCCCCAGGCCGCAGATCATCTTCTCGGTTGGCTGCTGAGCGCCACGGTCGAACAGGCCACGCAGCCGCCCCAGCATCTAGGCCTCTCCCCCGGCAGGCTCCGCAGCCGTTTCCTCGCCCTCGGCCTCCGGTTTCTCCTCTACCGCCGGCGGCACAATCATGGCGATGATGCTGTCCGGTTCGGTGACGATCTTCACCTCGGACGGCGCCTGCAATTCACCCACGGTCAACTGGTCACCGATATTCATGCCGCTGATGTCGGCAGTAATCATGTCGGGCATCTGGGTCGGCAGGCAGGAAACGGTGACCTCCCGCAGCATGTGCTGGAGGATGCCGCCATCCTTGACGCCGGGCGCCTCACCCACCAAGTGCAGCGGGATCTCCGTTTCGATCGCCTCGGTCAATGACACCTGGAGGAAGTCGGCGTGCAGGATGGTCTGCCGTATCGGGTTGCGCTGGACCTCCCTGAGCATCACCGGGTAGAAGCAGTCTTCCACCTCCAGGTTGATCAGCGTGCTGCCGGTGCTGTGCACCACCAGGATGTTGTGCAGTTCCTTCTCCGGCAGCGTGATCAGGATGTTGCCGGCACTCTCGCCGTAGACCACCGCCGGCAGCATTCCCCGCCGGCGCAGGGCCTTGACGCTTCCCTTGGAACCACGCGGCCTCACTTCAGCGCGCAGGGCAATACTTTCCATTCCGATACATCTCCTTCATTATCAACAGAATCGGGCGGGCATATAATGAGGGTTCCCCTGGTGGGAATCCTTTCCCTAGTTTAGCCTGATCATGGTGTAAAATCAAGCTCGGGCTTCATTCTTTCTCACCCCGGTGAAAATGTCCTGAACAGGATCGGTTTCAGCACCCCAGTTCGAGACCGCCTGACGATCACAAACGAGAACGATATGCATATAATGTCATGGATTATATTTCCTGGAAAGGAGCTGTCAAGATGTTCGCTCAACTATCGAGCTACCAGGGCAATCGAATCGTTGTCGAATTAGCCAACGGAAAACAGTTGCCGGGTACCGTCATAGAAGTTGATAAGAATTATCTACGCCTGGAAACCGCTGAGGGAATCTGTGTCGTTCTTATTTCAGCAATCCAGGTCGTCTGGGAAAAGACGGGTGCTTCTCCGGTTGAAGAGATTGCCTACCAGTCCATGGCTGTTCAGGATAAAAAAATAAAACCCGATCTCGAACAGATGTGTACTCTGATGCATGCCCGGCCCTGTACCATGGCGTTCTCTCAGCCCTGTACGCAGACCTATTCGCAGCCCTGCTACCAGCAGTTCGGCCATCCCTGTCCCCAGGCGTTCATGCCCCAACAAGATGAAGACCCATGTTTCCGCCGGTTCGCTTATCCCTGCTACCATTCCTATGCCCAAACGGAGCCCTACGGCTGTCATGGCAGGTTTGGACACTCCGGACACCCCTGCTATGCNNTTCGGCGGCGGCTTTCCTTTTCCATCACCCTATCCCTATCCGCCCTACCCCTATCCGCCCTATCCCTATCCGCCTTACCCGCCATACCCCTATCCCTATAACGATCAAGAGGAGGGAGCGGTCCAGCAAACCGGCACAGAAGCGCAGAAATAGCGCTGCTGCCACAACGGTAAGACCCGTACTGTCATGTTCCGTTTTTCAATGAAGAAACCCCAGAATTCAATTCTGGGGTTTCCGATGTCTCTCAGTTTTCAGGCTGTCTTCAGGCAATCTTGCTGCCCTGCCTGGTCAGTGCCTCCACGATGTGGACCGGCGCCTGGTCATAGTGGGAGAACTGCATGGTGGAACTGCCCCGGCCCTGGGTGATGGAGCGCAGGATGGTGACGTAGCCGAACATCGACTCCAGCGGCACCAGGCCGCGGATTATCTGCAGGCTGTTCTGCTGCTCGGTCTCCTCGATCCTGCCGCGCCTGGAGTTGAGGTCGCCGATCACGTCTCCCATGTACTCCTGGGGCATGACCACCTCGATCTTCATCAACGGCTCCAGAATCACCGGATGGGCCTTGGAAGCGGCGTTGTGAAAAGCCATGGAGGCGGCCAGCTTGAAAGCGATCTCCGAGGAGTCTACATCATGGTAGGAACCGTCGGTGACGGTAGCCTGGATGTCTATCATCGGACTGCCGCTCACCAGTCCCGTCTGCATGGCCTCCTGAATGCCGGCGTCGATGGCTGACATGTATTCCTTGGGAATCGACCCACCGGTGGTCTTGTCGACGAACTTGTAGCCCTCGCCGGTAGCCAGAGGTTCCAGTTCCAACACCACGTGGCCATACTGCCCGTGCCCGCCGCTCTGCTTGATAAACCTGCCCTCGGCCTTGGCCGGCCGGGTGATGGTCTCCTTGTAGGCGACCTGGGGCTGGCCGACCACGGCGTTGACGTTGAACTCACGCTGCAGCCGGTCGATAATTATTTCCAAGTGCAGTTCGCCCATACCGGAGATCAGGGTCTGCCCGGTTTCCGCATCCACGTGGGTGCGGAAGGTCGGGTCCTCCTCCGCCAGCCGGTGCAGGGCAATGCCCAGCCGGTCCTGGTCATCCTTGGTCTTGGGTTCGATGGCGCTGGAGATCACCGGCTCCGAGAACTCCATCTGCCCCAGTAGCAGTGGGTGGTCCTCGCCGCACAGGGTGTCTCCGGTCACCGATTCCTTGAGCCCGATGATGGCCGGGATCTCGCCGGCATAGGCCGCAGAGATGTCTTTGCGGCAGTTGGCGTGCATCTTTACCAGCCGCCCGATGCGCTCCCGGCGCATCTTGGTGGCGTTGTAGACGGTCTTGCCGGCTTCCAGGGAGCCGGAGTAGATCCTGATAAATGACAGTTTCCCATACGGGTCGGTCTGAATCTTGAACACCAGGGCCAGCAGCGGCGCCTCGTCGTCTGCGGTGGAGATCATGATCTCTCCGCTATCCGGGTTGGTCGCCGTGACTGCGGGCATATCCAGCGGCGAGGGCAGGTAGTCCACCACCGCGTCCAGCAGTGGCTGCACCCCCTTGTTGCGCTTGGAGGAGCCGCACAGCACCGGCACGATCTGCCGGGTCACAGTGCCCTTGCGGACGGCGGCCCTGATCTCCTCCTCGGTGATCGGGGCGCCGNNCTAATCTCATCCTCGGTGATCGGGTCACCGCTCAGGTATTTCTCCATCAGGCGGTCATCGACCTCGGACAGGGACTCCAGCAGGTGCTCGCGGTAGAACCGCTTCTGCTCCCGCAGTTCCTCCGGAGTCTCCGATTCCTCGATGATCTCGCCCAGGTTATCCTTGTAGTAGATGGCCTTGTCCCGGACCAGGTCGATCATGCCCCGGAAGCCATCCTCGCTCCCGATGGGGATCTGGACCGGAATTGCCTTCACCTGAAGACGGTCGCAGATCATCTCCAGCGACCGGTAAAAATCCGCTCCGGTGCGGTCCATCTTGTTCA
>PLQY01000029.1:0-132 GCA_003160265.1 Peptococcaceae bacterium | reverse complement strand
AGACACAACTGGTGGCGGCGGAGGTGATAGTGATCCCCCGCTCCTGCTCCTGCACCCGCCAGTCCATGGTGGCCGCCCCGTCATCCACCTCGCCGATCCGGTGCGTCAGCCCGGTGTAATACAGGATGCGCT
>PLQY01000070.1:32699-38216 GCA_003160265.1 Peptococcaceae bacterium | reverse complement strand
CTTTCCTTGATTGTGACCCAGCGCTACCTTAAAAGAGGCCCAACGCTTATCATTAATTAAGTCCGATCTAACTCCTGCCGATCTTAATTAATTTCTGCCAGCTTGATTGCGAGCGTAGCGAGCCCTGTAGGTACCCCGGGTACCGGGGCCCTCTGGGCGCGGTGGGATGGGGCACATCGTTACCCCGCGCCGCGCCCGCAAGCNNGGCACCCGGCATGCGCGGGGTTTTGTTCTCAACAATCACTGAAACAATTTGACTCCCGTCACATTAATATTGATTGCTGCAGGGCGCAGACCCGTCATTTTTTCGATCTCATACTGGACCGTCTCCATGGTGTTGGAGGCAACCTCGGCGATCCTGACGCCGTAGCACATGACGACATACAGATCGATCTTCACTTCATCGCCGTCCAGGTTGACATCAACACCCTGGCTCAGGGCATCCCAGCCGAGGATCTCCGATACTCCCTGGCGCCACCCCCTGGGGACCATGCCAACAATGCCATAGCAACGAACTGCAGCCGCTCCCGCAATCGTTGCCAGGGTCTCGCTGGAAATCTCGATGATGCCATACTCGGTTTTGGTCATTTGACCCATAATTAAGCCTCCCTTACCGACATAGCGCCGTAATGCCCCTGGTTTTAGACATGGGATTCAACTGGGTCTTGGCTNNGCGGGTAGTCATCTGTGATAAGGCGTAGCGGCCTTCCCTCATTTTTTTTTAGCAGAACATTTGTACTTATGTTATAATCAAATATACAGTTCTTTAAAAAGCGACTGCCCAGCGGTGATTGTACCGCCACAGGGTTCGGGGATGAAGTCAAACGGAGTATGACTTCATCCCAATTATATGCCAAAGATTCGGCGATAACAAGAACTCTGGCTGCATTCCGTCAAAGGAGCGTACGACGGGAGCGTACGCTTGTCTTGCCAGCGCCGGACCTTTTTGCTAGAATAGTCTTTGTGATAGAGGAAGGGGGGAAGTTACGTGGCAGTATGCGCTTATTGTGGCAAGGGAGTCAGGATCGGCATGCAGGTCAGCCACAGCCATATCCGCACCAAAAGAACCTGGCTGCCCAATCTGCAACCTGTCAGAACCGTTGTCAACGGCAAACCGGAGCGCCTGATGGTCTGCACCCGCTGCCTGAAAGCGGGCAAAGTCAAGCGCGCTTAATGGTCGTTGGCCGTTGGTCGTTGGATGCATGTTATTCTGCAGGTAATTCATTAAATACCAAGGCTATTGATCTTTTTTCCAATAGCGAACTACCAACCACCAACCACCTAAATCAGGCTCGTCTCGGCCATGACCTGTCTTGTCTTCAGGACAATGATCCGCACTCCGCTACCAGTATCGGCGACCGCCACGGTCGCCGTTTTCTGCTCATCCTTGGGCAAGGGGGGTGATCCCGGGTTGAGCAGGAGTCGCATATCAATCTTCCCGGGACGGCTTGTCCTGGGTTACTCCGGCCGCCTGCCCATCCGCTTGCAACTCCCGCAGCAGGTTGGCCATCTCCAGGGCGGTCATGGCGGCATCAGCGCCCTTGTTGCCTGCCTTGGTACCAGCGCGCTCGATCGCCTGCTCCAGAGTGTCGGCCGTGATCAGGCCGTAGACGATGGGCAGGCCCTTATCCAGACCGATCTGGGCGATCCCCTTGGTGACCTCGCTGGCAATAAACTCGAAGTGGGGCGTTGCCCCCCTGATGATGGCGCCCAGGCAGATCACCGCGTCATAACTCCGTGCTGCCATTTTTTTGGCCGCCAGGGGGATTTCAAAGGCGCCGGGCACCCAGGCAATCTCAATGGCGCCATCATCCACATCGTGCCGCAGCAGGGCATCCATCGCACCGCTCAATAGGTGGCTGGTGATGAAATCATTGAATCTTGCCACGACTATCCCGAAACGCATCCCCTGACCGATCAGCTTACCTTCATACGTCTTTGCCATAGCACGCCTCTCCTTCTATTTTTCCTATTTTCCCAGGGCCAGCAAGTGACCCATCTTCTCCTGCTTAGTCTCCAAGTAACGCCTATTCTCCTGCACCGGAGGGATCTCGATCGGCACCCGCTCTACGATCTCCAGTCCATATCCCTCCAGACCGGCAATTTTTCGGGGGTTGTTGGTCAACAGCCGGATCTTGCGCAGTCCCAGATCGACGAGGATCTGCGCCCCAAAACCGTAATCCCGCAGGTCCGGAGGAAAACCGAGCAACTCGTTGGCTTCAACGGTATCGCACCCCTGGTCCTGGAGGTCGTAGGCACGGATCTTATTGGGCAATCCGATTCCCCGGCCCTCCTGTCGCATGTAGAGGATGACGCCGGCACCCTCGTCGGCGATCATACGCATCGCCTGGGCCAACTGCTGACCGCAGTCGCAGCGCAGTGAACCAAAAACATCGCCGGTAAGACACTCCGAATGCACCCTGGTCAAGGTCGGGCGCGCCGGGTCGAGGTCACCCCTGATCAGGNNCCAGGTGGCAGTTGTGGTCGAGGATGGTCTCATAGGCCACTGCCTGAAAATCGCCGTACTTGGTGGGCAGATGTGTCGTTGCCACCCGGCGGATCAGCTTCTCGGTGCGGCGGCGGTATTCGATCAGGTCGGCGACGGTGATGATCTTCAGGTCGTGCTTCTGGGAGAACTCCAGCAATTGTGGAACACGTGCCATGGTGCCGTCGTCGTTCANNCCGCGCCATGGTGCCGTCGTCGTTCATGATCTCGCAGCAAACACCGGCCGGATAGAGGCCAGCCAGCCGCGCCAGGTCAACCGAGGTCTCGGTGTGTCCGGCCCTTCTCATTACGCCCCCTTTTTTGGCCCGTAGCGGAAATATATGCCCCGGGCGACGCAAGTCTGCAGACTTGGCGGCAGGGTCGATGATCGTCCTGACGGTCAGGGCGCGTTCGAAGGCGGAAATACCCGTGGTCGCCGTGGCCGCATCCACCGACACGGTAAAAGCCGTCTCCAGGCCCTCTGTGTTCTGTTCAACCATCTGTTGGATCTCCAACTCATCCAGGCGCTCCCCGGTCATTGGCATGCAGATCAGGCCCTTTGCATAGGTGGCCATGAAGTTGATGGCCTCCGGGGTGGTTTTCTCTGCGGCAATGATCAGGTCGCCCTCGTTCTCCCGGTCCTCGTCATCCACCACGATGACCATCCGGCCTACCCGGATCTCCTCGATCGCTTCCTCTACCGCATGAAACTCGCCGTTTCTCATGACAGCTTCCCCTCCATAGTGTGCGAATATAAGCGTCGTTACGGTAGTTTACATAAAACCATTCTCAGCCAACCAGTCGGTGGTGATATCCTTCTTTGGCTGAACGCCGGATCGCTGCAACAGGCTGCTCACATACTTGCCAAGCAGGTCAGCCTCTATGTTCAGCAGGTCCCCGGTCTTTTTGCCGCCCAGGGTGGTGGTCTCCCTGGTGCGGGGGATCAGGCCGACCATCAGCGCCCCCTCTTTCAAAGCAGCGATGGTCAGGCTCACCCCATCCAGGGTTACCGAACCCTGCGGGATCAGGTATTGCTCCAACTCCCCGGGCGCGGCCACCCACATCTCGGTGGCAATACCGTTATCCTGCAGGCTCAGGATAACGCCGGCAGCATCAACATGGCCGGCGACCAGATGTCCGCCCAGTCTGTCCCCCATTGCCAGCGCCCGCTCCAGGTTTACCCGGGACCCTGCCTGCAAACGCCCGAGGTTGGTCTTCCGAAGGGTTTCGTACATCACGTCAACGGTAAAACTACCGGCTGAAAACCCGGTCACCGTCAGGCAGGCGCCGTTCACAGCAATGCTGTCCCCCAGTCTGATGTCGTCCAAGACCCTGGCCGCCTCCACTGTCAGGGCGGCCGAAGACTGCCCTGGCGCCAGGTTCCCGATCACTCCCATCTCTTCAACAATACCGGTGAACATCCCGCTCTCATCCCCATCCCGTTTCTATTCCGACCGCGCCTGCCAGGCGGGCACCCGCTTCCGGGATCTACCCCGGGTATCCCGTAATCATCAGATCGGCGCCTATCTTTTGGCACTCCAGCGCTGTGAGATGCAACGCCCCGGCCAGGGTCGCCGCCCCCGCCCCCCCGAAGGGGCCAGGGGCGCCGCTGCCGCCGATAATCACGGGGGCGATAAAGACGATAAACTTGTCGACGGCTCGCGCTTTGAGAAAGTTGGCATTCAGGAGACTGCCGCCTTCCAGGAGCAGGCTGACCAACTCCCGTCTCCCCAACTCCTGCAGTAGCGCCAGGATGTCTACCAGGCCATCGACTCCCGGCAGCTCCCAGACTTCCACCCCCTGCTCCCTCAGCATCTCTTTCTTGCCGGGCGGACATTGGCCATCTACCACAGCCACTGCCACGGGGTAATCCCGCGCCGTCTGCACCAACTGAGACTCCAGTGGGATTCTGAGGCTGCTGTCGGCGACTACCCGCAGCGGCTTCTTTTCAGCGCCCGGCAGCCTGACCGTCAGCAGGGGGTCATCCGCCAGCACCGTCCCTATTCCCACCAGCACGGCATCATTCTCCGCCCGAACATGCTGCACCAGGTTGCGGGATTCAGTACCGGTGATCCACTTGGAATCTCCAGATCTGGTGGCGATCTTGCCGTCCAGGCTCATGCCAGCCTTGAGGGTGACAAAGGGTTGCCTGGCTACAATATACTTAAAATAAACCTCATTGAGGCGCCTGGCCTCGGCATCCAGTACTCCAGACCTTACTTTCAAGCCTGCCTGCTGCAAGGCTTGCAGGCCTTTTCCCGCCACCAGCGGGTTGGGGTCAAGGGTGGCCGTGACCACCCTCTTGATACCCGCCCTGATGATCGCCCCGGTGCATGGCGGTGTCCGTCCAAAGTGGCAGCAGGGCTCCAGAGAAACGTACAGGGTCTCCCCCCTGGCCCGTAACCCGGCCTGCCCGAGGGCGAGAATTTCAGCATGTGGCGCGCCCGCTTTATGGTGGTAACCCTCTCCCAGGACTGTTCCGTCGCTGACGACGACCGCCCCCACCATGGGATTGGGGCTGGTCTTCCCCTTCGCTAGCGCTGCCAATTCCAGCGCCCGTGCCATAAAGGCCTGATCTTGATCCACGGCGCCCGCCTCCATCTCTGCCGCAAAACAAAAAAACCCGCACCGAAGAGGCGGGAATTGATCAAGACCAGCACAAAGCCAGCATGAACAAGAGCGCCCTCTCCCATCCAGACTCTACTGTCGGCTCCGGATTCCCACCGGATCAGCCCTCTGCCTGCATCGTTTCACCGATCACCAGCACCGGGTTCGCGGGCTCATCCTCCTGTCCACAGATGACAACCCGCTCTAATGCCCCCGCTTCTTTGAAGCGGTGNNTGAAGAGGCATCACCGCCGGTGCGGGAATCTCACCCGCCCCCGAGGAACTTCACAAATTCATTTTACACCCATTAGTATTGAGCGTCAAGAAAAGTGTTCTATTAACTTCCTATATTCTTGCAGGGTCGCGGCCACGTCCCCTGACCCGAACAGGGCGGAGCCGATCACGAGATGATTGGCGCCGGCAGTT
>PLQY01000070.1:0-32685 GCA_003160265.1 Peptococcaceae bacterium | reverse complement strand
TGATGCCGCCGTCCACCTGCAGGTCCGGCTGCCGATCGCTGGCGTCGAGGATGCTGCGCAGAGTCCGAATCTTATCGTACATCCCGGCGATGAACTCCTGCCCTCCCCATCCGGGGCTGACCGTCATCAACAACACCAGGTCCACCTGGTCAAGGACGTACTCCACGGCAGAAAGCGGCGTGGCCGGATTCAAGGCCACCCCCGCCTTCAGGCCGNNGCCGAGGGCCTTCACGGCTTCAACAGTGCGATAGAGGTGCGGGCAGGTCTCGGCGTGCACGGTGATGCTGTCGCTCCCGGCCGCGGCGAAAGCCTCCAACAGGTAATCCGGGTGGTCTACCATGAGGTGGGCGTCGAAAGGCAGCCCGGTAGTCTTGCGGAGGGCTGCCACCACCGGCGGCCCGAAGGTCAGGTTGGGAACGAAATGACCATCCATGATATCCAGGTGCAGGGAGTCGGCGCCTCCCTGTTCCAGTAAACGCACCTGGTCGGCAAGCTGGCCAAAATCAGCACTCAGGATAGATGGCGCAATCTTGATCCTCATGCACAGTCCTCTCTTTCATCAGCACCCCAAAATAAGCACAAGATACTTCGCGCCAGTGGCAGGGCGCCAGTCTTCCCTAATAGGTCCTCTCCTTCACCAGCACCTCTGCCAAGAACGACAGGTAGTTCCGGTAGCGGCTGGCCACGATGAGCCCCTTGTCCAGGGCCTGTTTGACGGCGCAGTCCGGCTCTTTGTGATGCAGGCAGTTTAAAAAGCGGCACTCACCGGCGAGGCTCCTTATCTCCGGGAAATGCTTGGCGAGATCGGCCCTGTCCAACGGCGGCAGGTCCAAATTGCTGAAACCGGGGGTGTCGGCGATAAAACCGTCCGCTACCGGCAACAATTCCACATGCCTGGTGGTGTGGCGCCCGCGTCCCAATTTGCGGCTGACCTCTCCGGTTCCCTGGGCGAAACAGGGATCCAGGGCGTTGATGATAGTTGACTTGCCAGCGCCGGAGGGTCCAGCCATGACCGATATCTTGCCGTCGATCGCCCGGCGCAGGGTGTCCAGGCCGTCGCCCTTCAAAGCGGAGGCGGCGAACGCCTGGTAGCCGGCCTTTCCATATACGGACAGCAACCGGTCCGCCTCCTCCCGGCCGACCAGGTCAAGCTTGTTGAAACAGATCAA
The DNA here is from genome assembly GCA_003160265.1 of Peptococcaceae bacterium. GTDB lineage: Bacteria > Bacillota > DSM-12270 > Thermacetogeniales > Thermacetogeniaceae > Palsa-1188. Next base: position 31,516 of record PLQY01000070.1, on the reverse strand, counting down.
CGTCTGAAGGCGTTCTGACTGGCAGCAGATCAGCATCCGGTCCGTCAAGTTCAGGTCCGGATCCGGATGAGCCAATGGCACCACCAGGAGCACCTGATCCACGTTGGCCACCCGGGGCCTTGCCAGAACATTCCTGCGGGGCAAGATCGATTCGAGCGTACCGGAACAGTTCTCCATGGGCGTGAACATGACCCGGTCGCCCACCACCGGCGCCCCCGGCAACGCCGGGGAACCCGGCGCCGCCACTTCAGCAGTCGAGCCGCGGCGTAAACGCCCCCTCGCGCTCAATTCCCAGGTCCGGCCCTCGGCCCTGACATAATAGAAACCACCGTACGCCTTGATTAGCAGACCTTCACGCATTAAATACTCCTGCTATTAGTCCTCGGCTATTGGTCGTTGGTAAACGCCGTCTTGCGCTCCAACCACCAAGGCGTCCGCAAGCGGGCGCCCGACCACCAACCACAATTTAGCCGACAGAATGTTGTTCCACCATGTTCCCCTGAAAGTACACTTTCAAGACCCCGGAACCGTAAACCTCAAAATTCTTGTGGAGCGTATCGCCGGGATTCTGGACCTGATCGTAGACAACCCGTTCCCCGAGCACATCATCGACGACCACCTTGACCTCGCCGGTCTTGTGTACATCCAGGTTGACGGGAACATCCCACTGCTTCGGTCCTGGCCCGGTGCTGATATAGACATTGACTGCCATCCCCGCCTGCGCCATCGTGCCCGGACTGACACCCTGGCGGGTGATCAATCCGGGCGGGTAGTCCTGGCTGCTCTCGTCGGTGGTGTTTCCCAGGACTAATCCCAAGGCTGTCAAGGCTGTCTGGGCCTGGTCGACTGTCTGGCCTACCAGCGACGGCACGATCGGGCCGCTGGATGCGATAGTAAGGGCGATCGCGCTCTTGCCGGGCACATTGCTGTCACCCTTCGGATCCTGAGCAATCACCGTCCCCGGCGGAGCGTTCGGATCGTTGCTCGGCTGGTATTTCGACTTGACCGTGAAGCCGCTATTGTCCAGGGTGATCTTGGCAGTCTGCAGCGTGTAGCCCGTTACGTCGGGCAAGTAGACCAGGCTGGGGCCCTGGCTGACCGAGAGCCGGACGGTCTGTCCTTTTTTCATGACGTAACCGGCGACGGGATCCTGATTGACCACGATACCGCTGGCGACACTATCGCTGTCCACTGTTTGTACCGCTGGCGTCAGCCCTGCAGCAAGAATGGCGCTATTGGCCTGGTCCTGTCTCATGTTGGTCACTTGCGGCACTGTCACGTCGACACCCGTAAAGTACCACTTGAAAAAAGCGTAGCCGCCGCCCGCTGCCAGCAACAGCAGTAAGACGATCAGACTGACCAGGGCGGCCGGGCGCAGACGCCGCCGCGCCCGCAAGCGGGCACCCGCCGGCAGAAGAAGCTCATGGGTTAACTCATCGGCGCCGGCGCTGTCCCCGGCTAACAGGGAAACTTCCGACAGGGCCTGCTGCATCTCTCTGGCTGACTGAAAACGCTGGGAGGGGTCTTTTGCCAGGGCCTTGAAAATGATCTCCTCCAGCCGCTGGGGTATGGCCGGGTTATCTTTGCGTAGCGCCGGAAGGAGACCCTGCACGTGCTTGAGGGCAACGGTTACCGGGTTGTCTCCCTGGAAGGGCAGGCGTCCGGAAACGGCTTCGTAGAGCACCACTCCCAGCGAGTATAGATCTGATTTCGGCCCCATTTCCTCGCCCCGGGCCTGCTCCGGCGACAGGTAGTGCACCGATCCCATCACAGTATCGGATCTGGTCACCGTGGCGCTAGGGATAGACAGCACCCGGGCCAGGCCGAAATCGGTCACCTTCACCCGGCCCCCGGGAGTCACCAGGATGTTGTGAGACTTGATGTCCCTGTGGATAATGCCCTTCTCGTGGGCGTGCGCCAGGGCGGCGCAGACCTGAACCCCCAGGTTGACGGTTTCCGCCGGGCTCAGGGGCCCCTCCTTCTGGATGATCTCCTTCAGGGTCAGACCCTCGACATACTCCATCACCAGGTAGGGCAAGCCATTTTCCTGGCCGACATCGTAGATGCTGACGATGTTCGGGTGAGAGAGGCTGGCCACGGCCTGGGCCTCCACCTGGAACCGCCGCACGAAGTCCTTGTCCTCCGCCAGGTCGCTTCTCAGTATTTTAACGGTAACGATCCGGCTCAGGATGGTGTCCCGGGCCTGGTACACATGAGACATACCACCGGACCCGAGCTTGGCAATGATCTCGTATCTCCCGCCGAGTATCTGCCCAACCATCGTCTGTCAACCTCCTTGGTTCAAGGCAAGCTGTATCAGTTGGCGCGCTATCGGGCCCGCTACCTGGCTGCCCTCGCCTCCGTGCTCGACCATCACGCAGACCGCCACCTGGGGGTTGTTGGCCGGTGCGAAGGCTACGAACCAAGAGTGTGGAGCGCCACCGGGGTTTTCAGCCGACCCGGTTTTGCCCGCCACCTCCAGCCCGGGAATGTTCGCCACCGTTCCCGTGCCACTGTTGACCACACCCACCATGGCCTGTTTGACCTGATCCGCCACCTGCGGTGACGTCACTCTTCTCAGAACCCTTGGCTTGGCGGTCCAAATAACACCACTGCCGGGGTCCCGGATCTGCTGCACCAGGTAGGGCTGCATCATGACACCACCGTTGGCGATCGCCCCGTCCACCAGGGCCATGTACAACGGAGTGGCCAGGATCCTCCCCTGTCCGATGGCTGACTCGGCAAGCCCGTTCGGATCTTGAAGGCTCTTCTGGTAAAGGGGAACCTGACTCACCGGCAGGTCAAGGCTCAGGGGATCACCCCAGCCGAAGCTTTCCAGTCCCTTCGTGAAGTCCTCCGTCCCGATGTTCAGCCCTAAATGCGCAAAATAGGTATCGCAGGAAACCGCCAGGGCGCTGTTCAGATCGACTACCCCATGAACCCCCCAGCAGTGCAATACCCGGCCCTGAATCGTGATCTCCCCGGTGCAATCATAGGTCTCATTGGGCAATCCGGGGTCCTTGGCCAGGCCGATCGCGGCAGTGACGATCTTCATCGTCGATCCCGGAGGGTACAGCCCCTGGGCCGCCCGGTCCAGCAGCGGACGTCCGGGGTCGGTACTGGTCTTGTCCCACTGGCTCTCCAGGCTCTGTTCGTTCGGGTCGAAGGACGGTGTGCTCACCAGAGCCAGAATCTCTCCCGTCTGGGGATTCAACACCACCGCCGCTCCGGTGTATGGCGAGAGCAGGTCCCACGCTCTCTGCTGCAGCCTGTTGTCGATGGTCAGGTAGAGATCGTTCCCCCGCACCCCTTTCAGGCCCCAGCGCACCGACAGCCTTTCCACCAGCGAACCCTTGAGGCCCAACAGTTCGGCATCGTACGCCTTTTCCAGGCCGGTCTTGCCAAGGCGCCTGGAATCGTACCCGATGATGTGCGCATACAGTGGACCAAAGGGATAGGAGCGGTTATTTTGATCGCCGCTACCAGTACTCACCGCTAATGCTTCTCCCTGCCGGTCGTAAATTCCTCCCCGGAGCACCCGGCTTTCGACGATCCAGAGGCGGGGATTGCCGCTTGACTGGCTGAGGCTGTCGCCCCTGGCCACCACGATATAGATAAGGTAGAGGGACAGCAGCAGAAAACACCCTGCAATAAAGTACCGGTACTTGTTTATTGTATCACGCAATGGATCAGACATAAACCTCGCCTCGAAATCACCTGTATTCGCTGAGCTTCACCAGGAAGCCGATCATAAAACTGCCGGCAACGTACGAACTTCCCCCATAAGAGAGAAAGGGCAGCGTGATCCCCGTCAGCGGGATCAGGTTGGTCACGCCGCCGATGATGATCAACGTCTGCAGGGACAGCAGGGAGCTAAATCCGAAAGCCAGCAACCGGCCAAAACTGTCGCTTACCTGGAGAGCGACCCTGAACCCCTGCCAGGCCAACAGGAGATAGAGCATCAGGATCCCCAGGGCGCCGAAAAGGCCGATCTCCTCACCGATCAGGGGGAAGATAAAATCTGTGTGCACCGCCGGGATCAATGCCGGAAACCCGCTCCCCAGCCCCCATCCCACCAAACCAGCGCCTCCCAGGGCAAACAGGGACTGGATGATCTGGTAGCCGCCTGTTGCTGCGTACTGCCAGGGGTTTACAAAAACCAGGACCCGCTCCTGGACATGAGGAAAGACCAGGTACATCAGGCTAGCGCAGGCAAAGAACAGCAGCAATCCGGAGAAGAGGTGGAACAACCGGTTGGTGGCGACATAGACCATGCTGATAAACAGGGAAAAAAACAGCAGGGCCATCCCGATGTCCTTCTGAAACGCCAGCAACAGCAACGACAGGCCGATGGCCGCCAGCAGCGGGCCTAGGTAAGGCCAGTCAGGCAGCAGAAAGCGGCCTATCCGGCGTGTTCCCAGACGCAGCACTTCCTTATTCTCGTCGAGATAACCCGCCAAAAAAATGATGATAAAGATCTTTACCAGTTCGGAAGGCTCGAGGTGTATGGCGCCCAAGGTCAGCCAACTGCGGCTCCCCCCCACGGCGGCGCCAAAAAGCACGGTCATGAGCAGGAAGAACATCCCGATCGCCAGAAAAAGATATTTATAGTCGAACAGACGTTTATAGTCCCGCAAGATCGCCCGGGTCAGCCAGAAAACAACCACTCCGAGGATAATCCAGAATGACTGCCGCAGCCCGAAGACCGGGTCGATCCGGAACAGGAAGACCAGGCTCAGGGCAGACAGGATGGCTACCGGAATGAAAAAGAAGGAACCCCAGCCCTGGCGTTGAAGCTTTAGGCAGGTGGCGCTGAGTATGACCGCAACCGCAGCCAACAGGCCGAGGTCCCGGAGCGTCAGCAGCTGCTGCCAGTATAGCGAGAGACCACCGGTTAGCAGCAAGATTCCGGGTGCGATGGAGAGAAAGAAGTGTCTATTTTCCTGGCGCACCAGCTTGAGGCCGAGGGTCGTCCTGCCGATCTGCAGCCGGTCACCGGGCAGCAGCCGCTCAGGCAGATTGAGGGTTCTATCGTTAATAAGAGTGCCGTTGGCGCTGCCTAGGTCTTCAACGAAGTAGCCGTCTCCGGAGGCATAAATCCGGGCATGGCGAAACGAGACAAAGGCGTCCGGTAGAACGATGTCACAACCGGAGTCCCTCCCGAGCACCGTTTCCCGGTTCAAGTTCCATGAGGCCTCGGGCGCTTGCCCGGAAAAGCGCCCCAACAGCCAATCCGATTTGAGCACCGTGAGCGTATGCGAGGCAACTTGTGGCGACCATTCCCTCTTGTTCAGGTATAAATAGAGAATCAGGGACATGAGGGCATAGAACAGGGCTGACATGGTATATTTTTGGATCAATGCCACCCAGAACATGCGGAGTCCCTAACCCCCTTCTATCTGAAAGATATTTTCCCCGATCTGGATCAGGTCGCCGGCGCCGATCTGCTGCTCTTCAATCCTGTCGCCGTTGACAAAAGTACCGTTGCGGCTCTTCAGGTCTTTCAAGACCAGTGCTCCGTCACGCCACTCCACCTGGGCGTGTTCACGGGAGGCGTTGATATCTGCGAGACAGATGTTGTTGGTCATCTTACGCCCGATAGTGAGGTGCTGATGTTCGCGCTCCCGTCCCAGCAAAAAGATCTTGCCCATATCGGGTCCCCGAACCGCCGCCAGGTGTAGTCCCGTCGGTTCCCGGCCATCAGCCTCTCTCTTGCCGAAGATCATGGTCTGGTCGATGCGTTGCAACTCAGTGGTACGCCCGGCGCCGGCCTCTTCCCCATACCCCGTCCTGGCCGCATCCTCTGCGGTTGCGCTGACAGTTGCGTTGAAGGAGGACTCGATCCTGATTCCACCCGCATCCAGCGCCTGGTCCTCTTTAAAGGAGACGTCCGGTTTTCCGATCAGGGAAAATCCCTTTTCCTCCGACTGTTCCAGGATGTGCCCCTCCAACTCCCCGGCCAGGGCGGATTGCAGCGGGGCGGTCTGGTCAAAGTCGGCGCTTCCCAGACAGACAATAAAGACATTGGGCGCATAGACCCGGGAGATGCTGACCCTCCGCTTGTCGCCCATCTCCCTGACGAGAGCCCGGGCAACCTCCACAGGCTGCATGGGCCCGGCGCTTTTTCTGAACATCCCTTCCCAGTACTTTTTCAACAAGGCATCGAGATCCTGCAAGCTCACCGTATCACCTCTTTCTCAAAGCCGCTAGAAAAAAACCGTCTGTACCGTGGCGGTGCGGCAACAGTTGGAGCATCCCCTGCTCCGCCATCCGGTGGTCGGCGCCGTCAGTCAGGAAGGATGGCGGCACCAGCCTGGAGATATCCACGCTCTCCCAATGATCATGACCGCCCAGAAACGCTGCAACGACCTCCCCGTTCTCTTCCGGTTCGGTGGAGCAGGTGCTGTAGAGCATGATCCCCCCGGTCTTTAAACATTTGCTTACTTCGTTTAATATTTGTTTTTGCTGCCGGGCATGCTCGACCAGATCCTGCTCCCGCACCTTCCATCTCAGGTCGGGCCGGCGCCTGATCACTCCCAACCCGGAGCAGGGAACATCCACCAGCAGGTAATCCACCGCGCCCAACATGTCTTCGGGAGGCGCCGCCGCATCCTGCAAGCGGGTTGACACGATGGTAATGCCCAGCCTCCGGCAGGTATCGGCAATTAACCGCAGGCGGTGTGGATGGATATCGAAAGCCAGCAGCCGGCCGCTGTTCCTCATAAGTTGTGCCAGGTGGCCGGTCTTGCCTCCAGGCCCGGCACAGGCATCAAGCACCACCGTGCCGGGCTGCGGCCGCAGGACCAGCGATGCCAGCATGGAACTCTCGTCCTGAACGGTAAAACAGCCGTCCTGGAATGAGAGCAGTCCGGTTATGGAAATGTGCGGCGCCACCCTTAAGGCCTCAGAAATCAGGGGACTCTGGTGAACCGCCACCCCTTCCTGCTCCAGCCTCTGGAGCAGCCTCTCCGGGTCAATCATCAAGGTGTTGCAGCGCAAGACTACCGGCGGCGGTTCATTGTTAGCCCTGCAGAGGGCGATCGTCTCCTCCTGGCCATAGCGCTGCAGCCAGCGCTCCACCAGCCAGGCCGGATGCGAATATTTGACGCTGATGTGCAGGGCCGGGTCCTGATCAGAGTCGGGATAGGTTATCTCATCCCGGTGCCGGGCAATATTGCGGAGCAGTCCGTTCACGAAACCCGACAGGCCGCCGATCCTCCAGGCTTTTGCCAACTCGACCGATTCGTTGCAGGCCGCAGACGCCGGCACCCGCTCCAGGAACAACAACTGATATACCCCCAGCCGGACAATATTGCGCGCTATGTAATTCATCCTGGCGGCAGGGATCTTGCTGAACCGGTCGATAACCCAGTCCAGGGTGGCTTGCCGGCGCAGGACACCGTAGACCAGCTCTGTCAGCAAACCTGCGTTACGCGCTTCCAGAGCCGTGCCCGGCGGGTGCCCGCTTGCGGGCGCGTCACCTTGATTGCTAGCATAGCGAGCGGTGCCCGGTCCGCTGGACCCGGCACCGCCTTTGGGCGCGGACGTGAGTTTTTGCAGCGCCAGGTTGGCGTAGGCGCCTTTCCTTTCCACCGAGAGTAGTACCCGCAAAGCCTCATCCCTGACGGCGTGCGGGTCACGTAACCTGGAAACGCTCTCCTTTTTGATAAACCCTCACCTCTGGACTATTGGCAAAAGAAATTGATTGCCTCCTCTACATCCTGCAAGTTGACCCTGGTGTTGAAACAAGGCCCACATGGCCGCTCGTTCAAAACTCCCAGTACAGGCAGAGGACTGGCGTCCTGAATGCCACTGGCCAGGTCCCGGTCGCAGGCGATGGCGATGATCGCCCTCGGGCGATATACCTGGACAAAACGCCGGGCCAGCGTGCCTCCGGTAGCGAAAGCCAGATTGACACCGTATCGTTCCCGCAGGGAGATCAGCTCAGTTACCTGGCACTGGCCACATCTCCGGCAGTTGTTATAATCAAGGGTGATCTTGTGGGGACACTCCGAATTCTGCAAACAATGGGGCGCCAGCACAAGGATCTGACCACTCTGTACCTGCTCCCGGCGAGCCCTGATCATCTGGTTATTGACCTCGATGAAGGAACTCCGGACGCGCTCCTGGCTGAGCCCTAAGATCCGTCCCAGGAGCAGTGCGATCGGAAACAGGATGTGCAGCGTCGCCCTGATCAGATGCTGGAAAGAGGGAATTGTTTTAGCGCTCCAGATGGTCAGCACGATACCAATGATGCCGAAGGTAACAATTCCGAGCAGGATGATCACCAGCGAGACCAGCAAAAGCAGAATAAGCCGGTGCCAGGGAAGATTCCAGTTCAAAGCCAGGTACACAATAAATAGCACCAGCAGGATAATGAATGCCACTGCCAGACCCAGCAAGCTGATAAAAAGGCGTTTCCTGACATGCACGAGCGCGGCTAACCCCCCAGCAACAAACCCGGACGAACAAGATAGCCCCGCACAAACTCGGCCGCACTCATTCTGGAGCGGCCTGCGGGCTGGACCGACTCGATCACAAGCAGGCCGCAACCGGTCTGCACCGTAAAACCCGACCTGGTATCCACAGCACTGACCGATCCGGGCCGGCCGTCCGAGGCACCGTCGCCAGGCCGGCTGCGCCAGATCTTCAATCCCTTGCCGTTAAACAGAGTATGCGCCCCCGGGCTGGGATTCATACCCCTGATCAGGTTGCACAGGCCGACTGCATCCCGTGACCAGTCGATCCTCTCCTCTCCCGGCGTCAGGGCCGGAGCATAGGTAGCCTGGCTCTGATCCTGGGCGAGGCGCGGCGCGGCGCCTCTTTCCACCAGGGTCAGGGTTTTGCAAAGCATCTCCGCCCCCAGTCCGGCCAACCGGGCAGACAACTCCCCCGAGGTGGCACCGGGTTCTACAGTTACCGGCTCCTGCAGGATCACATCACCCGCATCCATCTCCGGGGACAGGTACATGGTCGTCACGCCAGTCCTGGTCTCGCCGTTCATGATCGCCCGCTGAATGGGGGCCGGACCCCGGTACGCCGGCAGCAGGGACGGATGGATATTGATGCAGCCCAGCGGCGGCAGTTCGAGCGCTGCCTTCTTCAGCAACTGCCCGAAGGCGACCACCACGATCACCGACGGCCTGAGGTTTTCCGATGCCAGCAGGTCAGCCAGCCTCGCCCCCGATTCCGGCTGGTAAACCGTCAGATGCTCGTCCAGGGCATACTGTTTGACGGGAGTGGGGCTGACCTTGCGACCCCGCCCCCGCGGCCGGTCCGGCTGGGTAACCGCTCCCAGCAACCGCCACTTGCTGCTTGCCAGCAACTCCAATGCCGGTATGGCAAAATCGCTGCTCCCGAGAAAGAGAATGTCCAAAGCTCTCCGCCCCGCCTCTTAAGAAATCCCCGCGCATGCAAGCCGGACGCNNCCGCGCATGCAAGCCGGAAGCGGGGTGGACCTCGTTACAATCAAGGAAGGGGGACATACCCTTTTAAGGTATTGGGACACATCCCGTGCCGGCGCCCGGGGAATGTCGCCATGAATATCCCCTATTCGCCGTCGACTATCTTGTTAGCCTTGTCTATAAAAAGGATCCCGTCCAGGTGGTCGGTCTCGTGCTGGAGCGCCCGGGCACCCATACCGTCGGCCTCGATCTGGATCTCCCAGCCGCTACGGTCCCATCCCTTGACGATTACCTGGGCCGCCCTCTTAACCTCGGCGGCCACTCCGGGAATGCTCAGGCATCCTTCGACAGCAACCTCCTGGCCTTGCATGGAGATAATCTCCGGGTTGACGACCTCCCACAGGCCCTCCCCGCAATCCACCACGATCACCCGTTTGGCCACGCCGATCTGGGGGGCGGCCAGTCCCAGTCCCTTGGCCGCATACAAGGTATCGGCCAGGTTGTCAAGCAGTTTCTGAATGCTGTCGTTGACCTCCGGCACCGGACTGGCCTTCTGGCGCAGCACCGGATCCCCCAACTCTACAATCCTATAGACAGCCATTACATCTAACTCCTCCGCATAATTACAATTCGTAAGGATCGACTTCGATACTAAGTTTATTCTAAACCTGAAAGCCTTGCGCCGCAACCTCTTAAAAAGAGTTGATCACAGATTGATCACAGCGCCCGGACCACCGCCTGCCGCCCGATCCCGGGGGCAGGTCGTACCCGACCTGGAAAGATCGATGGACGCGCTTTGTAATCATATTGCCCCGCATTCTCTCCTTACTCATCCACGGTCAATATATCATATTGCAGGGGGCTCGATCTTTTTTAATTGTGAAAGTCGCTTTAAAACCAGTCTCACTGCTATAGCATCATCCAAATATCCGATCGGAAAAACGTAATCCGGAATTATATCTGTAGAAAGAATAAAGTACAGCAGCGCGCTCCCCAGCATAGTACGCTCGTCAGGAGTGATATCATCCGTGCAAAACTGCTCATGCATCTGTTTCAACTGTTCAATGAATGGTCCCACTCCGCTCACCTGATTCACTTTGGCACGGAAGTCCTCCCGGATAATCCGCTGCCCTTCCTCGGTCTGGGCATATTGCTCATATCTGAACAGTTCCTGCTCAACCTGATCAGTAGTGTATTGCTCACTGAACAAATTTGAGGATTTCAGAACCTCTTGAATGTCATCCATTACGGTGCGGATATCTGATGCCATCTCCTGCCGGGGGCCGCCAACCTCAAATCCGGCTGCTGAAAATAACTGGCTTACCGGTAAGTTCAGAGCATGGGCGATCCTTTGCAGATGCCTGGCATTTGCAGGCTGTTTCCCGTTGGCAATTCGTGATATAGTCGCCGTATCGATTGCGGTGAGTTCACTGAGCTTGCGCATCGAAAGCGAGCGCTCACGCAACGCTGTTTTCAACAATGAACCGAGGGGTAATCCGCTTTTTTCTTCAGGCATGCCCGCCTTCTACCTCCCCCACCAAAACAACCGGAGTGTTGCGTCTATCTCAACAGTATATGTTGAGCTAAAGCAATTTTCTTCAACATTCTCAAAAAAGAAGCCGACCCTGTTGAAACTTTTTCATCATCTTTGAAATGACCAAGCACCTTCTCGCAACACATTTAATATTATGTCTCTTGCAATAACCTACCAACGTTATTTCCAGGAGGCAGACTTAAATGAATGGAGTAATATCAGCACCAGATGCTTCATCATCTGAAAATCAGTCCCGGTTTCATGCCATCATCAGCCAACCGAACAAGGGACAATGGCGTTTTTTATTGTTGTTCTGGGCGCTCATCGGCCCGGGTTTGCTCGCTGCCATGGCCGATAACGATGCGGGGGGCATGATTTCATACTGCGTAACCGGGGTGAAATTCGGGATCGGGCTCTTCATCCCGCTGGTACTCTGCCTGGTCATTGTCACCTATACCGTTCAGGAGATGGCCATGCGCCTTGGCACTGTCACTCAAACAGGATTCACCAAGTTGATATCCCTCCATTACGGACATTCTTGGATGCGCTATCATGTGATCACGCTTTTTTCGGAAAATATACTGACGCTATTGACGGAATTTATCGGTATGACCGCAGGATTGATCATTCTCGGCCTGCCGCTGTGGTCAAGCGACGCTCTCAGCCTGTTTCTCATCTTATCTATTACCGTCTTTACCGGATATTGGACGAAAGAGCGATTGGCCCTGCTTATCGGGGCCTTGAACATCATTTTTGTCGTTGTTGCAGCCATGACGCATCCCAGCATGGCGGCCATCGGGCATGCATTTGCAGCATGGAACGTGCCAGCGGGCAGCAGCGACCTCTCCTGGTACATCATCGCACTGATCGGCAATGCCATCGCTCCGTGGATGATATTCTATCAGGGTAGTGCTTACATCGACAAAGGGGTTATTGCCGATAATCTCCGCCTGGGGCGCATTGACACGTGCATCGGTTGTGTAGTACAGGTATTGATCGCTGCCTGCGCCATCATTGCCGGGGCAGCGCTCTACGGACATTTGAACAACGTGGCGGCTCTAGGCCCTGCCGCCCTCATTAACGCCTTTGACACACTTGTTGGACACTGGCCCGCCCTTCTATTCGGGCTGGGACTTTTCAACGCCGGTCTTCTCGCCTCGATCACCATATCTCTTTCCTCATCCTGGTCAGTGGCCGAAGCGTTCGGTTGGTCCAAAAGTCTGAACGACAAGATATCTGATGCTCCGAGGTTTTATGCGGTCTACATCGGCAGTGTCGTTGTGGCAGCAGTTGCCTTTCTAATACCAAACCTACCTTTAAACTTCATAGCTGTGATTACGCAAGTCATAGGCGGTTTCCTGACGGCTCCGATTCTCATTTTCCTGTCATTGCTAGCGAATAATAAGCAATTGATGGGAAAGCACAAAAACAGTCTATTCGGTAATATCTGTGCCTGGACAATTTCCGCAACTCTCATCGGGCTGGCTGTTCTTCTCTTGTGGAATACGCTTTCAGGGTTGTTGTAGTGTGCCATCGCAGGGTGGGTGTGTTGAGCCCACCCCTGTCTCCTCTTGTTGAATACACTTACAGGGTTTGATGTCGCCCTACGGATCCCCCTGATTCTCACCGCGCCCGGCTCGTCAAAAAGAAAGCGCTTCGCAGTAACCACTGCACCCCTTTCCTCATATCTTACACGTGGATAAAAATTTTAGACGAGGCTAAACGTTTTAGCAAGAGGAACAGGGCTGGTGATGATTTTGCTTAAGGAAACTGAGATTCAAGGAGTAAAGGATTTCGAGATTGAAACCTCTGCCGACATGACGAACCGGGAAGACACTTCCAGAGCCTTGGACAGATTGCAGGTTCTTCACGCCAGGCAGCATCGCCGCTGGTTGCCTCTGTTGTGGTTGTTGATCGGGCCCGGTATTTTGGTGATGTTGGGTGAAAACGATGCCCCTTCAATGTTGTCCTACGCAGCCACAGGCTCACAGTTCGGGATCGGCTTTTTTCTTCCCTTCGTTTTGCTTACATTTGTGATGGCCTTTATAGCCCAAGAGATTACAGTCCGCCTGGGGGCAATATCCAAAGCAGGGCATGCAGAGCTCATCTATCGAAGGTTTGGCCGCTTCTGGGGAAATTTCGCCATGATCGATCTTTTGTTCACCAACTTTCTGACGCTGGTGACGGAGTTCGTCGGCATTGTTGCCGGAGCCGGATTTTTCGGTGTGCCTGATTACGTTGCCGTAGCCGGCGGCATTCTCGTCATCACCAGCGCATATTCCTTCCGCCGTTACTGGTCGTGGGAGCGTACCGTATTGGCCCTGGCGATGTTCAACCTGATCTTCATTCCGGTAGCCGGTATGGCCCACCCGAACTGGGGCGCCGTTGCGCACTCGTTCTTCACTTTCAGCCCATTGCCCGGGGGATTGAACGCAACTACGATCCTGATCTTACTCTCAGACATTGGCGCCACAATTACCCCATGGATGCTTTTCTTTCAGCAAAGCGCAGTGGCAGATAAAGGGTTGTCAATGCACGACGTAAATCAGGGAAGGATGGATACGGCCATTGGCGCGCTTTTAGCAGCCGTTGCCGCCATCGCCACCATTATTGCTACTGCACCGTTGTTTGTACATCACATGGATGCAAGTCAGTTCGGAGCAGCCCAGTTTGCTCAAGCCCTAGTTCCTTACGTGGGGCATTTTGGCAGTGCCATGTTCGCTTTGGGCATCTTGGAGGCCGGGTTGGTGGCGGCTACCACGATCTCCACTTCCTCGGCATATGCCTACGGTGAAGTGCGAAGGCAGGCCCACAGCCTGAACAAATTGTTTCAGGAAGCCAAGCCGTTTTACGGCATATTGCTTGGAGTCCTGTTGGTCGCAGGCGGGGTGGTAGCGATTCCGGGTTTCCCACTGGAATACATCGTGCTAGTAGTTAATGTTCTTGCTGTATTGACCATGCCGCCGGCTATTGCTTTTTTGTTGCTGCTCGTGAACGACCAAGAGGTTATGGGTGAGCACAAGAACACCTGGTTGCTAAATGCGCTGGGAATCGGAGTTGCCGTATTTGTCTCCCTGGCCGGGTTGCTTTACGCCTTGAGCGTCATCTTTCCGAGCTTATTTCAATAGACACTATCTTAAGGAGGGTTCATCGTGGATACTATAAAAGCGTTACAATCAGCCGAAGATCATAAAGTGATCCTCTCGGAGTTAAGGCTCAAACCGCAACTGGTTAAAGACGTTCTTCAAGAATATAAGGAAAATCAAAAAAGGATGCAACGCTTAAGTGAGCGAAAACTTGGTCTCGGGTTAAAAATTGTCATGTGGGGGCTACGATTCTATGTTGTCTTCATGGTCGTCGTAGTGGCGATTAACGTTTCCCAATCGATACATTAAGGATAGTTTGTCCTAAAAACCCATTCGTTAACTGTCAAGTGTATATGAGCAAATACTATAGACTGTTCTGGACGCTATTTAACGAACTACTGTTTGTAATAACCCCGCCCGGCGTTGGTATTGTTGGATTACATGCCATAGGGATCGACTTCGATACTTATTATAACACTTGTATTTTTTTTATAGTGCTGAATGCAGTCGCGGATCTCGCTCTTCTGTCCACCCAACTCACCCTTGAGCATCACCTGCCACCTGTACAGGTCCTGCAGGCGCAGGACCGGCGCCGGAGCGGGGCCCAACAGCCGCACCCGCTCCCCTGTCAACAGAGCGGCCAGCGCCTCAGCCAGTTCTTTGATGCGCCTCTCCACCTGCTGCTCCTTCTCCCCGGCCACCCGGATGCGGATCAACTCCCCGTAGGGAGGGTAACCGGACGATTCCCGGTTTCCGATCTCCTGGCGATAGAACGAGGGATAACTGGCAAAACAGGCAGTCTGGATACTGTAGTGGTCGGGAAAGTACGTCTGAACCACCACCTCGCCCGGAACCCACCCCCTTCCGGCCCTGCCGGCAACCTGGGCCAGCAGTTGATAGGTACGCTCCGTGGCACGGTAATCAGGCAGTTTCAGGGCCAGGTCCGCATCGAGCACTCCTACCAGGGTCACCCCCGGAAAATCGTGGCCCTTCGCCACCATCTGGGTCCCGAGCAGGATGTCTATCTCCCGCTTTCCGAAGCTGTCGAGGATCCTGTCAAATTCCCCCTTGCGGCGGGTGGTGTCAAAATCCAGCCGCTGGATCCCGGCCTGGGGATAAAAACGCCGGAGTACTTGTTCCACCCGTTGAATCCCGGTTCCCAGAAAGCGCAGCGATCCGGCGGCCCCACACCCGGGACAGCGCTCCGGGAGCGGACGCTTGAAATTACAGTAATGACAGCGCAGGTCTCCGGTGGTCCGGTGATACACCAAGGAGATGGAACAACGCTCGCACTTCAAAACCAACCCGCATGGCGGGCAGAACACGATGGGCGAGTATCCCCGCCGGTTTAAAAAAAGGATGGTCTGCTCCCGCCGCTGCAGCCGGAGGGCGATCTGCCCGGCCAGGTACTGCCCCAGCAGATTGACCCGCAGATCATGCCCCGCATCATGCTCCTGCTTCAGATCGACGACGGTTACCCGGGGCAGGCGCCGCCCCTGTGGCCGCCTGGTCAACCGGAGCAGCCGGTACTGTCCGTCCCGGGCGCCTGTATAGCTTTCCAGGGACGGGGTCGCCGAACCCAGGAGGAGCACCGCCCCGTTGTCCCGGGCGCGCTGGGCGGCAACCTGACGGGCGTGGTAGTAAGGGCTCTCCTGCTGTTTGTACGAGGCATCCTGCTCCTCGTCGACGATGACCAGCCCCAGGTTCTTGAATGGGGCAAAGACGGCAGAGCGGGGGCCGATCAGAATGCTGAGCACGCCCTGCCTGATCCCCTCCCGGGTCTCGTATCTCTCACCCCGGGACAGCCTGCTGTGCCAGACCGCCACCCGGTCACCCAGGGCGGCCCGGAACCAGGCGCCTGCCTGTGGTGTCAGGGCAATCTCCGGAACCAGGTACAGCACCTGGCGTCCGAGGGACAGGGCCGTCATGGCCGCCCTCAGGTACACCTCCGTCTTCCCGCTGCCGGTGATCCCGTGCAGCAGGAACTGCCGCCCTGCACCCATCGCACCCGGCTGGTGCTCGTCACTCAAATATGAGGTAATACCAGTAGCGGCAGCTTCTTGCTGCCCCGCCCCGGGGGCGGACCCGGCGCCGCCGCTATGGCAGGCGCGGTACCCGGCGTCATCCCCGGTTGGCGCCCGGGCGTCGCCCCCCGCCCTGAGCGCCGCCTCGATCTCCCTCAGCGCAACTGTCTGTTCAGCATTTAGCACCAGACTGCCGGGACGACCGGCCAGGGTCATCCCTCCTACCGGGGCATGCTTCCTGGCACGAACAGGTTTCTCGGGGGGAGACATCAGTTTCAGGATCTCCGGCAGCGGATGGAGATAATAATCGGCCATCCACCTGGCGAGCCGCAGCAGTTCCGGATTGAAATCCGGCTTATCACCCACAACCGACTCGATCGGCCGCAGGGTAACCCCCGGCGGGGGGGCGCTAAAGCCCACCACCCACCCCTGGACCGTCTTTTTCCCAAAAGGGACAAGCACCCTCGTCCCCAACTCCAGGTCAGGCATCTCCTCGGGCGGCAAGTAGTGAAACACCTGATCATGGCGCAGGTGGTTGATCTCTACCACTACCTCCGGGCACTCATCCATTGCTGGCCCCGGAAAACAACAGTCTCAAAAGAAAACTGATCATCCCTTATCCTCTCCAGACCATCGGTACGGTCCATGCCAAGTAATTATAAACCTACAACTTATATTTAGTGATTATAAGCTGTCGGCTTATGCTAATCACCTTTCTCTGCCTGTGCCCGGTAAGCTGTTTTTCTGAGGTCTCCATTCAACTATCCCATAAATTTGCTATTGCAACCAACATTATTACTTATTTTCTTCTTAATTTAAGATTTTCCTGCCTGCACACCAACGGCTCTGGCAACGCTCTCAATGAAGTAATGAGTTCACCCAGCCTATCGATATTCGCTACAACAAAGCCACCTTTCGGGATTTAACTCCTTCAAAAGGTGGCTTATTAACAACTTTGGCTAAAGCTATTTCCCGCTTCCGATCTTTTCTGCCTCTTTGCGTAACAGCGCCGCCCGGTCGGTTCTCTCCCAGGACAGGTCCAGATCGGAGCGCCCAAAGTGTCCATAGGCGGCAACTTGCCTGTAGATCGGGTGCCTCAGGTGCAGTTCCTTGATGATTGCCGCCGGCTTGAAGTCGAAGTGTTCATCGACCAGCCTGCAGATAGCCTCATCCGGGATCATACCAGTACCGAAGGTGTCTACGTACAGCGATATCGGTCTGGCCACTCCGATGGCATAGGCCACCTGGAGCTCGCAGCGGCGGGCCAGCCCCGCAGCCACCACATTCTTGGCTGCATAGCGCAGATAATAGGCGGCTGAGCGGTCGACCTTGGTGGGGTCTTTGCCGGAAAAAGAGCCGCCCCCATGCCTGGCCATGCCGCCATAAGTATCGGCGATGATCTTGCGACCGGTCAGGCCGGTGTCTCCCTGGGGGCCGCCGATCACGAAGCGCCCGGTAGGATTGACGAAAAAGCGGGTCTTGCTGTCCAGGTACTCACCGGGAACCGCATGTCTGATCACGTTCTCGATGATCTCATCCCGAATCTGCGACATCGAAATATCAGGCTGGTGTTGGGCCGATACCACCACCGCATCCACCCTGACCGGCCTGTCGCCCTCGTATTCCACGGTAACCTGGGTCTTGCCGTCAGGCCGCAGGTACGGCAGGATCCCGCTCTTGCGCACCTCCGCCAGCCGGCGCGCCAGTCCGTGAGCGAGATCGATCGGCAGGGGCATCAGGTTCAAGCACTCGTCGGTGGCATATCCGTACATCATCCCCTGGTCTCCCGCCCCCAACTCACCGTAAGCGATCTCCCCCGTCTTGACCTCCAGGGCGGTGTCCACCCCCAGAGCGATGTCGGGCGACTGCTCGTCGATGGCGGTGATCACGGCGCAGGTATCGCAATCAAAGCCGAATTTGGCCCTGGTGTAACCGATCTGCCTCACCGTTTCCCTGGTGATGTGAGTAATATCTACATAGCATTCGGTGGTGATCTGCCCCGCCACAAAAACCAGGCCGGTTGACACCATGGCCTCGCAGGCAACCCTGCCGTAGGCGTCCTGTTCATAGATGGAGTCCAGGATGGCGTCGACGATCTGATCGGCCACCTTATCCGGATGCCCCTCGGTGACTGACTCCGAGGTGAAGAATCTGCTTGCCATTGACTACACCTTCTTTGCTTGAACTTGTATAATAGCTGCCACTTTATCCAGCAGTATGCCGGCAACTTCTTTTTTTGACAACACTGGAAGTTTTACGGTTTCCCCACTTGAGTATAATAATGTGACAAGATTGGTGTCAACCCCGAAGCCTGCGCCGGGTTCGGTCAGGTTGTTGGCGACCACCAGGTCCAGGTTTTTCTGCCGCAGTTTGCCGCCGGCGTTTTCCAACAGGTTCTCAGTCTCCGCGGCAAATCCCACCAGGACCTGCCTGCTTTTATGCTCTCCGAGATAACCCAGGATATCGGGCGTTCTTTCCAGTTCCAGTACCGGACTGAAGACCTGCTTTTTCAGTTTCTGCTCTGATTTCTGCCGCGGGCGGAAATCGGCCACCGCGGCAGCTTTGATGACAGCATCCACCTGGTCGTACCTGCCGACAACCGCCTCGAACATCTCCTGGGCGGTCTCAACCGGCACCAGGCTGACTCCGGGCGGAGGCGCGAGCTGTGTCGGACCGCTGACCAGGGTTACCCTGGCGCCTCTCCTGCAGGCCTCTTCGGCAATGGCATAACCCATCTTCCCGGAACTGTAATTGGAGAGGTAACGGACGGGATCCAGGGGTTCCCGGGTAGGTCCGGCCGTGACCAGGATTCTTTTGTCCGCCAGGTCCTGATTAGACGAGAAGGCTTGTGATACTGCACCGATAATCGCCTCCGGGGACGCCAACCGGCCTTGTCCCACTGTCCCGCAGGCCAGTCTGCCCGTTTCGGGCTCGATAAAGCGATAACCGACCCCTTTCAGGTAAACTATCTTCTCCTGCAGTACCGGATTGGCGTACATCCCGTCGTTCATCGCCGGCGCCAGTAGCACCGTCGCCTTGGTGGCCATGATGGTCGCTGCCAGCAGGTCGTCTGCCATACCGGCAGCCAGTCTGGCAATAAAATCGGCCGATGCCGGCGCCACTAAAACCAGATCGGCCCGTGCGGCCAGGCTGATGTGCCCAATCTCCCAAGAACCGGGGGAGGCAAACATATCAACATGAACGGGGTTCTGCGATATTGCCTGCAGCGTCAAGGGGGTAATGAATCGTGTGGCTGCCGGGGTCATGATCACGTGCACCACATAATTCCGCTTGACCATCAGGCTGGCCAACTCCGCCGCCTTGTAGGCGGCAATGCTTCCGGTAACACCAAGGATGACGGTCTTGCTCATCGCTTTGCTTTGTAGTACTCGTGATGACAGATCGTCAGCCTGCCATCGGCTATCTCATTCAGGGCAATGCTCACCGGCTTGAGCTGCTTTCCATCCGCCTGGGATTGTCCCCCTTCCGTGAGCATGCGCCCCCTCTTGGATGCGGCGACAACAAGCTCATACTTGCTGGCAACCTTGCGCATCAACACATCGAGACTGGGCTGTTGCATTTATTCTGCCTCTTTTCAACAGATATCGGGAGTATATGACTCCTGACTCCTAAGAAGTTACTCATTTTGAATCTTTTTTCCGACTTCCGACCTCTTGCCTTTGGCATCCCCGATGATCTCCAGCAACTCGGCAAGGGCATCTTCCGGCTTATCGTTGAGGACAACGTGGTCATATTGTTCTGCCGCCTGTAATTCCGACAGCACACAGTCCATCCTGACCTTGAGGTCTTGCAAGCTCTCCGTTCCCCGGTTCGCGATCCGGGCGCCCAACTCCTGCAGTGAAGGTGGTTGTACGAAGATCAGCAGGGCATCCGGAAACGACTTCTTGATATTCATCGCCCCTTGGACATCGATCTCCAGCAGCATATCCCGCCCGGCTTTGAGCTGAGCCTCGACCGCCGGGCGCGCTGTGCCGTAGCGATGGCCATAAACCTCTGCCCATTCCAGGAACTCGCCCCGGTCGATCAGTTGCTGGAACTCGGCATCAGAAATAAAAAAATAATCCACCTCGTTCCGTTCGCCCGGACGGGGCTGGCGGGTGGTTGCCGAAACCGAATATGCAAGATTGGGGAGAGCTTGCCGCAACATAGCGCAGAGCGTACCTTTTCCTGAGCCCGAAGGCCCAGATACAACTATCAACAAGGGCTTGGCGGCCACCCTCCCTGCCTCCTGTCAGAGAATCGTTCTACTCGTCCTGCTGGAGTACATCTTTGCTGGAAAGCCGGTGGGCAACAGTCTCCGGCTGAACTGCGGACAGGATCACGTGGTCGCTGTCGGCAATCACCACGGCCCTGGTTCTCCGCCCGTAAGTGGCATCGATCAGCATGCCCCGGTCGCGGGCCTCCTGGATGATCCTCTTGATCGGCGCTGACTCCGGGCTGACAATGGCAACAATCCGGTTGGCGGAGACAATATTCCCGAAACCGATGTTAATCAGCTTGATATCCATAAACGCCCTCCTTGAGTTGGCTCTCCCCTGACAGTTACTCCACATTTTGCACCTGTTCACGCATCTTCTCCAGCTCGCTCTTAACCTCGATCACCAGCGGGGAGATCGTGAGATCGGCTGCCTTGGACCCGATGGTATTGATCTCCCGGTTCATTTCCTGGATCAGGAAATCGATCTTCCTTCCCACAGGATCGGTGGAGTTCAGCATTTCGGCAAGTTGTTCCAGGTGTGAATGCAACCGCACCAGTTCCTCGGTGATGCTGCTTCGCTCGGCAAACAGGACAACCTCGGTAGTCAAGCGCATCTCAGCAATTTCGCAGTCAACTGACATGGCTTGCAAGCGCTTCTGGAGACGGGAGCGCAAGTCCTCCTCAAGCTGGGGGGAGCGCTCCTGGATCTCGTCGACGATGCTGGCGATCCGCTCCCTGCGCAGGTCGAAATCCCTGGCTAACCGTTCACCCTCGCGGAACCTCATGCCACCGAGCTGCTGCAGCGCCTCTGTCAAAGCCCTGTATGCCACCAGCCAGGCCCGGTCCAGATCGTCCCCGGCTTCTTCCTCAACAATTACTCCCGAATACTGGGCGATGCCCAAAACATTCGGCTGGAAATCAATTTGCATCATTTCTGCCAATTCCCTCAAGCATTCATGATACGCAACAACTAATTCCTTGTCAAGCTTGACATTGCGCTTTTTTTCGTTGTTATCCGTGAATGTGACAAATATGTCCAGGTGTCCCCGGGACACCTGGGACTGCACCTGTTCCTTGATGCGCTCCTCCAGGACGATGAAAGGTCTGGCAATGCGCACCACGGCTTCAAGAAAACGGTGATTTACACTGCGGATCTCCACCGTCGCCTGCAGTCCATCCTGTTCTGCCTCACCGCGTCCATAACCGGTCATACTTTTAAGCATGTTCAGTCACTACCTTCTGTGAGAGTGATGAGATCCTCATTACTTACTTGCTCTATGGGGTTGAAAAGGCTTTCTCGAGACGTCTGAAGGCCTCAGCAAGACGCTCCGTGGGAGTGGTGAGCGAGATCCTGAAAAAACCCTCTCCACAAGCTCCATAGCCGATCCCCTGAGTTAGCACCACTCCCGCCTTTTCCAGCACCAGTTCGGCAAACTCCGTCGACGTATATGGGTGCGGTACCGGTACCCAGACGTAGATGGTCGCCTTGGGCGGATCTACTTGCCAACCGAGGCTGCGCAGGCCCTGTACCACTATGTCCCGCCGCTCATGATAGACCTGCAGCGTGTGCCGGACGCAGTCCTGGGGTCCTGACAGGGCGGCGATTCCCGCATACTGGACTGCCTGAAAAACACCGGAATCGAGATTGGATTTGAGACTTCCCAGAGTCTTGACGACTTCGGGATTGCCGGCGGCCCAGCCCAAGCGCCAGCCGGTCATGTTGTAAGTCTTGGAGAGGGAATGAAATTCGATCCCCACCTCCCTGGCGCCTTCTGCCTGCAGGAAACTGGGGGCGACATAGCCGTCAAAGGCGATTTCGGTATACGGCGCATCGTGACAGATGATCAGGTCAAAATTGCGGGCAAAACTGACCGCCTCCCGGAAGAAATCGAGACTGGCCACGGCGCCGGTGGGGTTATTCGGGTAGTTGAGCCACAGAAGCTTGGCCCGGCGCGCCACCTCGGCAGGAACTGCAGATAAATCGGGCAGGAAGCCGCGCTCTGCTTTGAGCGGAAGCGGGTAGTTCTCCGCCCCTGCCAGGGCAGCGCCAATGCCATAGACCGGATAACCCGGGTCCGGGATCAGGGCATAATCGCCGGGGTTCAGGTAGCAGAAGGCGATGTGGCCGATTCCCTCCTTGGAACCGATCAGGGTCACCACTTCTGACCGGGGGTCCAACGACACACCGAACCGGTTCCGGTACCAATCGGCTACCGCCTGGCGGAAAGCCAGTAGCCCCACTGACGAGGGATAGCGGTGATTGGCCGGATTGTCTGCCTGATCTTGCAAAGCCTGCACGATGTGCGGCGGTGTGGGCAGGTCGGGATCGCCGATCCCCAGGCTGATGACATCCACACCCCTGTTTTGGCACTCTTCGATCTTCTGCTCGATGCGGGCAAAAAGATATGGGGGCAAAGCCGCGACCCGGTCCGCTACTTTCATCAAATCTCACTCCTCATAAAATCCTCGCCCAACTCACCGCGAAAAACTTCTTCGGCTGGGCCGGTCATGAAAACGTGGTTATTGTCCGACCATTCGATCAGGAGCTGTCCGCCCGGCAGGTTCACACGCATCCGGCGTCCGGTCCTGTTCGTCAGCGCAGAGCCTACCGCCGCAGCACAAGCCCCGGTACCGCAGGCCAGGGTCTCCCCGACCCCCCGCTCCCAGACCCGCACCGCAATCTCTTCGCCGCTCCCGATCTCGATAAACTCGACATTGGTATGGTTCGGAAACAGTTCATGCCTTTCCAGGATCGGCCCCAGGCTGCCAACCGGGGCGCCGGAGACATCGGGGACGAATAACAGGCAGTGCGGATTGCCCATGGAGACAGCGGTGGCGATCACCCGCTCATCCCCCGCCAGGATCTCCTCTTCGATCATTCTCGTGCCCGGAGCGCCCAGCACCGGGATCCGATCCCGTTCCAGCACCGGCTCCCCCATATCTACCCTGACGGCCACCACCCGGTCGCCATCCATGATCACCTCCGGGACTAAAACCCCGGCCCCGGTGTTGACGGGGAAAACCGGCCGGCCCACCAGGCCATTCAGGTAGGCGTACTTGGCCACACAGCGCAGGCCGTTGCCGCACATCTCCGCCTCCGAGCCATCGGCGTTAAAGATGCGCATAGTTAGAATGCCTTGATCATCATTAAATATAAAGATCAGCCCATCTCCACCGATCCCGAAGTGCCGATCGCAGACGCAGTTGGCCAACTCGGCCAATTGCCCGTCCGGCCAACGATCCGGCCGGTCTTCCACCAGAATGAAATCATTACCCAGCCCGTGCCACTTGGAAAATTTCACAGCCCGCCTCCACACGTGCCCTGAGTCCAATTACCGAGCAATAGCACTTTCCCCTTTTTCGGTCATCATGTATAGATCAACTCATCCTTGTCTGTATAAATATTACAATGAAACAGGTATAAGTGCAACTTAGACCCCCATAACGCCGGCGGCGTCGCCATCAGAGCGGGTAGTCATCTGTGGCGCAGCGCTTTGATCGTTTTTTCGAGCTGATTCCAATTGACTGCCAGCAGTCGCAGGCATATACTTCGTAGCAAGATTGCCCAGCGCCGGCAGCGGGAATGGAGTAGAAGCAGATGTCGCCTGACGGGATCACCCTCTTTTTGATTACCGGGGAATTGCAGAGCCAACTCCTGCAGGGCCGGGTCGACCGGGTCTACCAGCCTCAGCAGATGGAAATAGTCCTGAGCGTGCGCAAGCCCGGTCAGAGCCTGCGTCTGCTCCTGTCCGCCCATGCGGAAAACGCCAGGCTGCACCTGACCTCCCGCGACAGGAAGAACCCGGCCTCCCCGCCCACCTTCTGCTTCGTCCTGAGGAAGTACCTGGAGGGCAGCCGTCTGGTCAACATTCAGCAGGTAGGCCTTGACCGGGTCGTCTATTTTACTTTCTCCCGTCTTGATGAGAGCGGCGGTTATCAGGATGTCCAACTGATCAGCGAGATCATGGGAAAGCACAGCAATCTGATCCTGGTCGACCGGAAAACCGGACAGATCATCGATGCTATCAAACGCTATTCCCATGCGGTCAGCCGCTACCGGGAGGTACTCCCCGGGCGGCTCTACATCGCTCCGCCCGCCCAGAACAAGCAGCATCCCCTGGAGTTGGATGAAGAGCAGTTTATCAGTGCCCTCCAGGGGGGAGGCTGGGACAAGACCCTTGAGGACCTGGTCTTCAAGCGCCTGGCGGGAATCGGGCCCGAACTTGCCCGGGAACTCCTGTTCCGGGCGAACCTGCCCCTGGATCTTCGCCTGGAAGACTGCGGCGAGTATGAACTGCGATCCCTCTGGCAGATGTTGCAAAAAACCGTGGGGCCGCTGCTGCAGGGCAATAGCGAGCCGACCCTGGTCCTGGAGGGGAAAAACCCGGTCTGCTATACTCCATTTCTCCCAACCCAATACCAGGGGCTGTCCCTGACGGCCAGACCGTCCCTGAACGCGGCCGCTGACGACTTCTACGCCGGGCATACCGAGATAGCAAGGTTCCAGCAGTTGCAGAACACCCTCGCCGGCACGGTCAGGCAGCAAAGCGCCCGGGTCGAAAAAAAGCTGTCCCTGCAGCAGCAGTCCCAGGATGACGCCAGGCAGGGCCAGGATATCCGGATCCGGGGGGAGATGCTCCTTGCCCACCTGCACCTGATCGAAAGAGGGCAGACCAGGGCGCTGCTGCCCAACCTCTACGATCCGGAGGCACCGCCCCTGGAGATCGAGTTGAATCCGTCCTTGACCCCGTCTCAGAACGCCCAGCAGTTGTTTCGCCGCTACGAGAAAGCCCGCAACACCTTGAAGATCAACAAGTTGCAGATGGATCAGACAATGGAGGAGCAGAGATATCTATCCAGCATCAGGACCGCCCTCGACCTGGCAGAGACAGTTGACGAGTTGAACGAGATCAGGGCTGAGCTGGAACAGGCACACTACGTGAAAGCGAGAGACAGGGGGCGTAAGGCAGGCTCTGCACCCAGAGAGAAACCGCAGCAGAAGAGCCTGCCGCAGGTCTCCAAGATCGGGTCTGCGGATGGTTTCGAGATCCTGGTCGGAAAAAACAACCGGCAAAACGACTACCTGACCATGCACCTGGCCAATAAAGAAGACCTCTGGCTGCACGCCAAGGACGCCCCGGGCTCCCACGTGATCATCAGGTCGCAACCGGGACGTCAGATCCCGGACGCCACCTTGGAGCAGGCTGCCCAACTGGCCGCTTTTTACAGCGATAGCAGGCGCTCATCCAAGGTACCAGTCGACTACACGCTCCGCAAAAACGTCTGGAAACCCGCCAAGGCCCGGCCGGGATTCGTCCTGTATGAAAACTTCCGGACCCTGTTAGTGGTTCCGGAAGCTCTATAAAATCCGTGCTGTTTGATCCCCGGCCGAAAAACTTCCCGCCTCCTGGTAGGAAGGCAAGGCTAAGGGCGATTGTCGTTCACATCCGGCGAAAGAGGCTAACGCCGAATCCTTCGCCCTACTGGAACCACGCCCTAATCCTTATCGAAAGGCATTCGCTTTAGGTCGACTTCACACACCTCGAAAAAAACGTCTGGAAGTCAGCCAACGGCCGCCCCGGTCTCGTGTTGCCCGAGAACTACCAGACACTGCTGGTGACTCCGACCTTACGGCTGCCAGGTTTCACCGCGGGCAATCCGGTCCGGCAGAGCGGACAGGTTTCAGGGTCGTAGGTGGCGATCTCCAGGCGCAGTAGTGCGTGGAATGGTACGCCCAGATCCAGGCTGCCGCTACGTCTGTCGATCAGCGCCCCGACACCCACCACCTTCGCACCTGCTTCGGTGACTACATCAATGACCTCTCTCGTGGAACCGCCGGTGGTCACCACGTCCTCGACCACCAGTGCCCTCTCTCCGGGAGCGACGAAAAAGCCGCGCCGCAGGCACATCCTTTCCTGATCCCGTTCAGCAAACAGTGCTCTTACCCCTAAAGCCCGGGCCACCTCCTGGGCGACCAGCACCCCTCCCAGGGCGGGGCCGGCCACCAGGTCGATGGGGATGTTTCTGAAAAACCCTGCCAGTTGGGCCCCTAATTGCGTGGCTACCTCAGGGTGCTGCAGCACTAAGGCACACTGAATGTAGCCATTACTGTGCAGCCCCGAGGTCAGCAGGAAGTGCCCATCCAGGAGCGCCCCATAACGTTGAAAAGCATCCAAAACTTGTTTGTCGTTCACAGACTTGCCGCCTCCATCTCTTCTATTATAGCTAGAGCCGCCTGGCGCGGTTCGGATGCCCTGGTGATCGGGCGCCCCACCACCAGGTAGTCGGCTCCTGCATGCAATGCCGCACCCGGTGTGCTGATCCGCTTCTGGTCGTCCGTCGCGGAACCCGCCGGGCGAATCCCCGGTGTCACGATCAAAAAGCCGTTTCCGCAGTGCTGGCGGATCGAAAGGATCTCCTGGGGTGAGGCCACCACCCCCGACAGCCCGCAATCCCTGGCCTGTTTCGCCCAAAACACCACCTGCTCCGCCGGAGGGCGCACCAGGCCAAGCTCGTCCCGCAATTGGCCGGCGCCCAGGCTGGTGAGCACGGTGACCCCCAGAATCCTCGGGACCACGTCCGATCCGGCCTCCTGGAGGGCTGCTTCCAGCGCCGCCATCATCATCTCCGCCCCACCGGCAATATGCAAGTTGAACATGGACACGCCCATGCGGACGGCCGCCCGGGCCGCACCGGCCACAGTATTGGGAATGTCGTGGTATTTGAGGTCCAGAAAAACACGTCCTCCTTGTTCGAGTACTGTCTCCACCGCCCGGGGACCGTGGCTGCAGAACAGTTCCAGGCCGACCTTGAACATGTCCGCCAGGTCATGCAGTTCTGCCACCAGACTCCTGGCCTGTTCCAACGTGCTGACATCAAGGGCGACGATCAGTCTCTCCCTGGCTTTCATGTAAACCCCTCCGTTCACCTAACTTCCCCAGCCAACGAATTCCCACGCTTCCAGGCGGCGCCGATCAGCGACCGCCAGTCGCCGATCTCCTTCCGTTCACAGTATCGCTCCAACTCCTTGATGACCTTCACTGCCGCCAGGGGGTCGTGGAAGAGGGCAGAGCCCACCGCTACCGCCGATGCCCCGGCCAGGATGAACTCCAGGGCGTCGCGTCCGGTGCAGATGCCTCCCATGCCGATGATCGGAACGTCAACGGACTGGGCCACCTGCCACACCGCCCGCACCGCCACCGGGCGGATCGCCGGGCCGGAGAGGCCGCCCGTGACATTGCCCAGGGCCGGCTTTCCGGCATCCACGTCGATGGCCAGGCCCAGCAGGGTATTGATCAGCGACAGGGCGGCCGCCCCGGCAGCGACCACTTCCCGGGCCAGGCCGGCAATATCGGTCACGTTGGGGGTGAGCTTGACGATCACCGGCAGCGAGGTGGCCCGTACTACGGCAGCCACTACCGACGCCGCCAGGCAGGGGTCGGCCCCCAGGGCCATGCCGCCGGCTTTGACATTGGGGCAGGAGATATTCAGTTCCAGGCCGTCCACCCCGGAGCCGTCGAGGCGTTCGGCCAGGGCCACGAACTCCTCCCCGGTAAACCCGGCGATGTTGGCAATCACGGGCACGCCGTATGACCGCATCACCGGCAGGATATCGCTGATAAAAACGTCCACCCCCGGGTTTTGCAAACCGATGGCGTTGAGCAGCCCCGCCGGGGTCTCCCAGAGCCGGGGCGCCGGATTGCCGGCGCACGGCTTCAGGGTCAGGCCCTTGGTTACCAGCGCCCCCAGTCTGCTGACATCGAAAACCGGCCGGTACTCCGCTCCGTACCCGAAGGTACCGGAGGCGACCAACACCGGATTCTTCATGCCGATTCCGGCGATCTGCACCGGCAGGTCAGCCATTCAGGATCACCTCCGAAGCGTCGAATACCGGCCCATCGGCACACACCCGCACCATTCGTGAGGGGTCTGCTCCCTGGCAGACACAGCCCATGCAGGCGCCGAGTCCGCAGGCCATCCGCTCTTCCAGGGACAGTTGCGCCGGGATGCCTTTATCGGCGCTAAGCTGACTCACCGCCACGAGGACCGGTTGTGGTCCGCAAGCGTAGATCTGTGCATAGGAATCTTTGTCAAACACCTTTCTGAGCAGATCGACAACCGAGCCGCGGCGACCTGCACTGCCGTCATCGGTACTGACAAGCACCCTGCCGTAACGCTCGAAGTCTGACCGGCAGAGGATGCCTTTCCTGGTTCGGGCGCCAATCAGAATGGTTATCGTCCAGTTCAATCCCATCAGGGTTTCGGCCAGGAACAGGAGTGGAGCGACGCCGATGCCGGCGCTCACCAAGAGCGCCCGCTTGCTATTCCCCTCATACCGGAATCCCCGTCCCAGCGGCCCCAATAAAGATACAGCCTCACCCTGTCGCCTGGAAGCCAGCCATTCTGTTCCCCTGCCCCGCACCCGGTACAGAAAGCTCACCGTTCCTGATACGCCCTGCACCCGGTGAATACTCAGGGGGCGTCTCAGGAAGGGGTCAAAACCAGAGCCGCAGCCCAGCATCGCAAACTGCCCGGGCCGGGCAGCCGCAGCCAACTTCGTCGCCTCCAGGGTCAAACGGAAAACATCACGGGACAGGACTAAGTGTTCAACCACCCTTGTCGAGTATTCACCCGTTTTACTCATAGCTATCACCTCTATCCAGATGTCAGCTGCCGGACGTCTGATACCGGAATCTTTTTTCTCATGGCGATGTTCCCAGCCTGCGCATATTCGTCCAGGGAAATCAGGGAACTCTCCCCGCCTCCCTGGAGAAAGGCGATCACTTCCTGCAGGGCGCGGGCGGTGTCCAGGGAGGTCAGGCAGGGAATCCCATGCTCCACCGCCGCTCTCCTGATCTGGAACCCGTCCCGGGCCGCACCCTGCCCGCCGCTGTATGTATTGATCACGAAGTTCACCCGGCCGGCCGTGATCAGGTCGACCACGTGGGGAGATCCTTCCTCGAGCTTGTGGACATCCTTGACGGCCAGCCCCCGCTCCCGTAGAAAGGCGGCGGTGCCCCGGGTGGCGTAAAAGTCCAGCCCCATCCCGGACAGCCCCTCCACCAGGGGCAGGGCCTCGAGCTTATCACGGTCGGCGATAGTGATCAGCATCGAACCGGAGCGCGGCACGGAACAACCGGCGGCGATCAGGCCCTTGTACAGGGCGCAGGGAACGGTGCGGTCCACACCCATGACCTCGCCGGTGGACTTCATCTCCGGTCCCAGGCAGGTATCCACCCGGGTGAGCTTGCCGAAGGAGAAGACCGGCACCTTGACCGCCACCAGAGCGCCGGTCCCGGCTAGGCCGTCCTTGTAGCCCAGGCCGCGCAGCGTCCGGCCCAGCATGATCCTGGTAGCCAGGAGCACCATGGGGATCCCGGTGATCTTGCTCAGGAAGGGTACCGTGCGGCTCGCCCGCGGGTTGACCTCGATCACGTAAACCTCTCCCTGGTAATAGACGAACTGGATGTTGAGGATGCCCCGGACCTGCAGGGCCAGGGCGATCCTAGTGGTATCGTCGACGATCCGGTCGACGACCTCCTGCGTCAGGCGCGCCGGATACACCGCAATGCTGTCTCCGGAGTGCACCCCCGCCCGCTCCACATGCTCCATGATGCCGGGGATCAGCACCTGTTCCCCGTCACAGATGGCATCGACCTCTAGCTCCTGACCCTGGAAATACTTATCGATCAGCACCGGGTGGTTGGGTGAGGCTTCCACGGCATTGGCGACGTAGCTCTCCAGGTCCTCCTCGCCGTAGACAATCTCCATCGCCCTGCCGCCCAGCACGTACGAAGGCCGCACCAGGACCGGGAAGCCGATCTGACGGGCAATCGATCTGGCCTCCTCCATCCCGGCGGCGCCCCTGCCGGGCGGTTTCTGGATTCCCAGGCCGGTCAACAACTGCTCAAACCTTTCCCGGTCCTCGGCCTCGTCGATCTTGTCCACGGATGTTCCCAGGACCGGTACCCCCGCCGCTGCCAGCGGACCGGCCAGGTTGATGGCGGTCTGCCCCCCAAACTGCACGATCACCCCGTCCGGCCGTTCCAATTCCACCACGTTCAGCACGTCCTCCAGGGTCAGGGGCTCGAAGTAGAGCCGGTCGGCGATGTCGAAATCGGTGCTGACGGTTTCCGGATTGTTGTTGATGATCAGGGCCTCGACCTGCTCCTGCTTCAGGGCTAAACATGAGTGCACGGAGCAGTAGTCGAATTCGATCCCCTGCCCGATCCGGATGGGACCGCCGCCGATCACCAGCACCTTGCGCCTGGGTGTGGGCACGGCCTCGTTCTCCAGGTCATAGGTCGAGTAGAAGTAGGGCGTCGCTGCCTCGAACTCGGCGGCGCAGGTATCCACCATTTTGTACACCGGTCTGATGCCGCTGCTATAGCGCCACTGCCTGATCGCCGGGACGGAGATCCCGGTCAGGCGGCTGATCAGCAGGTCGCTAAAACCATACCGCTTGGCCTGCCGCACTGTTTCCGGGTCCAGTTCGCAGGTATTGTGAACGTTTCCAAGCACTTTTTCCAAATCGGTGATCACCCGGATCTTGTGCAGGAAGAATTTATCAATGCTGGTCAAGTCAGCTATCAGATGCAGGAGAATATTGCGTCTGAAGGCTTCCGCCACCAGGAACAGCCTCTCGTCTGTAGGAGTTGCCAGCCGGTCCAGCAACTCCTGGTCGTCCAGGCTGCCCAGGCCCGGGTATGAGAGACCGACATTCTGGAGGTCCAGCGACCGCACCGCCTTCATCAGGGCGCCCTCGAAGGTGCGGTCGATGGCCATCACTTCTCCGGTGGCCTTCATCTGGGTGCCCAGAGTGCGGTCGGCGCTCCGGAACTTGTCAAACGGCCAGCGGGGGACCTTCACCACGCAGTAGTCCATGGCCGGTTCAAAGCAGGCCCAGGTCTTCCGGGTGACGAAGTTCTCGATCTCGTCGAGGCGTAGCCCGAGAGCAATCTTCGAGGCCACCCGGGCGATCGGATAGCCGGTGGCCTTGGACGCCAGGGCACTGGACCGGCTGACCCGGGGATTGACTTCGATGACGTAATACTGGAAGCTGTGCGGGTCCAGAGCATACTGGATGTTGCAGCCGCCTTCCACCCCCAGTGCCCTGATAATCTTGAGCGATGCCGTCCTGAGCATCTGGTATTCATGATCGGTCAGGGTCTGGGACGGCGCCACCACGATGCTGTCGCCGGTATGCACCCCCATCGGGTCGATGTTCTCCATGTTGCAGATGGTGATGC
>PLQY01000041.1 GCA_003160265.1 Peptococcaceae bacterium | reverse complement strand
CTTCCGTCTGCATGTGGGCATAGCTCATAGCAGAGTGTTTGGATGCATTGGCCTTGATCTTGGTGCCGTCAACGGAAACATGATTGAGCTTTACTAATCCGGCCTTCTGGGCCAGTTTGATTGACTGAATAAAGAGATCTCCCAGCGCCCGGTGGTGCCTTCTCCTGAACTCGGAGATTGTCCAGTGATCGGGTTGTTGGTTACCTGATAGATATCTGAGCGCAACATCATCGTAGAGCGCTTTCTCGATCTTCCTTAATGATTGAATGCCCTTGGATAAAGCGTACAGAAATACCTTTACCATCATGGCTGGATTATATGGAGGCTGGCCTTTCCTTCCGTAGTCATTGTAGATGGCCGAAAGATCGAGGCACTCCACAACCTCGTCGATAAAGTGGGCCGGATGATCCTTGGGAAGCCAGTCATTTAATGACGGAGGAAACAGAAACGGTTGATTGGGTAAGTATTCTTTAAATTTCTTCATCATAATGAACATATTTGACGTTATATCAGGATATCCTGCCTAATATGCGATATTTTATCAAAGATCAGTGATTAATGTAGGGTCGGAAGCTGGCGCGGTAGCAGTGCAGACCTTGTGAGGCCGAACCGTTTCTCCCCTTTCAGGTGAGTGTCCCCCTCAAGCGGGTCATCTGTCCCGTTTCCAGCAACCGCCGCATCAAACCGTACGTGCGGTTTTCCCGCATACGGGTGAGTAGCCCCGGGGAGTTTCACCCCGAGGCTCTCTCAGAACTGGACGTGAACCTCTCGGCTCATCCAGCTCCAATCATCCAGCCGCAAGAAATATCCCCATCTCCCAGTGTTTGAACAGTACTGGTTCTCGCCTGGCAATCCTATCGAGCCACTGTGCCGCTCGCCGCTTGTGTGCTCTGAGCTTCTTATATTTCCTTTGCGCCCACCGGACAAGTGTCAGGTTGATTTGGTCGAGTACCGCGTAAAGTCCAGACCCGTAAAAGCGACAGTAGTAGTTAATCCAACCCCTGATTACCGGGTTGAACATTTGGGACAGTTCCTCAAGAGTCTTATCCGACCTAAGCTGCATGTGCCATTTTCGGATAGTCTGCCGCATGTGCTTCTTTGCCTTGTTGCCGACTGCCGGGGCGAAGCTGGTGAAGAACTCCCCCTGCTTGTTCTTGGCCATACGAGGACGAAAGGTGTACCCCAGAAAGTCAAAGCTGGTCTCCGGGTAATCCCCCCGCCTATTGCTGTCATGGCAGTAGACGATACGGGTCTTGTCCGGGTGGAGTTCCAGCTTACACTCCGCCATTCGTGACTTGAGGCTCGTAAGAAGCATCTCCGCACCTTGCCTGGTGTAGCAGTGCGCTACGGCATCGTCGGCGTAGCGGGCGAACGGCTTGTCAGGGTGGTTCTTGACCATCCACATGTCGAAGGCATAGTGGAGAAACAAATTGGCAAGAACTGGACTAACCACACCCCCCTGCGGGGTGCCTTTCGTACGCTGTACGACGGCGCCATCCGGCATCTGAAAGGGAGCTTTCAGCCACCTTTCGATGTACAGGATAACCCAGGGGTTGCTGGTGTGCTTCCGTACCGCCTTCATCAGCAGCTCGTGGTCGATGTTGTCAAACAGACCCTTGATGTCGAACTCCAGCACCCAGTCATACTTCCAGCAACGCTGGCGTGTGACATCTAGGGCATCTATGGCCGATTTTTCCGGCCGGTAGCCGTAGGAGTCCGGGTGGAAGAACGGCTCTACCTTCCGCTCGAAATAGATTTTGACGACCATCTGCGCCACTCTGTCGGCCACAGTGGGCACTCCGAGAATTCTTTTTCCGGCGCTCTTCTTGGGTATTTCCACCACTTTGACGGGCGGAGGGAAGTAACTTCCGGAGCACATCCTGTTCCAGATCTTATAGAGGTTGTTCTTCAAATCTGCTTCGAACGCGTCCAAGCTCTCGTCATCTACTCCGGCTGCCCCTTTGTTCGCTTTTACTCGTTGAAACGCCTTCACTACCACGTGCTTGGAGATATCGTACGACCTCATTTTGTCTGTTGGCTCCTTCCTTGCGGTTGACCGCCAAACAAAACTGGATGACACAACCCCTTCGCTCCACCCCCATTACAGGGGATTCATCACTAATACGGGTTGTTCCGCCCCTGCCATCCGCATCGGTACTTTCGTCCTTGCGGGTCTTCCGCTTGGAGTTTTCCCTTGTCATCGGATGACAGGTTCCCACGTTCCTAACCGAAGCCAGTGCCGTGTTCGCGCCGCCTCTATGCCGGCCACCACCTGGGCAGTAAAACAGGTATCCCCCAGATTTATCCCGGAGCAGAAAGCGAACCCCGGTTTTGATGACATCCTAGCTTCTTTCGACATCTGAACAGCGGTTTACTTTTGTTCGCCTCCATCGGCACACACCTGACGAGGTCTAGCCTCGCCTTTTCCGCATGCGCTCACCACCATGGCTTTTGACCACAGCAGCCTGCGGCGGTTTGGAGCCTCCGCCTGTACGGCGGCTCCGAGGGGCCTACCCTCATCTTCGGTTAAGCACGGCATCAAGCCAATAACTAGCCTTATGCCTTCGTGGCACACGCTT
>PLQY01000006.1 GCA_003160265.1 Peptococcaceae bacterium | reverse complement strand
TAACTTCCTCGATACGGCGGTCGCCGTGGCCCTGGCGCTCGGTTTGACGCGCGCCCTCGCGCGTCAGCAATGCGCGACGATCGGCAATTTTTGGGTCGATCTAACACGGGCGGTGCTCTATGTGCTGCTGCCGCTCTCGGCGCTGGTGGCAAACGGCACCATGCCAAAACTGGCGGCCGATATTTTGATAGCGCTGGTAAGAGGACATGCCAACCTGGGAGTGTTTGGACGGACCGACTCCGGCAAGACCGCCGTGCTGCGTTCCCTGGGGCAGTATATCGACCCCATCGAGCGGGTGATCGTCGGAGAGACTTCCTACGAGCTCGCCTTTCCCCATCTCCAGAATTGCATCAACATGGTCGAGGTGGTGTACGGAGACCGGGAGATCGTGACCATGACCAGGATCTGCAAGTCAATCAACCGGAGCAACCCCGACCGGGCGATAGTGGGGGAGGTCCAGGGCGGGGTGTTCGTGGCCGCATCGGAGATCGCCGAGTCGACTTCCGGGGGGTTCTGGACCACCGGCCACGCCGGAGGCTTGAACGAACTGCGCAGCCGCATGCCCAAAATGTTTGCCCAGGGGGGCCTGCCGCTCGCCAGGGAGTACGTCGACGATCAGATCAGGTCGATGTTCCACTTCCTGATCTTCCTGGACAAGGACTCTTCCGGCCAGCGCGCCCTGATGTCGCTGGTCGAGGTGGCGGAAGACGGATACAGGACGATCGTCAGGCTTGACGAGGATGAATTCGCCCGCGCCGGAAAGCGGCGCTGGGTCTACGAGAACGCTATCTCCAGAACGAGGCTCTCCCGGATGGCCTTCCGGGGCGCCGAGATCAAGCCGGAGTTCGAATCCGCGCCGGACGAGTTATTGTATCCCGAATCCGATCGGGGTGACGACGCTTGAGAGTTTTCTTTCTGTTTCTGAGCCTCTTCCTGTTGTTCCTGCTGCTGTTCGTCAGTGACGCCCCGGCCGCGCTCGACAGAGCCGGAGACCGTTTCAGCCGTTTCACCGTTCCTGCTCTTGCGGCCGTCGCCGCCTTTTTCCTGGGGACGCTGCTGTGCAGGACGCCCCTGGCCGGGATCGTCTGGGGCGTCATGGGGTGGCTCATCCCCGGCTGGGCCGGTCTCGCCGTTGCGGAGAGCAGGAGATCGGCGCTTCGGGGCGACGCTAAGGCATTTATCGCCGCCGCCTCGGGATTGTATGCCTCCGGCCAGGTGACGCCGGATGTGGTGAAGGCGGCGGCGAAGATGTTTCCCGACCCCCTGGCGGGCGATTTTCAGGCCATGATCGGCCGGCGCAGCGCCGATAAAAACGCCTCTTTTCCAAACATGTTCGAGGGCCTGGCGGCCAAGTACGACCTGCCGGAGTTCAAGGCCCTGGCGTCGATCATCGGCGCTTCCGAGCACGCCGGGGGGCCGAAAGCCGCCGCCGCGGGCCTCCGGGAATTGGCGGCCTCGCTGAGAAGCCGCGATCGGCGTCTGGCGGAGAGGAGGAAGGAGACCCTGCAGCCGCTGATCGCCGCCGGCGTGGTCATCATCCTGATCCTGATCGGCTTCGTGCTCGACGTCACGTCCCTGTCGCGCTACTATGCCGGTTTTGCCGGCGAGATCGTGCTGTCCGGCGCGTCCTTGCTGCTGCTGATCGCCGCCTTGGCGGCAGCGAAAGCCGTTCTATCAAAAGATTTGACGGGAGGTGCCTGATTGCTTTTACCGGGTCTGCTTTTCACCTCTCTTTTCGCCCTGTTTCTGCTGCTCGTCATCCCCGGGGAGCGCGCCTCTTTGGCGCTTGTAACCTACGACTCCCTGAAAAGAGGGATGGAGCGGAGATTTATCTCCGACGCCGACCGGCCGAGGCTGGAAATTCTGGGACGGAAGGCGATGGATGTCGTCAAGTCCGGCGTCTTGATCGGAATCTGCGCCGGTCTCCTGGGTTTTCTGCTCACGCTTCATAAGCTGCGCTGGCTGGCGCCGCTTTTCGGCGTCGCCCTCTTTTTCGCGGGATTGGCGCTGGCCCGGTATTCCGTGAACTACGAATTCAAGAAATGGCAGGCGAGGGTTTTCGATGACCTGCCCGACCTGATCGGCTTCGCGCCGGCGTTTTTGAAAACCGGGGGCATAACGCTCAGGGGCGCAATTTCGATGACCCTGCCGTTCCTCTCGGGTCCTCTTCGGGACGAGATGTGGATCGCTCTCGACAAGATCAACAGGACCGGTAACGCCAGGGGGGCGTTCGACGATCTGGCAAAGCGGGTCGGGCACCCCTGCATGGATTCCGTCTGCCTGAGAATGTCCACCTCCTGGGACGCCAGCCCGTCGCCGGAGCTATTCGACGACCTGACCGACCAGATACGGGACGTCGAGGAGATTGCCGCCGCCAGGTCCACCGCCGGCAAGGCCGCGATGCTGGCGCTGATCTGCGTTCTCGGCCTCCTGGGCGCCCTCATGGTTTACGGCTATCCGGCGTTTGTCTTCATGGGCGAGAAACTGATGGCGGGGTTCGGTCTGTAGAAAGGGGGCGCTCGATTCGAGATACCTGGACGAAAAACAATTGGCGAGACATATCGAAAGGAGAGTGGCGAACAGCCAGCGCCGGGCGAAGGCGCTGAATTACGTCCTGTGCGCCGTCGTGCTGATCCTGGGCATCGCCCTGCTCGTCTCCATCATCGCCCGCTGGTTCATCGTGCTGTGAATATTCGGAAAGGAGGTGCTATCGTTGCCGAAGAAGGTCAGGTATTTCTTAGCCAGGGCCTACGTGATGTTGAGGAGTGAGCGCGGCTCTCTGGACCAGTTGGTCTGGGTGGTCGGCGGCGCCCTCGTGGTTGCGCTGATTGCCTGGGGCGCCTCGACTTATGCGCCGACCGCCGTGCAGGGCTTTTTCACCACTGCCGTCGGCTGGATTCAGAC
This sequence comes from Peptococcaceae bacterium, assembly GCA_003160265.1. Classification (GTDB taxonomy): domain Bacteria; phylum Bacillota; class DSM-12270; order Thermacetogeniales; family Thermacetogeniaceae; genus Palsa-1188. The sequence continues at coordinate 10,652 of PLQY01000006.1, read as the reverse complement.
CAAGTTTCAAGCCGTGCTGGGTTCGTAATGGGGACGAAGGGAAGAGACGCCGCGCTCTGGCTGTTCTTTGCCCTGATGCTGGCCTCCATTCTGGTCCATGCCGTTTCAAAGGTTTTATTTTTGGCGGCGCTTCCGGAGGTGGCGCTCTTCCTGCGCTACTGCGCCCGGGAACATCCGAAAGCCGTCAGGAGGAGCGGGGAGATGGGCCTGCGCATGGTAGTCCTGCTCCCCGTGAAGGTATCCTGGGCAAGGCTGCTGCTGCGTCTCGACGGGGAGCGCATGGGGTATTTTTGCGCGGCCTATGAAGTCCACGTCAAGAGCGGGACGCTTCCCCTGGTCGATTATCTCCGGATACTGTCATCGGACCTGGAGATTGCCGCCAAGATGTTCCCGGGCGCTCTTTTCATCTGGGAGACCTCGGCCCCACTGCCCCTGTCAATCAGGAGGATGGTCCGCAGCGGTCGATCGGTCTTCCTGAAAAACGGCGGGTGGCCGGTGCCAAGGTTCCCGTTTACGGGAAGAGATCTCAGGAAAGGCCATGTCAAGCATGGCGCCGTCATTAGCGGAGAGGAGCTGTTTTGTTGAACCGCGCCACAGGCATAGCCATAGCGTTAATTGTCGCCATAGTCTGCACCCTGTTGATCTACGCCGGCGCCAACAAGAAGTATACCGAGGCGGTCAGGACGGCAAAGGTCCTGCAGGCAACGCAGTTCATCCCGGCGGGGGAGAAAATCGCTCCCGGCATGCTCCAGGTTGTAGACGTTCCGCAGCAGATGGCCCAGGATCTCGCCGCCGGAGACGCTGCGGGGCGATACGCCAAGGCGCCCGTGATGAAGGATCAGCTTTTGATGAAGGACGACCTGGGCGCCACGGGAAGAGATCCCGGATACGCCGAGGTCTATGTCCCAGTTGACGTGCCCAGCTCGGCGTGCGTCACGTCCGGGGACTACGCGGACGTGTATACCAAGGCCGATAACAACAATCCGAGCGTGTTGCTATACCAGAAAGCGGAAGTGCTGGACGTCGTGGACTCCAACGCCGCAGAGACCCAGCCGGGCAAGTCCTCCGGGATAGTGGCGGGGGGCGGAGGCGCGGCGGTGGCGATCGGGATCGCGGTGCCGAGCGATCAGGCCGCCAAGATAGTCGGCCCCGCGTCTCAGAAGCAGATATACCTGGTGAAAAGCGCCGAGTAGTTTTCACTCGGAGGTGAGGCGNNATTCTTTTTTGCTAAAGAAAGAGGCGAATAGAACAGGGGGAGGTGAAACGGTTGTTCTGTCTCATAGCCGCCGCTGGCGGGATTGCCGGGCAGATCAGGAACAACTTGCAGAGAAAGAACCGGGAGTGGGATTTCAGCGCCTGGACGTTGGAAGTCTGCGTCGATGCCAGTAAACTGGCTGACTGGTCCGATAAAAGTATCGACGTGCTCTTGCTGAGCCGGACATTGCCCGGCGCCGATCCGATCAAGCTGCTTTCGCAGGTCCGGGGTTTTTTTCCAGCCGCGCACGTCGTTCTTCTGGTCGGCCCCGTGACCGAATCCTGCAAGGCGTATCTGAGAGCGTCCGGCAGGGAAGGGCTCTACAACTCCGTGACGGGTGAACTGCCCGGGGATAGGCCTTATAACCTGATGGTGGCCATGACAAGGCCCAGGCAGCCGGATCTGGACGGTTATGCGGAGCTGGCCGTCGAGGACGCGGATAACATTCGGGAAGATTACGTTGAAGCGGGGGGCGATCGGGGCGGCGCCGAGTCCGAAAGGGCTCCTGGAGTGGCGATCGGCGTGGCGCCGGCGAATAACGGGGCCGGCATCTTGGTGGTCAGCACTGCGAACAAAGGCGGCGTCGGCAAGACCACGGCGTCGATAGCGGTGGCCAAGGCGCTGGGCAGCGCCGGAATCAAAGTTTGCCTAATAGATTTAGATCTCGGAGGCCCGAACATCGCCTCGTTCCTCGATATCAAGGACGCCCCTGGAATCGAGCGGTTGTCCGGTCTGAGCGACATCAGCCCGGCGCAGGTGGAGCAACTCCTCGTGCCAGTGGATAGCCTTGCGGNNAACAAGACGCTGCCGTTCTTTCGGGGCGCGGATCTGGTGGCGATCCTGAAGCACCTGAGACTTACTTTCCAGGTGATCATCTGCGATACGCCTCCGGAACCCTGGACCAAGGGCTGGCTGTACGATGTCTTCGAGGCGGCGGACCTGGCGCTGGCCGTGGTGGACCAGAGCAAACTCTCGGAAGATGAGACGAAAAAGTATGCCCCCACCCTGCTGTCGATGGGTGTGAGGCCGGAGAGAATCCGCATCGTAGTCAACCGGTACAGCCGGAAACTGCACAATCTCCGCGTCGTCGAGGCGGCGTTCTGTTCAGGCTTTAAAAAGGGCTGCAAAACGCTCCCCAGGCTCGGGGCGGTCATCCCGGATGACTGGGATGCGGCGGTGAAAAGCGCCTACAGGGGCGAGATCGCCGGCCTCGAAGACGCCGGCAGCCCGTGGCACAAACTGGCGAAGGAGATCGCCGGCCTGGCCGGATGCCGCTATGAACGGGCCGGCGCCGGTGAGAACGGCCGGGGCGGGTCCTCTCTTTTCCGCAGGCTCTTTGGAAAGGGGGTCCGCTAATGTCTGGCGCAGAGCTGGTTGAGAAAGTCAAGCGGATGAGTGAATATCTTGACGAAGAAGCGATATCCGCCGCCTTGCGGATACCCGTGGGAACGGTGCGCGGCATCCTCAAGGGAGAGGTGAGCATTGACGCCGGCGATTCTGAAACCGCGATGCAGACGCTGCTACAAGTGTCTACGACTCCAGTTCTTCGGCAGCGGATCATTTCGGTGTGGCGGGGCCGGGGCGGGGCCGGCTGCACCTCCGTGGCGCTGCATCTCGCCTATGCGCTCGAACGGATGATGAGCGTGCTGCTGGTGGATCTGTGCGCAGGGCCGGCGGGAAGCGATATCGGGTACTATCTGCGGCTGCCCGGTCATCCCGGCGCCCTGGCGCCGCCTCGCGGCGATCTTGCTGCGGCGGTCGTCCAGGCGGAGTCCGGGCTCTGGGCGCTGGCTCCGACGGCGTCAGGATCGATCGACAGGGATGCGGTTTCGCACCTGGCCATCGAGGGCAGAAGGGGATTCGACACAGTGATCTTCGATCTGCCGAACACGGACGACGATTTCGTCCTGGAGGCGGTGGCCTGCTCCAACGCCCTGGTGATGGTGGCCGGAGGGCTGCCCCAGGAGATGAACCGGGTTGACGCCAGAAAGAGCCGGTCGCAGAAAGAGACGGTGCTGGTTGCGAACGGCTGCCCGGGCGCCGGCGTGAACAGGAAGGAATATGACCGGGTGGTGGAGATACCGGAAGACAGGGACCTCCCCTCAAAGATGGACAATGGGGTGTTTCACAGAAAGGGTTCCCCGCTCACCGTGGGGGCCGAGCAGGTCAGGGATTACCTCTTCGGCATGCATGCCCAGGAAGAGAACGTTTTCCGCAAGGCGGCGAAGATGTTCCTCGGGGGCGGGGCGTGAAGATATCCCGGTCTTGGACGCGCTATCGGTGCTTCCGGCCGGCTAGGCGCAGGTATATGGGAAGAGCTAAGAAGGTGGTGGTCATGAGGAGCCCCATTCTTTTCATCTAAATCGCGGTGAAGGAGGTGATAGGATGACACGTGCTAAGAAATGCCGAATGATTACTCTGGCCGTCGCGGTCCTGGGAATCATCGGAAGCGGCGCTGCCACCGCAAATTCCGGCGTCAAGCCTGACGACGTTTCCGGATCGGTATACCAAAGGCATCAAGAGGTACCTGCCGTCTCTGAATCTGTGTATTAAACGGTATACCAGAACCAGGATTTACGACAATTGGCTCAGGCCCTCGAAGAACTCCATGACCAGATCAGCCAGGTGTCTGACAATCTCAAAGATGCAGCATCATCCAGGAAGCGGTTTGCCGGCAACAATGAGATCTTCATCGTCATGAAACCGCTGGCCACTGCCCTGGGGATGTCTCAGGAGGACGTAGCTTTCGCCCTGAGCAAAGGCCAGACCGTATCCAGTCTTGCAGCGTTCAAGGGATCGACTGTGGCGGCTATCCAGAGCGCCATCCTGAGCAGCGTGACGAGCCAATTGCCTCAGGCCGTCAGCAATGGCAAGCTTACTCAGAATCAGGCGACCAGGATTTTGCAAAGCATCAGCTCAGGCGCCTGGATTGATCAGATCCAGAGCATCGAACAATACCAGTCCCAAACGTCACAGGCGCTTGAACAGGCGAGTCAGGCCATGAAGGACGCCATGGACAACTTCAACGCTCAGGTAAAGAGCATCACGCAACAATGGAGAACGAAATAGTTCTTTCATCAGGAAAACCGGCAATCTACAGCAGCAGACGCCGGTTTTCTTTTTATTTTTTTGATGGTGTCCTTGAGAGGAGGCGTTCCGGCGTGACTTAATCAATTATGGCGCCCATTGAATTTGTTAGGAAAAACGGACGAGGAGAATGCCATGACGAAGAAAAAAGTCGTAATGATTCTTTTGTGCATCATGCTTCTGGTGTTGATGATTCCCACTGGGGTCGGGGTAGCCTCGGCGGTTCCTCTTTCCGGACCACCGGTAATGATCACGCTCAGTCCAACCAGCCTTCCGGACGGTACCGTGGGCACGACCTACAGCCAGACACTTGCGGCATCCGGCGGGACCGCTCCCTATACCTTCACCGAGACCGGCAACCTGCCGGCCGGCCTCACCCTCAGCAGCGACGGCGCCCTGACCGGTACCCCGACGACAGCAGGCGCATCCAGCTTCACCGTGACGGCCACGGACGCCGAAAGCAACACCGGCAGCCAGGCCTACACCCTGACGGTGGACTCAGCTCCGGCGCCGCCTGCTCCACCGGCGCCGCCATCAGCGACGATCACTGGGCTTGATGTGGCGCCGCCGATCGTAACACTGGACGTAGGGCAGCAGATAAGAGCAGTGGCCACGGTTGTCTACTCTAATGATACAACAACTGATGTTACTCATCTGGCCGACTGGTCCAGTTCCGGCAGCCAGGCAACGGTCACCGAGGGAACAATTACTGGAGTAGCTGCAGGGACGGATACCATCACGGCGGCCTACGCCAGCATGTCTGGTTCGGTGGAAGCAACAGTCTATGCGCCAGCGCCGCCACCCCCAGTGACTCCAACGTCGCCAATTAACCCGACATTGCCAGCGATTCCGATGCCAATACATAACGGACCAACGCCAGTGATACTGGCTCCGGTTAAAGTTATACCACCGGCTCAACCGACTCCACCGACTCCACAGCAGTCAATAACTCCAAAACAGCCGCTGGTTTCGCAGCCGGTTAGAACACAGCCAGGCAAGGCGCCGGAAGCGCAAGGTGTAGCTCCAGCGCCGGTAGTCGTAGAGCAAGTGAGTCCTGTTATGCCGGCGCCGGCAACTCCGACTCCAGCCAGACGCAACCCGGTGCTTCCGTTGGTCGGCGGCCTGGCCTTGGTCGCAGCCATCGTAGTTTTTGTTAAGAAGCGTTCCTATGTGGCGCTTCTTGCGCTGTTACCCAATCGCGTCGTTTCTGTGGCGATTTCTTTGCAGCCTATCGGAGTGGCTATGGCCAGCCTGGCCTTTGACGATACGAAACGTAAGCCGTCGAAGGTGACTGTCGACGTGGTGAACAATATGGGCAAGGTCATCGCCGAAGGTGTCGTGGTTGCTCGTGGTCAGTCAACCGACATAGCCCTGCCTATCATGGCGTTGGTAGAAAAGATGCGGTTTACGGCCAAGACCAGGGGCTACCGCAATAAAAGCAAGAAAAGGTCCGTGGAGTTCACCGCTGTAAGCAATCGTTGAGCCCTCCCCCAAGACTCATCCTCTGAGAGGATTTTTATCCTCGACGGGGTGGGTCTTTTTCTTTATATGGAGAGATTCAAGTTCTTAAGAGAGGGCTGGAAAACAATGATCTTCAATCGGGAGAAACGATATGCGACCCAGGCCAGGCAGAGACCGGGACCGGCAAAGTCCGAGGGCGTAGAAAAAGCGGATACGCCCAGGAAGGAGCGCCCGTCGGCGCAAATAATCCGGGCGCTGGTCACGCTGCTCGGCGTGCCAGTGATACTGGTGGACAACCTGGCGCAGATCGGTTATTCGCTGGCGTTATTCGCCGGCGTATACGCCGCAGTGGTTTACATCTGTCACCTGGCGCACCCCGCCGGCGCGCCCTATCTGGTCATCGAAGGGCGGCGTCTGGCGTTGCCCTATGGCCGGCAGATAGTCGATTTCGCTAAGAAGACCGGGATTATTTGAGCCTAACCTATTTTCAAGGAGGTGAGCGATGGTTGTTTCCCCAAGTCAACATGTTATTTGCTGAGATGGAGACAGAAATGCCGGAACTAGGCCGGCACGGCCTTGCGGTCGCGCATTTGGTGGATGAGTTGGTTATAGAGACTCAGGCCGAGGTCGGCAGTTGGGAGATGGAGGCGGCGGCGATGCTGCATGACTACGGTAAAATCCTCTGGCCGGCGAAACTGTTCTTTAAAAATAGGCGAGACCTGTCTCAGCGTGACCTGGAAATCATCTCTTCCCATCCGCAAGTTGGAAGGCGTATTGTGGCGGTAAGGTGGCCAGATTGCCCCGGAAATCTTCTACGACTGATCGAGGCCCACCACAGCCCGGGAGGGTGGTTTCCTGCGCAAATCTTGGCTGCCTGCGACGTGTGGGTGGCCTGTCACGAGAACCGCAGATACCGGCGCAAGGCCGTTCCGGAGAGGGATGTTCTGCATGAGATGCTCCGGGTGGCACCGGAGCATATCGTTGATCGGGTGCTCGATGCAGTGCAGGGCTTACCAATGATTTCATCAATGGCTTCATGCTCGGAGCAAATTTAATACAGGATTAATGCAAGGGTGGCGGTTGCCACGCCTTTTTGTTGGGGGAGGTAATTATTATGGCCGTAAAGAATTCTATGCTCAAGGCAAAAAAAGATACGCAGGTCAACGGGTGGAGAGCGTCCTTTGTATATACAAAGGACGGCATTAATTTCAATGAGGCTGTTTTGAACACTATTAAGCAGGAAAATAGCTTACGGTCCGAGAATAAAAACAATAGAAACGTCTCTGAGCCCGCTGCCCGCGAATGAAGTCGTGGAAATCACTGTCTAATTATACTGTCTAATTATATTGAAAGGATGTTTTCCTGTGAGCTTAACGGAAGATTACCGTGATATTAAGTTTCAAGGAAAAAGATCGGCAATATATCCACGTCTGTCAAAGGATGATGGGAGAACGGGCGAAAGCGATAGCATGCAGTCACAGAAGAAAATTTGCGCAGAGTTCGCCCTGAAGCATAAAATGAGAATAGCATCTATTTATGATGAAGATGATGGCATCAGCGGTCTCACAGACCAGAGACCGGGGTTCCAGAGAATGCTCAAAGACATTAGGGCGGGTAAAATTGACGTGGTACTGTGCAAAGACCAAAGCCGTTTTAGCCGAGACAATAGCCTGATAGATAAACTTATATTCCAAGAGTTTCCTACTCTCGGGGTTACTTTCATAGGCATTACAGATTGCGCCGACTCTAGCAACCGAGGCCAGAAAAAAGTAATGCAGATCAATGGTTTGAACAATGAATGGTACTCCGAAGATATATCTGTCAAAGTAAGGAGCGCATATGAGGTTAAGAAGAGGGACGGTAAATACCTTGGAGCGCATCCTCCTTATGGATATTTAAAAAACCCTGACAATAAATATGAGCTTGTTATTGATGAAAGCGTCCGCTGGGTTATCGTTTTAATTTATGATAAATACCTTGAAGGCTTGGGCTATCAAAAAATAGCAAATTGTTTAAATGAAATTGGAGAGTCTAACCCTCTTGAACATATGCGTCTGATAGGCATAAACTTGAAAAACCCTTATGATTATTTGGAACATATACCGGGCTGGTCATTATACCAAGTTGCCCGTATTTTAAAATCTAGCACGTATTCTGGTACACTGTATCAGGATGTCTACGAAAACATCAGTTATAAAATTCAAAAAAAGAAAAAGAGACCTGTGGAAGAATGGGTACCAATAAAAGTCCCAGCAATTATTGATAAAGAAAAGTGGGAAATGGCTCAGAATCAAATCATGGAGAGAAGGAAATATACAGAAGATACTACTGGTTTTAATATGGATACCCGTGTTGAAAGAAGAACAAAATATGGTGGTTTATTAAGATGCGGTGACTGCGGAAGAGCTTTAACGTATAACGAAGTATGCTGGCATAAATGTGTTGGCGAACGAGGAGATAGATATCATCCAAACAATAATAAAGTAAAAATGGTTAAGCATCAATATATCTGCATAACCTATAAACAGAAGTCAAAACGCGCATGTACTAGCCATCATATAACTATCGAAGAATTGGATGAAATGGTATTAAGCTATGTTAAAGAGCTGAGTAATGCCGTGCTTGATGTAGATTACCTTATTAAAGAACTGAAAGCAAAAAAAACGACAGAATTGGTGCTTGACCAACTAAATAGCCGTATATCTGCTAAAGAAAAGAGGATCAGGGAAATTGAAAAGGTGCAGGATTCTCTCTATGAAGATTGGCGTATAAGAAACATTATTGATGAAGCAGATTATGTAAGAATGAGACAAGGTTATATTGCCGAAAAAGAAAAACTGCGACAAGAGCTTGAGAGTTTAAAAAACGAAAAAGCAAAGCATGGAGATAAACTAGACGATAATAGTAATTGGAGTAAAAAGGTAGTACAATATAAAGACCTAAAGGAAGTGACGAGGCCATTTCTGCTTAATTTTGTTGATTATATCGAAGTGTTCGAGGACAAAAGAATATTATTCCATTTAAAGATAAGTAATCCATTTCTTAGTTTTGATGATTACCTGTCAAGTCTCAAGGAACAAAACCTGGAACCAATTACTATACACCACCTGGTAACAGCCCAGGCCGCTATCAGCAATAAAGAAGAGAGAGACGTCTAACCCTTTTTGCTAATGCCCCCAACTTTATAACCTTGCTTCATTTGAATATAAAGAGCAATAGGCCGCTGAGATCCTGCAGCGGCCTATTTCAGGTCTTGGATATCAGCAAATGTAGCCACGATTCTTTTTTCACTGAGAAGGAACTCTGCAGTGAAAAGAAGTATATACTATGAGGTATATGCTTTTTAGGGAACATAGCTGCTATTATGTCCAAAAGTGGTGGCATCGTTGATCGAGCTTCGAACTTCGAGAAGGGAGGGCGACTGCTTGCCTTTTCCCAATGTTCGGAAAGAGATCGAAGAGCGGGAGAAGACCTACTTCTCCCGCTATGCGGCTCTGAGCGCAGATTCACGGGGGCGTCTCGTCAATGAGGAGCCCTGCCAGGTTAGGACCGACTACCAGCGCGACCGGGACCGGATCATTCATTCCAAGTCCTTCCGGCGTCTGAAACATAAGACCCAGGTCTTCATCGCCCCGGAGGGAGACCATTACCGGACGCGGTTGACGCACACCCTGGAGGTGGCCCAGATTTCCCGGACCATTGCCCGGGCGCTACGGCTCAACGAGGACCTGGCGGAAGCGATTGCCCTGGGGCACGACCTCGGCCACACTCCCTTCGGGCACGCCGGGGAGGAAGCCCTGAGCGAGGTCTACCCCGCGGGTTTCCGGCATAACGAGCAGAGCTTGCGCATCGTCGATCACCTGGAGGGAGGAACGTCTGTCGGGTACTCGCTCGAGCGGGTGGGGAGGCCGGAAGGAGGTCTCAACCTGACCTGGGAGGTGCGGGACGGTATCCTGCATCACACTGGTCAAGGCATGCCTGTCACTCTGGAGGGACAGATCGTCCGGATCGCCGACCGGATTGCCTATATCAACCATGACATCGACGACGCCTTGAGGGCCGGAATCATCCAGACCGGGGACCTGCCCCGTGAGAGTATCAAACTGGTGGGCGAAGTTCACCGCTCCCGGATCAACACTATGGTGCTGGCCATGATCGAAAACAGCCTTGATCAGCCGGAGATCCGCATGGGTGAGGAGGTCCAGCTGGCGATGGACGCCCTGCGCAGCTTTCTGTTCGAACGGGTCTACATCGGCTCTCTGGCCAAGAAAGAGGAACAGAAGGCCCGGCGCATCATCAAGATCCTCTACCAGTACTACGTAGATGACCCGTCAACTCTTCCCGAGGACCAGCGGGAGAAGATCGCCGGCGAGGGTGTGGAGCGGTGCGTGGTGGATTATGTAGCCGGGATGACCGACCATTTTGCCATCAAGATGTTCGAGATCTATTTTCTACCCTTCTCCTGGCCATTTTCCGAAGCACAATTCGAGGTTCGAGGTTAGAGGTTAGAGGTTCGACCTCGGGAAGGGGGGTTGCAGATGGCGGGCCTGGTGCCTGCGGATTTTATAGAGACGGTGCGGAGCAGGACTGACATCGTCGAAGTGATCAGTGAATACGTGGTCTTGAAGCGAGCGGGCCAGAACTACTTGGGACTGTGTCCCTTCCACCAGGAGAAGACCCCCTCCTTCACGGTGTCGCCCTCCAAGCAGATTTTCTACTGTTTTGGCTGTAGCACGGGTGGAAGTGCCTTCAACTTTTTAATGAAGCGCGATCATCTGACCTTTCCCGAAGCGGTGGAGGCGCTGGCCCGCCGCCTTGGCCTGGAGTTGCCGCGCCCAGAGGGCACCCG
>PLQY01000024.1:37238-41478 GCA_003160265.1 Peptococcaceae bacterium | reverse complement strand
AGTTCACCCGGCAACTCCCGGGTGTTCTCTTCGGGGATCAGCACTTTCCGCACACCGATGCTGCGCGCCCCGTAGATCTTCTCCGGAACGCTGCCCACCGCCCGGACGCGCCCCTGGATGGTGAGTTCGCCGGTGATAGCCACATCCTGGCGTAGCGACACTCCCTCGATGGCGCTGTATAGGGCGAGCATGATCGCCGCCCCGGCTGAGGGGCCCTCCACCTTGCCGCCGCCGATCAGGTTCACATGCAGGTCAAAATCCGAGGCATCCTTGCCGGTCACCTTACGCAGCACCGCCAGGGCGTTGAAGACCGAGTCCTTGGCCATAGTACCGGCGGCGTCGTTGAAGCGTAGCGTCCCCTGGTGGGCCTCCCGGGCCGGGAAGGCGATCGCCTCGATTTCCAGGATGGTGCCCAGGAAACCGGAAACGGCCAGTCCGAACACCTTGCCGATCTCGCCCCTGGACTCGGCCCGCTGGGTGACAAAAGGTACCAGCCGGCTAACCTGGAGCACCTCTTTCAGGTCCTCCATGGCAACCCGGTGGCTGCTGCGACGCCCCTCGGGCGGAGTGCCACCGTGCCGGTAGAGCATCATGGCGTAGGCATCCACCAGGATGCTGGTGGCCTTTCGGGCCTCCACCGTATAGTCACTGATAGCCTCGGCCACCCCGGCACCCAGCCGTACCCCCAGCTTACGGGCGGCCTGGCGCACTACCTGCTGGATGTCCCAGGGAGTCAGACAGTCGAAATAGATCTCGGCGCAACGGGACCTGACGGCCGGGTTGATCTGCTCCGGATCGCGGGTAGTCGCCCCGATCAGGACAAAGTCCGCCGGCGCCCCATCCTCGAAGAGCTCCTTGATGTATTGGGGTATCTGCGGGTCGTGGGGGTCATAATATGATGAGTCAAAGGTGACCTTCTTGTCTTCGAGCACCTTGAGCAGCTTGTTCTGCATGATCGGGTCCAGGTCGCCGATCTCGTCGATGAACAGGATCCCGCCGTGGGCGTTGGTCACCAGGCCGAGCTTCGGTTCCGGAACGCCGCTCTCTGCCAGGTCGCGCCGGGCGCCCTGGTAGATCGGGTCGTGTACCGATCCCAGAAGTGGGTTGGTNNGCCAGCGCAGGGTCGACCCGTCCACCTCGATGAAGGGCGCATCAGGACGAAAGGTGCCGGTTCCCAAAGCCTGCACGCTCTTCAGGGCGATGCGGGCGGCCGATGTCTTGCCGACTCCCGGTGGCCCATAGAGCAGTATATGCTGTGGGTATGGCGCCGCCAAACGGGCCATCAGTACCCGGACTGCCCGATCCTGGCCGATGATCTCCTCTGGACTGCCGGGCCGCAGCATCTCCGCCACCGAGGCGTTGAGCCGCACCGCCTTCATTTTCTCTAAAATGGCCAGTTTCTTCAAGGTGGCGGCGCTTTCAGGCCCTCCCCTCTCCTTGAGGACCTGGGCCTTCATATCCTTTAAATACTGGTCCTGGCGCTCCTGAATCTTCTCGGCGATCTTCTTCTCCAGATCGTCTTCCACCACCCGGCGGGCCACCATCTGGGCCAGGGCGTCTTCAATGCCCTTTAGCACGCCCTGGATCTGCCGGGCCACTGGCTTTTTTTCCAGGGTAGGGTCGCCGTGAACCAGCTTCTGCAGTGCCAGCACCTGCTCCGGCAGGTCGGAGGACTGCATCGCCTCCAGCACACCCAGCTTGCTCGCTCTCAGCACCAGCCGCTCGGAGCCGTAGATCTCGCCCAGGATCGAATAGAGGGCGGCTACCCGCCCCTTGAGCTTTATGTTTGCGGACGGACCTTTTTTGGAGCCTTCTTTAGAATCTTCTTCAGGAAATTCTTTAAGCTTGCATGCCAGTGGACATTTCCGGTTTGCTCCCGCCATTCTCCAGTTCCCCCTTTAAAACAGCTTGAATCAGCACTTTGTCTCCGGCGGGCCTGATGCCGCGGTTATACACCCACCACCGTCACCGTGATCGGTACTGCCAGGCCCGGGTGCAGCCTTACAGTCACCGGGAAGGTGCCCAGGGCCTTGATCGGCTCCGGCAGTTCGAGCTTGCGTTTGTCAAAGGTCTTGCCCAGCACCCGTTCCAACTCCAGGGCAATATCCTTGTTGGTGACGGCACCGTACAGTCTGCCTGACTCTCCGGTACGGGCGGCAACGGTCACAGCGAGGCCATGCAGACGAGCAGCCAAACTCTCCGCGTCCTGCTGGAGCCGGGCCTCCTTTTTCAGGCGCCCATCCTGGATCAGGATGGCCTCCCTCAGCTTGCCCTCTGTAACGGGAACTGCCAGCTCCTTGGGGAGCAAGAAGTTGCGGGCATAGCCCTCAGCCACGTTTACAGTCTCTCCTTTTTTCCCCAAGCCCTTGACGTCTTCCCGCAAAATCACCTTCATGGACTTCATGCCCTCTCCTCCTGCTCGTTCGATAGGGTATCCAACAACCCCAACAACTGCCGGCGCACTTCCTGCAAGTCAGCCCCCGCCAACTGCGCTCCGGCTACGGTGAAGTGCCCGCCGCCGCCGATCTGCTCCATGATTCGCTGGACATTCACCAGTCCCCGGGACCGGGCGCTGATGCCCACTCCTTCTCTGATTGGATACAGGGCGAAGGATGCTTCTACCTGGTCCACTTCCAGCAGTGTATCCGCCGCCCGGGAGGCGGCTATCTGGGCCTCCGGGAACACCTGCTCGTCCATGGTCAGGGCAAACCGTCCGTGGACGATCTCCACGCTCTGCATCAAGTGAGCCCGGTAGAGCATGACCTCCATGCTGTCGGTAAACAGGCCCTGGATCACGGCCGGATCGGCCCCGGCTTCCCGAAGCCAGGCCGCGTTCCGGAAGGTGTTGGCGCTGGTGGCAAAACTGAACTTCTTGGTATCGACGATCAGTCCGGCCAGCAGTGCTGTTGCCGCCAGCGGAGAGATGCCGACATGTCCGGGCAGGTAGCGGACCAGTTCGGCAGCCAGTTCCGAGGCGGAAGAGGCCGATGGCACCAAGTAAATGATATTGGCCCGTTCCAGGAACTCCTCGCTGCGCCGGTGATGGTCGATCACCCCGATATAGCCGGCCCGGCTGAGCAGCGGCTGGTAGGCCACCAGGCTCGGGCGGTGGACGTCCACTAACAACAGCAGGGTCTGGGATGATACGCTGTTGGCAATTTCCTTTCCATTCCCCAGCAGTTCGGGCTCGCGCTGGGCGATCACGTCCAGCAACCGTTCCACAGCGCCACCCGGATGATCCACGACGATGTGCACTTTCTTGCCGTAGTGCCTGGCCGCCTCGGCCATGGCGAAGGCCGCTCCCAGCACGTCGAAATCAATGCCCCTGTGGCCCATGATCACCACGTTGTTGCAAAGCTCAAACAGCCGGTGCAGTTCTGTGGCGGTAACCCTGTACCGGACCTGGCTCCGCTTGCCCACGGCTTCGGTGCGGCCGCCGTAAAACCAGGTATGCTCCGGGCTCTTGACCACCACCTGGTCGCCACCCCGCTCGAGGGCCAGGTCGAGGGCTTCCTGGGCGAGCCGCCCCAGCAGGGCCGGATCCTTCTCACCGCCCCCCTTTCCGACACCGACGCTTAGGGTGACGGGCAGGTGGCTGCCGGCGCTCACCTGGCGGATCTGGTCGATGACCGGAAAACTGGTTTCCTCAAGCCTGTCCAACTCTTCCGCAGGGATCAGGGCCAGGTAACGGTCCCGCCCGTCCTTGCGCAAGTATGCCTTCAACCCGGCCGCCCACTCCCGCAGGTACTTGTCCACGGCTGCCACCAGCAACGGGCGCTTCTCATCGGACAGACCCTGAAAAACCTCGTCGTAGTCATCCACCTGCAACAGGGACAGGGTGAGCCGGGCGCTGTCCGGCACCGCGCCGTGCGGGTGCCCGCTTGCGGGCGCGGAGACAGCACCGCCGCTTGGTACCGGGAGTCCGGCTTCAATGTCAGTCCTGATCTCCTCAGCCACGGCTTCCCCTTCCTTCTGGTCAAAATAGGCCAGACCGCCCATCCCCAGCAAGGCGATGAAGATGGCGAACAGGCCCAGGTTCAGGTTCTTGGTCAGTCCCAGCGACAGGGAGTTCAATGCGATCAGGACACCCAGTCCGATGAACAGCATCCGCTTATACTTCCGGTAGAAGGTTGAGCCCACACCATCCCCTGCTTTCATCTGCTTTTTATATAGAAAACCCGGCTCGCGCAGAGCCTGCGAAGGGTTCAACTGGGTCTTGGCTTCAGTGGGGTTCAACTGG
>PLQY01000024.1:5667-37200 GCA_003160265.1 Peptococcaceae bacterium | reverse complement strand
GCTCTTATCCCACCGCTTCGGGGAAGCGGGGGCATTAGAGCGGGTAGCCATCTGTGGTAAGCACATATAAGTACAAAGGCTTTATTTCGGCAAATTTTAATGTGATTCCTGCAAAACCAGAACTCTTTTCACTGGTATTTTGGTTCCGACCTAAGGAGAATATTCCTTGGCATCCGTCGATTTAAAGCCTTTTCCGGTTGTCCTCTCCACAGGTGGGGCAGGCAGGGCTCCCGGGCAAAAACAAAGGGGGGTGCTTCCCCCCTGAAATAGGCACAAAACTTTTTGGACCGCGCTCCGTGCCCGGTGCCCGGACTACTGTAAGGCATCCAAGGCATTCATCACTGGCACAACTCGGCGAAGCCACCAATTCGTTCAGCGTGGGGTCTACTCCACCGTGAAGGGCAACAGCGCCACGTTGCGCGCCCTCTTGATAGCCACCGTCAACTGGCGCTGGTGAAAGGCACAGTTGCCGGAGATCCGCCGGGGCAGGATCTTGCCCCGCTCGGTAACGTACTTGCGCAGCTTGTAGACATCCTTGTAATCGATCGCGGCCCCCTGGCCGGAACGGTCCACACAGAAACTGCATACCTTCTTTTTTCGCTTGCCGCGTTCTCGTCTCAAGTTTCCACCTGGCCCTTTCGATGTTCGAGAAGGCCGGGCATGACACCTCCTGTTTTTTAAACTTCCAAGGCCGAAGCCTGCTAATCTTGTTTTAGAATAGGGTTGTGCTTCAGACGGCCCCTGGTTCAGCCTGGAAGCGTCTTTAGTACAGGCGTACCGGCAGCCCGCCTCTTAACCACGGCGATAGTGCCCGGGGTTAGGGCAAGCGCCGCCAATCAGAACGGGGGCTCCTCGCTGCCAAATCCATCATCGCCGAAATCACCGGGCGGAAAATCATTGCCCGCATCGACCGCCGGTCCTCCCGGCACAGCTCCGGCACCCTCACCGGGTGCTCTCTGGGCGCGGTCGAGAAACCTGACGTTCTCTGCCACCACTTCCGCAGAGGTACGGCTCTGCCCTTCCTTGTCCTGGTATTTGCTGATCTGCAGGCGTCCGTCTATCGCCACCAGGCGGCCCTTACTGAGATAGTTGGAACAAGTTTCGGCCTGCTTCCCCCAGACAACGATCCGGATGAAATCCGCCTCTCGCTCACCCTGGCTGTTAGGACGCTGCCGGTCTACAGCGATGGTAAAATTGGCCACCGCTGTTCCCGTAGATGTAAAGCGCAACTCCGGCTCCCTGGTCAATCTTCCGATCAACACAATCCTGTTCAGCACAGTTTCACCCTCCCTGCGGAAACAGATGTCGGATGACGGTGACTTCTTGTCTCCTCCGCATCCAGGCCCTGAAGAATGCGGAGTACACGACCTCGTCATCAAGCGGCGTCTTTACGCACGATCATATGCCGCAGCACCTCATCCGCCAACTTCATCAACCGGTCCAGCTCCTTAATAGTAGCAGAGGCGCCCTGGAACTGGATCAGGGTATAGAAACCATCCCTGAAGTCCCGAATCTCGTAGGCCAACCGCTTCTTTCCCCACCGGTTGACCTGCTCGACGGCGCCCTGGTTCTGCTGGATCAGATTGACATACTTGTCTATGGCGGCTGTGGTTGCCTCCTCCTCAAGATCTGGCTTGAGGATGAAAAGCAGCTCGTAGGCGTGCAAATTACACACCTCCTCCCTTTGGACTGACGGCCCCCACAAGCGTGGGGGCAGGGATATACGGTAATATGATAGCACATCCTGCCACCGGAAGACAACTATTTAGTTGCCCTGTTCAAGTTTGCAACCAACTATTGACTGCTATTTTGAACCGTGGTCGCTTCGGGGATGGCAGACTTCACCAACGCCTTCACGCTTTTTTCGAACTTCGGGCGCGGCAGCATCACCATCCGCCCGCACTTCAGACAACGGATGCGGAAGTCCATCCCCACCCTCAGGATCTCCCATTCAAAACTGCCGCAGGGATGCTGTTTCTTCATGCGCACCACATCGCCCAGGCTGTACCGCACTGTAGGCATCATTTGCCATCCTTCGCCGCGTGCAGGCGTGTCACTTGCGTGATCTCTCCGTTGGAGATGATGTGCAAGTCGCCGGTGGCCTCCCGGATCTTGGTCACCCGCAGCCCCATGTCTTCGACCGTCCCTGTGACCCCGGCGATATTTACATAGTCGCCCACCGCAAACTGGTCCTCGAACAGGATGAAGAACCCGTTGACCACGTCCTTCACCAGGCCCTGGGCTCCGATGCCGACAGCCAGGCCGACGACCCCGACCCCCGCCAGTATCGAGCCGGTATTCACGTTCAATTCCGACAGGATCATGATTACCCCGACGAAGTAGAGAGCGTAGCGCAACAGGTTCTGGACCACGCCGCGCAGCGTCTTGGTGCGACGCTCGTTCCAAGTTCCGGGAATCCGGCCAATAAGACCGCTGATTAGCCGGTTGCTTATCTTTTCTGTCAGTACCAGGCCCACAAAGATGAGCAGGATCCTGATGGCCTTGACGCCGTAAACCTGGATATTGCTGTTCAGGAACGCGATGAGAAGGATCCAGAAGTCGAGCAGCCTGAGCATATCGCTTCACCATTCTTCGTCGGTCGTCGGATGTATTACAGGTAGATGACCCGGGGCACTTTCTGCAAATAATCCAGGATGGTGTACAGGTTGGTGACTTGGCCTACGCTCAACTGGTCCTTGAGCTTGAAGTAGTCAAGACAGGTGCCGCAGGCGAAGATCTCGGCCCCGTCCTGCTGAAGCTCGAACAGGAAATCCAGGGCCGGCGACCCGGTGCAGGCCAGCTTGACCCCGCTGTTGATGAAGATGATCACTTTCCCCAAGCCGCCCTGCTCCGACAGGGTGTAGAAGAGGTTCTTCATCAACAGTTTTCCCAGGTCTTCACTGCCGCGGCCCAGGCTGTCCGAGGCCACCAGAAACAGCAAATTCTCCTGAGGCTCCAAGGCGGCGCCAAAATCCTCAGGCTTGGTGATAGCGATGTAAAAGCCGTCTCCCCGCTGGTCCACTTCCACCCCGCAGGAGAGGGAGCGGGCCATCTTCACGATATTGTCCCGGGCAGTCTCGTTGTCGACAACCGCGGTAATCCTGTCCTGCTGTGACCGCTCCAGGGCCTGGCGCGTCAGGATCACCGGCTGTGGGCAGACTAGGCCGCGCACGTCGACCACATCAGGTTGCTGTTCCATTTCGCATCCTCCGGTTTAGATTTTGATGTTAACGCCAATTGCATTACCACAGATGACTATCCACTCTAATGCCCCCGCTTCCTCCNNAAGCCAAGACCCAGTTGAACCCGCTGTATCTCTGATTCGAATATCCGATTCTCAATCTTCTGATCCCGCATGGCGCACGAAGTGCTGCCTGCTACACCCCTCTGATCACAATCTGGCCGGTACCGCTGCCAAGCACCCGGCCGATGACACCGGGACGCCCGATTCCCTCCTGGCGCAGAGCCGTCAAAAGCTCCTCTTTCCTGTTTTCGGCCACCGCCAGCAGAAGCCCCCCGGAGGTCTGCGGGTCGCACAGCAGATCCTGCTCTGCGGTGTTCACCGTCCCCAGCACTTCCACGTAGGGCGCCAGGTACTCCCGGTTGGTGTATGCCCCGGCCGGGATAATCCCCTGTCCGGCCAGTTTTCGGGCCTGGGGCAGGTAGGTCACGGCAGTNNGCGTCCACCTCCAGGTCCACCTTGCTGTTGAAGGCCAGTTCCCTCAAATGTCCCAACAGGCCGAAGCCGGTGATATCGGTACAGGCGCTAACGCCAACCCGCAGCATCGCCCGGGACGCCCCGGCGTTCAGAGCTGCCATAGTTTCTCCCAGTAAACGCTCCGTCTCCGTATCCAACAATCCGGCCTTGAGGGCAGTGGCCAACACCCCCGTACCCAGAGGTTTGGTGAGGACCAGCCAATCCCCGGGCCTTGCTCCCTGGTTGGTGACAATCCGGTCCGGGTGCACGACACCGGTAACGGCCAACCCGTACTTGGGCTCATCGTCCTCGATGGAANNCCCAGGATCACCGCCCCGGCCTCGGCCACCTTGTCGCAGCCCCCCCGCAAGATCTCCTGCAGGACGGGCACTCCCAGGGTGCAGATAGGGAAGGCCACCAGGTTCAGGGCGGTCAGGGGCGTGGCACCCATGGCGTAAATGTCACTCAGGGCATTGGCGGCGGCTACCTTGCCGAAGGTGTAGGGATCGTCCACCACCGGGGTGAAGAAGTCCACCGTCTGCACTAGGGCGAGGTCGGGACGCAGCCGGTAAACTCCGGCATCATCGGGCACGCCTAAGCCTACCAGGATGTCCGGATGTTCGAACTTGGGCAGGTGTTCCAGAATCTCCGCCAGGGCGCCCGGCCCCAGTTTGGCTGCTCAGCCTGCCGCCTTGGCGTATTGGGTCATCCTGAGTGGTTGCCGATGCCCCAGGGCCTGCCCCGAGGGCGATGTCCGCTTATATTCCCGCATCCCTTATCACCTCCCTGCATCCCACTTCACTTCTCAATAAGACACAGATGATTGCTGCTCACGATTGCTGCCGCTCAGATCATCTGGACGAGGCTCTTCAGGGCTGGCGCCACCATCGTATTCCAGGTACCGTTGAAGAATGGGATCAGCACCGACTTGTGCCAGGCCTGGGAAAAGGACTGCAACAGGCCTCCCTGTCCCGGAATTCCCATGGACAAGCCCAGCACCACCGGAGTCAGCAGTCCGATGACCACCACCAACTCCAACACCCTGGTAACAAGGCCGATGCCCATCCCGCCAAGGCGGTCGAGACCGCCCAGCATCAGGCGATGGACAGCTCTGGACAAAAAGGAGGCCACGACCATGACCAGGTAGCTCACCAGGATCATGATCAGCAAAAAGGCGATCACCTTGACGATGGCGAGAGCCAGTGACTGGGCCATTCCGGAACCGTAGATACCCGCCTGGGCGTTGCTCACCGGCACCCATAGGGAAGGGGGAAAGCCGCTGGACGATCCCGAACCGAAGAGCCTGATAGTTGGTATGGCAGCCGGAATGTTAGCGGTAAAGGGTGCCAGGATCCCGGCGAACAGCTTGTCCAGACCCAGTTGCACTCCGAGGAACCGGGCCGCAGTGATGTAGTAGCGCCCGGCCAGCCAGATGCCCCCGAGAAACCCGAGTAATCCGCCTAAGGTGAGGATCAGGCCGCGGCGGAAGCCCTGCCAGACTCCTCCCAAAAGAATCAGCAGAATGATCACATCGATCCAATTCAAGGTCGTCTCTCGCCACTCCCTGCCCATAGTTACAATGTCCAAAGCGCTTCCCTTGTCCACCAGACATCCACGCTGTCCACCCCAGCGGGGTGCGACGCGGTGCCTGACGCTCTATACATCACAACTGGCTGCTCCTGTCTTGTCAGATCCAAAACTTACTTTTTTAAGCGCCATTTTAGCTTACCCGATTTCTGGGAGAGTGTCAACGAAAGCCTGGTACGGGGCGAGATCGAGACCAAGAAGCACAATGAATTGTTGCTCATTGCCCCAACTCAAGTGCCATCTTATAACCTTCGCGTGGGAACAGGGGTTGGGAGACGTCACTTGTGCCGCAGATTGAACAACTGGGCGAGGGCATTGGAGCCCTGAGAGATGATGATCCCGGAGATCAGGTAATCCACAAAGGGGTACTGGGTCACGAGGCCAAGACTGGTGAAGATGCCAACCTGATAAGCGAAGCAGAGGGCAACCCCGAACACGACGACCACCAGGTTGCCCGCCTCCTTGCTGACAAACTTCTGAAAGATGGCGAGCAGCAACTCCACCACCACCGACATAAAGATCAGGGTCTGGATCGCCTCGATCGGCCTATCCAAAGGAAACACTCCTCCTTATAAAAGAGGGCATCCCTAATCTTTATGCATGTCCACAAAAGGGTAGCACGTCCACCTTAATCAGATGCCTGATGCCTAAATATTTTCCGGTATTTCCTCCAACTTTTTTCCTGTTTCTGTTCCAATCTTTTTCCTGCCTCTGGCCTCCGGCCTCTGTTATTCGAGCGCCACCTTATAGTGTTCCCCCACCTGCCGCAGTTCCGCCAACACCTCCGGGGACACTGGGACACCCTCCCGCCGGCGCCGCTCCTCGAACTGNNACTGCTCTGAGCCCAGCGCCCGGCGTGAATCCTTGATCTCCCGCACCAGTCGCTCCATCTCTCCCCGGAACTCCGCCGGGTCGGTAAAGGCAGCGATGTCCAGGGCAGCGAAGAAGTGGCCGACATTCTGGGGAGCGTCCAGGCGCCGCAGATTACTGACGTGGGGACCGAAGGCGGCGCCTGCCAGGATTCCCGACAGCACATCCACTATCAAGGCAAAACCATAGCCCTTGTAACCCCCCATGGGCAGCAGGTTCCCAGCGGCCACGGCTACCAGAGGGTCGGTCGTCGGTTGGCCTGACTGATCCGCCGCCCAGGTGGGCGGTATCTGCTCGCCCTTCTTGGCGGCCAGTACCAGCTTGCCGATGGCCACCACGCTGGTCGCCCCGTCGTAGATCACCGGACGCTCCTTGCCCGCAGGCACCGCCACGCAGATCGGGTTGGTGCCGAAGTAGGGCTGCCGCCCGCCCCAGGGGGACATGTTGGCCGAAGCGTTGGTCATGGCCACCCCGATCATACCCGCCGCCAACGCCTCCTGGGCGTAGTAGGCGGCGATCCCGAAGTGGTTGGAGTGCCGGACCACCGTCACCCCTGTCCCCACCTGGCGCGCCCTGGCGATCGCTTCCCGCATCCCGGCCAGCCCGGCCACGGCGCCCCATCCGTTATGGGCATCCAGCACGCAGGTGCCTGGTGCCTGGCGGACTCTCTCCACTTCGGTGCGGGGAGCGATCAGGCCAGCCTCCAGACGCTCCACATATATGGGCAGGCGGGTGATACCATGAGAGTCGATCCCTCTCAGGTTTGCAGTGACCAGATTGTCGGCCACTACCCGGCTCTCCTGTTCGTCCACCCCTGCCGCCTGCAACACCCGACCGGCAAAGTCAGACAGATTGCTCGCAGGAAAAAGCTCCGGTACCAATTGAAGCTCCCCTTTCGTCCCGTGATTCATGATTCGCTTTATTTGGAAGAATATTTAATCGAAACAAGCATAGGCACGGCCTATGCTTCTACCCTCGCTTACAGTGGACCACGATCGCGCCCAGAGGGCACCCGGCGGTGGTGCCCCCCAAGCCAAGTTTTCTATATTATAACAAAAACAGCCGGTGAATTTTGGTCGACCTGAAATTTATCGATCAGGGCGGAAGGTGCGAAGATCGAAAAACGTCCAACCTGAAAACACGATCAAAGTTGGACTATCCGGTACTACTGTCCCGTCTTCTTGCTGAAAAGCCAGTTGCCCGCCCATCGGGACACCAGATTAAATATGAGCACCATGATTACCAATACGGCAGACGCCCCATTAGCTATCTGGGTGGCGTCTGGATTCAGGCCCTCGCTGTTGACCTGCCAGATGTGGACGGCCAGTGTTTCAGCCGGCCTTAACAGGTAGAAAGGAGAGTTGTTGCTGAGGGGGTTGAGATCGGTAAAATTCAGCGCCGACGTGGTGGTTCCGGCCGTATAGAGCAGGGCTGCCGCTTCTCCGAAAACCCGTCCCGCAGACAGGATGATGCCCGTCACCAGGCCGGGGATGGCCGCCACCAGCACCACGTCGGTGATGGTCTGCCACTGGGTGGCGCCTAGAGCCAGGCTGGCCTCTCTCAAATCTGGACTCACATTTTTGATCGCATCTTCAGCTAGCCTGGTCATTACCGGGAGATTGAGCGCCGTCAGAGCCATAACCCCGCTGATAACGGAAAAACCCCATTTGAAAATGACCACAAAGAGCATCAATCCGAAAATCCCGATCACGATCGAAGGCATGGAAGCCAGTGATTCGATACAGATCCGGATCGCCCTGGTAATTCTGCCCTCTCTGGCATATTCAGACAGGTAGATGCCCACACCCAGACCAAGGGGGACTGTCAACGCCATCGTCAAGACCAGCAGCATCAGTGAGTTGAAGATCTCGGGGCCGATCCCGCCGCCTGCCTGATAAGGCAAGGGGGCGGCGGTCAGGAAGTGCCAGTTAATTACTGGCAGACCTTGATATAATATGTAACCTATCAGTGCCGCCAGCAACACCGAGACCAGAAGGGCGATCAGATAGAAGATCGCTGTAGCTATTCTTTCGGAGTTACGGGAGCCGATCATCCCATTGCCGTCCTCCCCCGGTTAATAGTCCTGATGATCAGGATAAATACAACTGAGATTAACAGGAGTATGAAAGCGAGCGTCCAGAGGACGTCGTTGTCGACCGCGCCCATGACCGTACCGCTCATATCCATGGTAATGATGCTGGTCATGGTATTCATGGGGGCGAGCAGGGAGGTCGGCATCCTGATGGCGTTGCCGATGACCATCTGGACAGCCAGAGCTTCTCCGAAGGCCCTGGCCAGCGCCAGGACTATTGAGGTTAAAATTCCCGGCATGGCTGCAGGAACCATGACCATCAAAATCGTCTGCCAACGCGTCACCCCCAGCGCCAGGGACCCTTCCCGGATATCGGCCGGGTTGGCTCTCAGGCTATCCGTGGAGACACTGGCGATGGTGGGAAGGATCATGATGGCCAGGACAATACCCCCTGCCAGGAGGCTGAATCCCATGCCTCCGATATTGTTCCTGATAAATGGCACCAGCACGCTGATCCCGATCCAGCCGTAGACCACCGAGGGAATACCCACAAACAATTCGATCACCGGCTGCATGATCTTGCGTTCCCATCCCCTAGAAATCTCGGCCATGAAGATGGCAAGCCCGATCCCGAACGGGGCGCTGAACAGCAAGGCAAGCAGGGACACTGCCACAGAACCGGCGATGNNCCCCCATCTCAGGCGGTGTTGCGTCCGGATTGAATTTGGTGGTGAGGAAAAAGTTTCTCAGGGAAACCCCGTCTCTGGTAAAGATGGCCAGACCCTTGTAGGCTATGACAAGAATGATCGCCATGGTAATTGTGATGATCAGGATGGCGCAGAAGAAAGTAGTATATTTTCCAATTTTATTTGACAGTTCCACATTAATCATGGTTATCTGGCCACCCNNCAAAGGTTAACTAGTCCGAGATACTGTCATGCTCGAGCCGACTATGTAGCCCAATTGCTGGATCAGCGGTGCTACCGCAGGGCTCATCATGTAGTCGATAAAGGCTTTGGTCAGGCCCTGGGGGTCTCCCTTGGTATACATATGCTCATATGACCAGATGGGGTATTGGCCGCTGATAATGTTGGCGTTGGTAGGAGCGACGCCGTTCAAACTCACCATTTTTACCGTATTGTTGCTGCTCGCAAAGGACAACGCCAGATAGCTGATAGAGCCCGGCGTGCCGGACACAGCCTTGGCGACGGCGCCTGAACTGTCCTCGGTCAGCGCAATGCCCTGGGCCTCTTCCAGACCGCCAAGAGCGTACTCCTTGAAGGTTGCCCTGGTACCGGAAGTGGTCGGCCTGTTGATAATGGTGATTGGCAGATTGCTTCCACCGACAGCACTCCAGTTGGTGATCTTCCCGGTGAAGATCTGCTGCAACTGCTGCGTGGTAAGATTATCGACAGTGACATTGGGGTTGACCACAGTGGTAAAACCTACCACACACACTTGATGATCGACTAAACCTGTTGCCTGGGCGGCAGTCAGTTTCGCGGCTGCAAAAAGATCCGAATCTCCGATATCGACGCTGCCTTGTGCTATCTGAGCCAGCCCTGTCCCGCTGCCGCCTCCCTGCACGCTGATCTTGGCGTTAGGATCACTTTGCATGAACTGGGTCGCAGCCTGTTCCACCAACGGCTGCAATGCCGTGGAACCGGCTGCGGTAATGTTACCGGACACCGTAAAATCGACACCGCTAGTGCTGACACCGCTAGTGCTCGGTGCAGGACTTGTCCGGCTATTGGAAGCACACCCGGACAACAGGATACTGCCCGCCAAAACAACAGATAAGGCTAATCCCAAACCTCTCTTACTGCTAAACAACGACAATCCACCTCCAAAATAAATTAAAATACCTAAAAAGTAATATTACAGGAGAAGTATTAAGGAAGTGTTAAGGATGTGTTAAGGTACTATCAAGGTTGTCCGGCATCATCCTCCGGATGTAAAAACGTCCACCTGGCTCGATCTGCTATCCCGGCGAGAACCGGGGCGCTACCACATGTCTCGGCCGGGCGCAGTTGCTGGGGGTGAGTCTCCTGGCCTTCACCGAGCACGCCAATATCAAGAGCTACTGGAAACTGTTTTCCTTCCTGGAGGAGAGCGCCTGGCAGTGGGAGGGAATAACTATCCTGACAGGGGCGGAGATCACCGTGCGGGAGGGTGGGGACATCCTGGTGTACGGCTCGCCGTCATCCTTCAAGGAACTGCCGAACCGCCTGGGCGGCTGGCCGGCAGGCCGGGACCGCCCACCGCTGGAGCGTTAGACCTTCTTGACACTTTTAGTAGTTTAAGTATAAATAAGAAGTGGTGAACTACCCCCGCTTCCGCTCCGCTCAGAAGCGGGGGCTTCTGAGGAAAGCATCATTGCGTTGGCTTCCTGCTTCCTCGACCGCTGCCCCGGATACCGGGGTCTTACACAATCTTCCCCCACTGAAGCCAAGACCCAGTTGAACCCTGTGAACACGTATCCCGGGTCTTCCGCCCTTAATAAAATTGTCCTGCCGGGCGGGTTCTGGCCGCGTTTGCCAGGCGCTGGAAATGATAACAGTTTACAATAGGTTGATATGCATTATATACTGAACGTATATGATATACATAAGGAATGGGGGACACAACCTTTTCGAGGAAGGGGACGCATTCTTTCGGGATTGTCACCGATAGAATGTGTCCCCTGAAAACCCGTCGTTCCCAAAATGGGGGTTAGTCCAATGCTCGATGTAATATTTCTTTCTGCCAGCTACGGTGGCGGGCACAGCCAAGCATCGCTGGCGCTGACCAAGGCTCTGGATCTCTGCCAGGACAAGCTGAATACCGAGATCGTCGACTTCATGGAGTTGATCAGTCCTGCCATCAACAGGTTCACCAGGTTCACGTATACCAAGTCGGTCCGCAACACGCCCACTCTTTATGGATACTTCTACCGGGTAACGGACACCCTGAAACTGGACACCCTGATGGAAAAGCACCTCACCAACATGGGTCTTGAGAAGATCCTCGAATTTCTTGCCGAGCGCTCGCCCAGGCTGGTGGTCGCCACCTATCCCATGGCGGCCGGCGTCATCTCCTATATCAAGCGGAAAGGCCTGCTCGAGACCCCGCTGGTCACCGTGATCACCGACAACACCGCTCACAGCCAGTGGGTGCATCCGGAAACGGACCTCTACCTGGTGGGCTCCGAGCAGGTCCGCCAGGGACTGATCTATCAAGGCGTGCCCGATCCCAAAATTCTCGTTACCGGCATTCCCATCGATCTTAAATTCTCCCGNNCCCGGACACCTCCCCGGGAAACCCTGTATGCCAAGTTCGGGCTCAGGCCCGAGATCCCGGTGATTCTGGTCATGACCGGCGCGGTAGGAATGCTGCGGGGAATTCCGGCCCTCTGCCAGGTGCTGGACGAGTTCCCCCTGCCCCTGCAGGTAATGGTGATCACCGGCAAGGACAAGGGTCTCTATCAGCACTTGATAGAGCAGAGAGGCAGATTCAACAAGCTGTTCAAGATCTACCAGTTTATCGACAACGTGGAGGAGTTCATGGCGGTGTCCAATCTACTCATCACCAAGGCCGGAGGCCTAACTATCTCCGAGGCCCTGGCCGTGGGGCTGCCGATGCTGATCTACCGTCCGATCCCAGGCCAGGAAGCGGAAAACACCCGCTATTTGCTTGATGCGGGAGCAGCGCTGCCGGTTTACGACCTGAAAGAGCTGAAGGTGAAACTGCACCTCGTTCTGACCCAAAAGCATTTCTATGAAGCACTGCGTTCCCGGGCACAGGCTGCGGGACGCCCGGAAGCCGCCAATGTGGCTGCCAGGATCCTGCTGTCGCTGCTGGCGGGAGAATATCCCGGCAGCGCACCGGCAATGACCGCCAGCACCGTTTAACGAACACATACCAACGACCAGCATATGCTGCTGGTAGCAAATTACGGTAAACTCGGCCAAGCTGCTAAATCAGGTCAGTGCCGGGCTAACAGCCGATTATTAGGAGATTATCAGCGGATGGGCGATAGCCTTAAAGAGGCCTACTTCCGGCGTTTTTCCTGGATCCTCCTCAGCCTTATCGGTTCGGTGGAATTCGTGCGGGGCGCGATGTTTCTTGCCCTTGTCCCCATCTTCGTCCCTCACCTGGCAGATCCCGTCTACATCCACCACCACTTCCGAATCACCGTCTTCCTGAGCGGCGCCATCATCTCCGCCATGTATGGCGCCGATACCATTGCCAAGCCATCCTCCGGCTGGCTGGTGGATTATTTCGGCCCCCGGAGGACCCTGCTGTTCAGTCTGCCCTTGGCGCTGCTGGGGCTCAGCACCTTTCTGTGGAGCAGGTCCGGACCGGTCCTGCTGCTGGGGGCGATCCTTTTCGGGTTGGGATGTTCCCCGGTCTGGCCCGCGGTGGTAAGCACCCTGGTGGAGCACTCCCCGAGCGATGAACAGGCCGGAACCCTCAGCTCCGTCTTCGTAGCCTGGATGCTGGGAATGGGATCGGGGTATGTTCTGATCAACCTGCTCTTCCACCTGGGACCGAAGCTCCTGATCACGGTCCTGCTGGGCATCTTCTGCCTCCCACTCCTGCTGGCCTTCAACACCCGCAAGTGGCTCTCCCGGAAACACGCCAACACGGTTTCCGGCCCCAGGCGTCACCTGATCCAGATGATCCGGGAGGTCTGGAACCTCCGGATGCTGATGACAGGCTCCTTCGCCCAGACCCTGGCCACGAGCATGCTGATACCGCTGCTGATCCCCTTCTTCGGGGTGGTCTACGGCCTGGATCAGACCGCTTATGGCTTGCTTATCCTTGTTGTCGGCGCCATCACGATCGCCATCATGGTACCGGTCGGGAAGATGGTGGACCGTCTGGGGTACCGCCTGTTCCTGGTGACGGGGTGCTTCCTGGCCGGGGTGTTGATGCTGGCTATCTCCGGTTACCCCAAACCATTGCTGCTCTACCCCTACGCTATCCTGTTCGGCATTTCCTATGCTTTAATCCTGCCATCGTGGAACGGGCTGCTGGCGCACATGATGCCCAGCTCGGTGCGAGGCAGCCTCTACTCCATCTTCATGAGCATCGACGGCCTGGGAATGGCCCTGGGTCCCGTGATCGGCGGAAAGTTGGGAGATACCTACGGCTTTCGCTTTACCTTCGGGGTCTCCGCCACCATCCTGTTCGCCATGGCCGTCTTTTACCTGTTGCTGCTCGGCCGCCGGACACGTGATAACACAAGCCGCGCGTAAACAGACGTCGGGGGTCGCATGGCTTGCGGCATAGGCTGAGCAGTTGCGTTTTTTCTACATGATGTGGAAGTGGGTAAAGAGGACGACGACCAGGATGGCCACGAAGATGGCCGGGAGCAGGCTGCCGACCTTGATCTGCATCTTGCCTCCCGTCAGCAGGTTGACGCCGATGCCGAAGATCAGCAGGCCGCCGGTGGCGGTCATCTCCCGGATGATGGCATCAGTGAGGAGGGGCTTGATGTGAGCGGCTGCCAGGGTGATGCCGCCCTGGTAGAGGAAGACCGGCAGGGCCGAGAAGGCCACTCCGATCCCCATGCTGGAGGCAAAGACGATGGAAGAAACCCCGTCCAGGATGGACTTGACGAACAGGGTATTGTAATGACCGGTCAGACCACTCTCCAGTGACCCCATGATCGCCATGGCGCCCACGCAATAGACCAAGCTGGCGGACACGAAGGCCTTGGCAAAGTTGCCGTTATCGCCGCCGAAACGCTGTTCCAGCTTTAGTCCAAGGCTGTTCAGCCAGTCCTCGATCCGCAGCAACTCTCCGATGACGCCCCCGATGACGATGCTCAGGGTGACCACCATCACGTTCTGGGTCTTCAATGCCATGGACAGCCCGATCAGGATCACCGCCAGGCTGATCGCCTGCATCAGCGTGGCCTTGAACCGCTCCGGAAAACCGTTCTTCAGAAAATTCCCCAGGATTGCTCCAAGAATGATGGCTGCTGTATTGACGATGGTTCCTAACAACAGTTCCCTCTCCCCGGGCCAATCAACCCCGCTTTAGCCGCTTTTTGAACCGGGTTCTATTATATCACCATCGTCCGGACAAGCGGGGAACTTTTCCGGCTCTTTCACCACAGGCACGCTATCATTCCTTAACTGTCAGCATCTTGTCGTCGATCTGGATCCGGTCGACCACGTCCATCCCCTGGACCACCATGCCGAACACGGCATACTGACCGTCCAGCCAGGAGGCATCCTTCTTGAGGATATAGAACTGCGAGCCGGCAGAGTCGGTGTCCATGGACCGGGCCATAGCCACCGCCCCCCGCATGTTCTTGAGCCGGGGGCTGGTCTCCAGCTTGATCTGCCAGCCAGGGCCGCCGGTGCCGTTTCCTTTCGGATCACCCCCCTGGATCACCCAGTCCTCGACCCGGTGGAACGTGAGCCCGTTGTAGAAGCCGGCCTTTACCAGCTTGTCGAAGTTGGCCACGGTGACCGGCATCAGGTCTGGGTAGACCTCGAGCATGATCTGCCCCCTGGCGGTGTCGATGACGATTTTCTGAGCAGCCGGTTCCGACTGCGCCGGCCTTTCTTGGTTCGGGTTCTGATCTTCGGACAATTGGTTCTCTCCTCTAAGCACAGCCGTGCCGTTATTCTTTAACTAATTTTAAGAAGATCAACTGTAAAATCTAGGGTTGCATTTGGTGGTATGGAGCCTCCTGAAGCACCTGAAGATCCATATCCCAGAGACGGAGGAATAACAAGTTTTCTTTCTCCTCCAACTTTCATTCCCGCTACTCCCAAATCCCATCCTTTGATTACTTGACCGGCGCCGATAGTAAATGTAAATGGCTGATTTCTTGCAATACTCGAGTCAAAGACTGTTCCATTCGTGAGTGTCCCCACATAATTTACGGTAACTTGATCTCCATTTTCTGCTGTTTTTCCAGTGCCTTCTTTAATATCCTGAACAGTCATGCCTTGTATATTACGCAAGGCCGCATTCTGGGCATTTTTGGCGTTGGCCGGGGCTGCCGGCTGCTGACCCGCAGCCGTACTCTGGGCACCTGCAGTCTTGGACGCAGCCGCCGTCTGTCCGGTTGTGCCGCCGGCGGTCTTCGTCGAGGTTGATTTCGGGCTGTTGTTGGCTGCCGGATTTTCCTCTCTGTTTATGCTCACGGTGATCGTGGCAACCAGAGCCACCGCGACAACGATCAGGATGCCGATGATCAGATTCCTTTTCCTGATCTGCTCGGGAGACGGTCCCGTAATTCGGGCGCTGGACGAGATCTTCTTCCTGGACATATCATTGCTCCTCTCTCGCTTCGAATGTATGTATTGCATCATGCAGCAGCCGTTCCGGTCATTCTGTTGCCTGATCTCCAGTACTCGTCAGGTCGCAGGTATCAACCACGCCCTGTGCTGCTAGAGCCAAAATTTCCGGGTCACCTGTAACCAGCTGTCCTCCCTTATCAATCGCCAGTTCTATTGCAAATGCATCTGCATAGGAGATCCGGTACTGCCCTTTTAGACCAGACGCGCGCCATACCCGAGTATTACTGGCAGTAACGAGTATTAGTGGAAATTTGTGTTGTAGGAGAGCTTCCTTGAAATCATTGGCTGCCCTTGAACCAGCCGTTTTATAAAGCCTGTAGTAGACCTCGCCGGCATTGATACAGGAAAGAAAAAGCTCAATATTTTCTTCCTGTTCCGCCTGGGCAAACAAGTTGCTCACAACCGGGGCACAAGGCTCCTGTTGCATCCATGCCAGAATAGCGTAGGCGTCGAGAACTGCTTGCTTCATTTGTCAACCTCTTCGGCATGCTCGGCAACATGATCCTGAAGAGCGTGAGTATTTTTCAACACTCCCTCCCACGAGCGCCAGTTTGCAAGTCTCTTCTCATCCACAGGCTCTAACAACAACCTGTTCTGGTGAAGCGTTATTGTGAGTCTATCCCCTTCTGACAGTTTGAGCAGGCTGCGTAAGACTTTCGGAATCACAATTTGGCCTTTTGATGAAAGAGTCACAGTGTCCAGGTTTATCGCCTCCCCGTCTTACCTTTATTGTAAGACGTTGCGCTGCACTGAGTCAAACTTTTTTTTGCTTAGCCGCGCCGGGATCTTCTGCCAGGCCTTTCGCCGCAAACAAAACCCGGGCATTTGTCAGAGCCTCCTCATAGAAGGCCCGGTAGCGTGGCCTGATTTCCAGGGTAACCACGCCCCGGTAGTCCTGGAGGCGGGCAAACACTTCCCGGGCCGGCACCTCTCCCCAGCCGATCGGCAGGTGTAAGTCACCCCGGCCGGTGGCCAGCAGTTCGCCCTGCTTCTTCTCATAGGAGGCGCAGCAACGCCCATAGTTGTCGTGCAGGTGGATGTGCCTGATATATGGCCGCACCGCATCCACCCCCTCCAATAGATTGTAGCCATGATGGCGGGAGGCCAGAAAGGCGTGTCCCAGGTCCAGGGTGATCCCCACCCGGGGATGGTTGACCTGCACGATCATCTCCGCCAGGGATTGCAGAAATTCGCCGTAGCAATACGGACTGGCATCCAGATAGGGGCGGGCGTTTTCCACGGCAATGGTCACCCCGTACTGCTCCGCCAAGACGCCCATCTCCTGGAGCAGCGTGCGTTCCAGTTCCCACATAACTTTTTGCTGATCCGGCTCCGGCATCCCAATATCCGGCAACTGGAACTGCTCCTCGGGCAGCCAGCGCCCTGCGTGGTAGACCATCACCCCGGATCCGGTCTCCCCTGCGAACTGCAGGCTGGACATAAACAGGCGCTTCTCCAGTTCCAGATGCTCCCGATCCATCAGATTCAGCGGATTCGGGCCGTGCGTCACATACCTGAAAGGATAGGCAGATAGCACCTTCAGGAGTTTTTTCATCTGCTCCCGGTGCAGGCCGCCACCGTGGATCACGCCAGCCCCATGCGGAGCGATCTCTACATAGGCAAAGCCGATCCCTGCGTGGTGATCCAACTCCTCCCGCAGCACATCGAGGTTGCCGTCCAGCCCGACGGCGTCAGCGTTGATAGCGATCCCTGCCACCTGCAATCCAATCTCCCCCTCCATGCATATCCGGTTAACAGCTTGACCGAAGAAACCCGGCCTCTGGTGCAGCGCCTGACCGCTGTTTAGCGCAGCACCTGCTGCGATCTGACAGCGGGAAGGCGCCACCCGGCAGGTTCATGAACACTCTTCACCTGATTGCAGTAGCTGACCCGGTAGACCTGCACTCCTCCCACCACAGCATCGGTAACTACCGGAATGCCTCCCCGCAGGCTCACCACGATGGCATCCCCGAGATGTCCCGGCTCCAGGCTTCCCAGGAGCTTCAGGCCTATTGCCCGGGCTGGTTCCAGAGACGCCAGGCATACTGCCCGGGACAGGGTCATCGCTTCCCTCGACAGCTTGAAAACTGCCTGCAGCATAGCCGGAGGGTGGTAGTCAGAGCAGATGATATTGGCTGCCCCGGCGGTGATGGCTTCCATGGCCCGCATCCCTTTGCCTGTCGATCCGTCCCGCACCACGTTCGGAGCTCCGACGCAGACGTGGCTTCCCATCCAGCGGCCAGCTTCGGCAACAGCCAGGTTGATCGGAAACTCGTGGATGGTGACGCCGCAGTTCCTGTAAGAGGCCAACCGCTCGATATTATCGTCGTCGTGCGAGGCCATGGGAACCTCATTATGCCTGGCGGTGGCGCTGAGTTGCTCTATACTGGCGGATGCCTGTGACCGTCCCTGTTCCCTGGCGGCGATGTTCTCTTCAATGCGGCTCAAAGGAAGATGGTAGGTCTTTTCCATGTAGCGCCGGTAATCCTCGGCGGTCTGGTACTGTCCCTGACCCGGAGTGTGGTCCATAAAGGAGAGCAGGTCGACCATGCCGTCATCGATCAGGGATCTGACCGTCTCCACTCCCTGGACATTGGTAATTTCGAACCGCAGGTGCACACGGTTGCGGATTAGCCAGGTCTTGCTGGACATGTCCACGATCTTGCGCATGCAGTCAGCAGCATGCCCATCGTTGCGAATGCCCCACTCGGCCCCGGCAAAGGAGAAGGAGTGGTACATGGTGGTGATGCCATTGCCGACAAGCCTCTTCTCAAGCTCACTGAAAGCCATTTCCGCACCAAAGATCGCCCCCGGACGCGGTTCCAGTTCTTTCTCGATGGAATCACTGTGCAGATCGATCAGGCCGGGCAGTACGTAGCAACCCCTGGCGTCCAGCACGTTTTGAGCAGTCTTGCCGTGTTTCTCGATCTGCTTGCCTGCATAGAGGATGACCCCATCCTCAATCAATACCTCGCCCGGAACGATCACCCGGTCCGGAAGCACGACCTGGCCGTTGGTGATCAGCAACGAGTGCTTCATAGAGTATCCTCCCGGGAGGCGATCCTCCCGCTTCCACGCCTGTCAGTACTGGCACCCGCGCCGCACTCAACAGAAGCAGAATCATAATAGTGTCCAGGAACAGGTGTCAAGTCAGTTGCGACTTGTGGCGGACTGCATTGAGTGCTGGAACGGCCAGCCTCGATACCGAACACCCGGTCGACCAGACGCCCCATGACATCCAGATCGTGGAAAACACCAATCATCGTGGCCCCGGCAGCTTTCGAGTCCTTGAGCACCCGGATCACGATCTGCCTCGTGACAATGTCCAGGGAGGCGGTCGGTTCGTCCAACAGCAGCAGGCGCGGCTCCGTGATCAGCGTCCGGGCGAGGTTGATCCGCTGCTGCTCGCCGCCGCTGAAGGTGGATGGATAGGCATCCCAGAGCGCCTGGTTGATGTCCATGATCTTCAAGAACTCCCGGGCACGCTGCCGGGCACGCTCCATCTCCCAGCCCTTCTGACGCAACTCCCCGGCCAGAACGTCGACAGCCGGCACCCGGGGCATGACCTTCAGGAACTGGCTGACATAACCGATCTCCCGACGCCGCAACCGGATCATCTCCCGCTCCGGGGCGCAGGCCAGATCGATCTGCCGGCCATCTTTGCCTGTATAGAGCATCTGTCCTGATGTCGGCAGGTAGGTGCGGTAGATACACTTGAGAACGGTGGACTTGCCCGCCCCGCTGGGGCCGGTCAGGCCCAGGAATTCCCCCTGCTTCAAGTCAAACCCGATCTCCTCGCAGCCGGCGATCACCTTTCCACCCAGGATGTGCAAAATAAAATGCTTGGATAACTGCCTTACCGATAAGACATTGCCCATGTTGTCCTCCTCACTACTTCAGTGCTGAGTGCTGGGTGCTGAGTAATGAAACTCAAGTCTGCTTTCAACAATTTACAGACGAAAGAAGTGTTTGACTTCCGACTCCTGCCCGTAGAAGTTTTGCTTTTTGCTTTTACTCATTACTCATAGCTCATTACTCATTACTTGTTTAGAGCATTGAATGTACCAGTAACTGGGTATAGCGGTGCTGCGGATCTTCCAGGATCTGGTCAGTGAGCCCGAACTCTATAACCTGACCGTGCTGCATCACACCGGTGCGGTCAGCCAACAGCCTGATCACGCCCAGGTCGTGGGAAACCACGATCATGGCAATCCCCAGGTCACGCTGGATCTCCTTGATCAGATCGAGCACCCGGGCCTGCACCGATACGTCCAGGCCGGTAGAGACCTCATCTAGCAGCAGCACCGGAGGATTGTTGGCAAGGGCCTTGGCGATCTGCACCCGCTGCTGCATGCCACCGCTGAAGTTGGCCGGAAAGTCGTCCATCCGGGCCAGGGGCACCTCGGTCCGCTGCAACAAGGTGGCCGCCCGCTGCCTGATCAGGGAGACATTGTACACATCCGCCGTCAACAGTTTCTCTGCCACATTGCCGCCGGCGGTGAAATGGGGCTTGATCCCCATCAATGGGTTCTGGTAGACGATCCCCAGCAGGTGGTTTCTGATATAGCGCCGGGCCTGGCCGGTCTGGGAGAAGGCGTCATCCCGGCCGGTGCCGAAGGCCGCGAAATAGCACTCTCCAGCCGTGGCCTCTTCATCGAAACAGATACAGCGCAGCAGGGTACTCTTGCCGGAGCCGCTCTCCCCCACGATCCCCAGGATCTCCCCCTGCTCCAGGTCAAAGCTGATGTTGTTGCAGGCCACGATGGCGTGACACTGTGGACAGATGTTGGTCCCGGCATCAGGACCTGTTAGCACCAGGCAGTCCGGGCAACCCGCCCCATAGAGCCTGGTCAGGCCCCGCACATCCAGTACCGCCTCTCCGGTTGCAGCCATCACCGGGCCTCCTTTCCCTCGATAACTACTTGCTCTAATGCCCCCGCTTCTTTTGAAGCGGTAGGATAAGAGCGACTACGTTCCTGGATCGGCGCAACCAAGGCTTCCGCCTTCGGGGGTACCCGACCCAGAGGGTGCCCCGTCGGCTCGGCGCAAGCCAAGTTTTGCGTGACCGACTGTTCCCGACGCCGGTCACAGTAGCCGCTGTCCGAACAGACAAACAGCTTCCGGCCGCTGGAGCTATCGTACATCTCGTTCATGTAGGTATCAGTGGCGCCGCAGCGAATACAGGAGCGCCCCGTGAAATCCTCCACCCGAAAGCGGAAGTCCTCGAATTCCAGAGGCTCGGCCAGTGTGTGCGGCGGTACGGCGTAGATTCTCTTCTCCCTGCCTGCCCCGAAGAGATACAGCGTCTCCGCCTGGTTTAGTTTGGGCACATCCCAGCGCGGGATCGGCGAGGGATCGATCAGGTAGCGCCGGTTGACCAATGAGGGGTAGCGCGCCCCGATGGTGATCTCTCCGTACTGCACGATGTTCTCGTAGAGGTAGACCCACATCCGGCTGTAGTCCATCTCCCCGTGCATCTCCCGGGTCTTCGCCTCGCTGGCCTCAACATAGCGCAGCGGCTCTGGGATCGGCACCTGCAGCACCAGGATCTGGTCCTGGCGCATCGCCTCCTCAGGGATCCGGTGCCTGGTCTGGATGATACTGGCAGCGTTGGTGTCGAAGGTAGTGGCCACACCGGTGGTCTTAACCAGCAGTTTACGGATGTTGACCGCATTGACGCTGCCGTCGCAGCCCTGATCGATCACTTTCAAGACATCCCCGGGGCCGATGATGGCCATGGTGATCTGTAAACCTCCGGTGCCCCAACCACGGGCAATGGGCAGTTCCGGTGAGGCGAAGGGCACCTGGTAGCCGGGAATGGCGACCGCCTTGAGCAGCTTGCGCCGGATTTCCCGCTTGGTGTTCTCGTCCAGAAAAGCAAAGTTATAGCCCCGGTGTTTCCGGTTCTGGTTCACGCCCAAGAGTATCCGCCTCCTCTTTCAGTTTTTGAGTCCGGCGCAGGCGGTCCAGGGTAGATTGGAAGGTCACGTAATGGGGCAGCTTCCAATGGGCTGAAAAGCCCGAGGACTCGATGCCATCGATATGATACAGGACGAACTCCTCGTCCTCCGCCGGGGCCCTCTGGGGGGCCTGGCTCTGCATGGTACGGTCGAGCACCCCCATGGCGATCGCCTTCAGCTCGTTGTGGCCGAAACACAGCCCATAGCCCAGGGTCAGTTTCGGTATGCCCTGGTCATCCTCGTACTGTCCGGAAATGATCTCCGCTTCGGTCACCAGCACCGGCCCGAGGTACACCGGGTGTTTCTTGGCCCGGTGGTTGATGAAGAGCGGTACCGTGCCCACCCGCAGTTCGCCGAGGTAGGGATGGATGTCTCCGAAGCCGCGCATAGAGCTATAGGCTAGCGCCATCATCACCCCGGTCTCGCCCCGGGCGAGGGATTGCAGTTTGGCCGATCGGTTGCAGGGAAAGGAGATAGCCTCCCGGGTGATATCGGACAGTGCCCGGTCCCGATCGCCGGGCTCCGCCATCAAACCTTCGCGGCGCAGCAGGTCGATGACCTTGGGAAAGGTGTCCGGCAATGCAGATCTAGACGTCTGGACACCGATCTTCTTAAAAAAGCCGGCCGCGAGTTCCGGGGTCTCCCCAAGCAGCGCGAAGTCCACCAGTCTCTGGGTGTAATCCCTGGTCGGACCCAGGACTTGACCGCCGGGCACGTCCTGAAAGGCGCCGCTGATGCGCCTGATGACCCTCATCTGCCGGGTGTCGACAGGCAGCGAGACGTAGCGCCGCGGTTGCGTCGCCCGGTAGGCCCGAACGATAAAGGAGGCCTCGATCCCATCCCCCTCCGCCTGTTTGAGGGCCAGGGCAGCGATGCCGGGGGCATACAGAGAGCCCTCGCTCATCACTTTGTCAACCGCCAGCCGCATCTGTTCCCGGATCTGGCGCACCTGGACGGGCGTCGATCCCCCCTTCAGCCTGTAGAAAGCCACTAACGCCTCGGCGTTGGTGATCGCCTCTTCACCGCCGGCTACTGCCACGTATCCCATCAGCCATTCACCTCCGCTGTGATGGCGCTGGAGCGGGGGATGCAGACCAGAGCGCCACGGTTATCGCTGATCATCAGGTCAACTCCCAGGGGAAACTCCCTGTTCAGGGTCTGCACCCGCTCCAGGTTGCCCGGGCACAGGCCGCCTAAAGTCAGGCTCACCTGGCCGGGTATACCGGGTCCCTGCAGGGTCAGCCTGTTGTCAGCACCATCACCGCCGACCGACGACACCATGACCATCAGGGTCGCCCCCCGGTCAGGAAAGAGCAGATCACCCCGGTTGACTACCAGGAGCTCCGGCAGGTCAACCCTGCCGTCAATAATGATGAACTCCGCCTCAGATACCGCTGCTTGCCGGCTGCCTGTGTTCAGACACAGGTAGTGGCCCCAGGACTCATGGTCCGGGAGCGCGGCGAAGGTTGTTTCCTGGTCGAGCAGGGTGAAAGCCAGGCCGGCGATCGACCAGGAGAGCCCCTCGGGGGGATCGATCTCCAGCCTGGCCAGCGTCACGATCTTGCCGGGGCGGGCCATGGCATCCAGCAGCAGGCGGTAGATCTGCTGCGACGTGAACACCTGATCAAAATTAGATTCCAGATTTGTGCCCATCACTGACCCTCCATCACTGCGAAACGCACCATGGTGCCGGCCACCAGATCCTGCACCAGGCGGCGTTCCTCCAGCAACTGCCTTCCCTCGCCATCGATGGCCGCCCTGATCTCCCGCCCTTCAGGCAGTCCGGCGGCCAGGGCGGCATCAAGCACCGCCAGGCACCAGGCCCGTTCTGGATCATCCTCCAGGGCAAAACCGTAACCGATCACCCCATCGACCCTGACAGCCGCTTCGCACATCAGCACCTCGCCCAGGTAGAAAGGGGTCTCTCCCACGCTATCCACCGCCTGCATCATCGCCAGGCAGGTCTCCGGCGCCTTGACTGTCTTCACATTATGCCTGACTTCGATCGCAGCGGTTAACTGCTGCCATACATCCAACCTGCCCTCGGCCAGAATCTCCTGTGGTTCCACTGCCTTCATCTCCTTGTCAACAATTTTTCGAGTGATGGGTAATGAGTATACGGCTATTATCCCGATCATCAAGCCTTTTTCAGGAGCTTACTCTTCATATTTGTGGCCAGCATCTCCAAGACAATGGCAAAAGCCAAGATGAAATATGTGATCAGGCCCACCTCATGCAGGTTGAAGTAATACTCGCCGGCCATGAACAGGTCAAAGCCGATCCCGGCTGCTCCGGCGGCGGCGCCCATGGCAACGGCATTGGCGAAGTTTATTTCAAACCTCAAGAACGTCCAGGACAGCAGATAGGTAGCCGTGGACGGTATTACCGCCTGAAAAACAATTTGCCACCAATTGGCGCCCGTGGCCATTAGCGCTTCAATCACACTCCGGTCCAAGTCTTCAAAAGACTCGGAATATGCCTTGGTCAAATAGGCGACCGAGTGGAAAGTCAGACCGATTACCACCGCCGTACTCCCCAACCCGGCAGCCACCGCAAAAATTAAAACCCAGAGGATCGTTGGAACTGCCCGGATGAAAGCAACAAAACTTTTGATAACATT
This sequence comes from Peptococcaceae bacterium, assembly GCA_003160265.1. Classification (GTDB taxonomy): domain Bacteria; phylum Bacillota; class DSM-12270; order Thermacetogeniales; family Thermacetogeniaceae; genus Palsa-1188. Next base: position 13,130 of record PLQY01000024.1, on the reverse strand, counting down.
TGTGAGACATTTAGGGGACAAGTTCTGCGCGGCCATAAGGCCCAGAAAGAGGGCGATCACGCCGCCGAACAAAGTGGTCAGAAATGCCAGCCCCAAAGTAATCACTATTTCGCAGAAGGCCTGCCACACAGTAAAGTGTTGTGAGTATGGCTGGAAAAAAATCGTCTTAAAATTACTCAGAGTATCGAGGATCGCTTTCAGTATGTTGATACCCTGGTCATCCATCGTCAGCAAGGCATAGATTGTCGTTACTGCCAATACCAGCAAAGTGAGGCGGATAGCAAGAGCCGCCTTGTCAAGTGGCTTGGCCATGTTCAGACTCAGGCCGTCTCTTTTCCGGCTACCGCGCCACGCCCGCCCCGGCGGNNAGCGCGGCTGGGTGGGTACCCGGCTCTATACCTATGCTCTCGATCTCAATCACAAGATCACCCTTCTTACGCCATTAGAAACCATTTCCACAATGAGAACCGTGATCACGATGACAATCACCACCAGGCTGGCCGCATGGTAGTTGAAAGCATTATAGTAGACGTCGAAGGAAAACCCGATACCCGTGCCGGTGAGCAGCCCAACCAGCGTGGCGTCACGAATATTGGTTTCAACCATGAACAATAACCAACTAACCACCTGGGGCATGCTGGCAGGCAAAACAGCTTGGAATATAACGGGAAAATACGCCGCCCCGGTTGACTTCAGGGCTTCAACTGTGTTCTCGCCAACTTCATCGATCGTTTCCATAAATGCACGCGTCAGAAATCCGAGCGAACCAAAAAACAAGGCCAGAAAACCTGTTAACGAGCTTTGGCTGAATGCTAACATTAAAATCATGGCCCAGGCCACCAGAGGTACGTTGCGAAAGAATGAGGCGATTCCCCTGGCGATCACGGTAAACGAGCTGCATATCCTCGTGGTGCGCGATCCGGCCACTGCCAAGAGCAGGGAAAAGATCGCAGCTACGCTGGTTGCAGCGATAGACATCAGCACCGTTTCCCGCAATTTGACCAAAATATCGGGCAGTTTCGTGAGCGACCTGGCATCGGGATAAAAGTTGGACGCTCCCCAGATCAAGGCCCTGGCGATGCTGGTGAACCCTTTCTGCACATCGTACTGGGTGATGATGATCGAGCCTGCCGTCAGGATAGCTAGCAAGGCAAAGAAGATCAAAGCGTTGTTCCTGCGCCTGGTGAAAACATCAGCTTGCATTTCTCTCTCCCAGATTAATATTTACATCTTTGGGTTCCCTGGCATAGATCTCCGCACTCCGCTGACTGGTCAGTTCGCCCGGCGTCCCGTCAAAAACCACTACTCCCCTGTTAAGGCCGATAATTCGGTCGGTATACTTCAGAGCCATATCTACCTGGTGCAAGCTGATGACCAGGGTCATGCCGATGTCTGTGCAGATACTTCTCAGGTGGTCCATGATAATCTTCGCAGATCTGGGGTCCAGCGAAGCTATCGGCTCGTCGCACAAGATCATTTTGGGGTTCTGCACCAGCGCCCTGGCGATGCCCACCCGTTGTTTCTGGCCGCCGCTTAACTGGTCGCACCTCTGATAAACCTGCTGCTCCAGGCCCAGCATCTGGATAACCTTCAAGGCCTGCCATTTCTCCTCGTGGGTGTATCTACCCAAAACACCCGCCAGGGTTGACTTATAACCAAGCCTGCCATGAAGCACGTTCTCGATCACGCTCATCCGGTCAACCAGGTTGAACTGTTGAAAGATCATACCGATTTTTGTTCTTACTTTCCGCAGATCCTTTTTCCCCAGCCTGGAAACAACAACACCTCCGAAGGAGATCTCCCCACTGGTCACCTCGACCATCCGGTTAATACAACGGAGAAGTGTTGATTTACCCGATCCTGAAGAACCGATCACGGAAACAAACTCACCATCGTTGACAGAAAAGCTGACACCAGCCAGGGCCGGTGTCGTACCGCTATAATATTTGGTGACGTTTTTCAATTCCAACAGGGCCACGCTCAAACCTCCTTTAAAATTGGGGGAGGGGCGTCGAGACAACCCTTCTCATTCATCATGGATCTGGTTGACCTTGACCACAGATGACTACCCGCTCTAATGCCCCCGCTTCCTCTGAAGCGGTGAGATAAGGCCGGGTGCCCTCTGGGCGCGCCCCTAATTAACTGGCTCTTGGCTTCAGTGGGGGAAAAGCAGTCCCCCTCTGAAGCCAAGAGCCAGCTCCTCATGTTCAACCCCTCAGGATGCCATGCCGAGAGCTTGTCGGAGCGGATTGTACCAGGCATCGTCTACTTTCAGGAACCGGTCCGGTTGGGTGAAGATACCGTATTGAGAGCTTTGAGGCGCAAATATCAGCGGATCATTCGTTACCTGGTTGGAGGTGAGTGCTTGCGTTATCTTGTCAAGAGTCTCCTGGCTCAACACGTTGCTATTAGCCTCTATTGGTGTGTTCAGGACCGGTATGGAGTCAATGACCACGAATTGGGCGCCGCCAAGCTTGGTGAACGGATCGGCAGCGTCCTGCCTGACAGTATAGACCGCCCCGGGGGCTTCGTCGGTTCCCTGGGCAAGCTGCACGTAGCCTGCCACATCGATATCGTCCACCGCGGCGACATCGGCCTTACCCGTCAGCAAGCTATATAAGGATAATTGATGGGAGCCGGCAAAAATCACCTGACTGAAGAACTTGCCATTGCCACCCTGCATCAGGTCGTCCTTGGTCAGACTCTTCCACTTGTCCTGCTTGGAGAAGTAGCCCACGATTGCTGTTGCCGGCACGTTGAATCCGGACGTCGAACTGGTGGAAACGAAGGAGATCTTTTTCCCGACCAGGTTGTCAAGAGCATAACCGTTGCCGGACTGATATTGACCTTCATCGCCTTTCCTGACAAGGAGCCGGCTGTGGTAAAGGGCGTCACTCAAGGTTCCCGAAGGCCCGCTCGCGACCACCAGGGGCACGATCTTGGGGTCTTTTGCGTGTTCCGTCATGTACTCGAAAGGTCCGAAATAGCCCAACTGGGCGTCGCCGCTATCTAGGGCTGCCATGGCAATATTGTAATCAGTGGTTAATTTGTCTTGCACTTTTTTGCCCGTGGCATCGGCAATGACCTTGTCGAATTCCGCACGGAATTGCTGCTGATTATCTGACGCATTATTCGGCGTCCAGGCAATGGTGATGGTATCGGGCTCTTTAACCGATGTGGATGCTGTGGTTGCGCACCCCGCCAAGAGAGACGACAAAAGAAAAATGCCTACCAGTAACAAGGGGACTTTTTTCACGTGAATACTCCTTTCATTTTTTAGGTTTGGTGTCTCCAGCGAACTTTGTATGGCCGACCGCATGGCGCCTTTTCGAATTGTTTGCTCGCCTGGCTCCTCACTCCTTCCTGGCAACTTGCTGCTGGATGATCTGCATCAGTTGCCGGCAATAGGGAATGCCGTTCTCCTTGTCGATCATGCTCCGCACCTCAAGGTCTAGACGTCTAGAACTTCCTATTATGAGTGGATGTACCGCTCTCGTTCAAGAGCGGTACTTTATAAAGAGGGGGGATCGCTTTTGGTTACTTACATTATGGCAGGCAAATGTTAGGCTCGTATTAACCGCATTTTAAAACTTTGTAAAGGTCATCAAAAATAAAACCACCCGCTTTGGGTGGTCAATTTTCAAGGTATATAGCGATCTCTCGTTTAACTGCGCTCGAGCTGCTCGATCTCCGTGATCAACCTGCGGACAACCTGTTGGCGATGAGCCAGGACGTCTATCGACCCAGTCAGTTCGCCGGGGTCCTTGACGTAGTGGCCCGCCAACTGGGCGGCCATTTTAAAGCAGTTCTCCAGACCTTCCAGCTTCTCCTTCCACTCTGCCAGCATTGTGATGATCTGGCACCGCCTGTTGGCATCCCGACCAGGCCGGTCTAGGGCCTGGATGAGAGTTTCCAGACTCTCGGCAGCCTGGGGCCATTCCTCGACGCCTATTCCGGACTGCTGCCGGATCACCCCGCATAGCAGGGCCCTGCGCAATGCGTCGAGGGTGGCAATCTCCCGGGCAACATCCTTGAGCATCTCTTTCAACTCTGCTGCTGCTTGCCCGGGCGAGAAGTTTTCGGCTAAATCATCCTGCTTCTGCTCTTCCACTATTGCCGCGAACCTCCATTTTTGGATGACCCGAGGGCGCCTCCCGGCCTCTACCGGCTTGCCTCCCAACAGGCTATCGCCTTTTCATATCATATTATACCCCATCGGGGCGGCAGCACCATGATTGTTCCACGTGGAAACCCCAAAATTACTTCAGTGCCGGGGCAGCGCCAGGAAGATTAAACCATGCCCGCAACTGCTCGGTCGCCCTGTCGATCGTTTCCCTGTTCAAAAATATGTCACTGTGCAGGGCTGGCGGCCAACGCGCTTTTCCTTCTTGTTGTTCGATATTCGAGGTTCGAGGTTCAACTAGTTCTGGAAAATAATCGATTAACCTGTACTAATTGAGCATCGAGTCTCGAACCTCTAACCTCGAGTTGACCTGCCCATGAGGCGCTTGATTCTTTCGAGGCGGCTCACCTGCTGCAGACGCACCAGGTTGGTCACCAGTGACGAACGCTCGATCTGCACCAGGTCGCCCTTCTGGAGGGAAAACTCTTCCAGGCCGTCCACGGCAAGGTCGGTGCTGTAGTCGGAACCCAGTTCCAGTGTCAACTGGGACGAAGCGCTGACTACCAGCGGTCTGGATAATGACAGGTGAGAGCAGATCGGGGTGATCGCCAGGGCCTCCAGGCCGGTGTCGATAACCGGACCCCCCGCTGAGAAGGAATAGGCCGTAGAGCCGGTGGGAGTGGCGCAGATGATGCCGTCCCCCCGGTAGGTCGTATGCGGCTTGCCGTCAATCCTCAGCTCGACCAGAATGGCGTGGGGGGCGCGCGACCTCAGCACAATGTCGTTGAGCGCCGTACCCCGGTACAGCACCTGATCGTCCCTGGCGACAGCGGCATTGATCATGATCCTGGCATCCAGGTCATACTCCCGGTGCAGTATGGCATCGAGACATAATTGCAGGCTCTCCGGCTCGACGCTGCTGAGAAACCCTACCGTTCCCAGGTTGACCCCCATGATCGGCGTTCCGGCGCTGGCAAAGCAACGGGCGGCTTGCAGCAAGGTGCCATCCCCCCCGAGGACGAAGATCAGGTCCACCGGCAGTTCAGTGGCTGTTTCCGCCAGCCTCATACTATCCAGCAGACAGTATTCGATGCCCCTATTCAGCAAATTATCGCCTAACTCCAGAGCCAGTTTGCGCGCCCGGAGGTCGTTCTTATAGACGACCGCAATCCTCATTGATACAACCCCTTCCGGCGCCCACTTAGTCTCTGGCCGTGGGTCGCTGTTCTTTCTCGAGAATGCCACCAACCATCAACGCGACGTCTCCCCATCCCCTGAAGGGGATGGGCGTCTCAGTTCATTTAGCCGGCCAGTGCATGATCTTCGTTTGTTCTTTTGTAGGATAGAGCCTATACTTGAATGTTTTGAGCATTCTCCTCACCCCGGAAATATTATACTACGAAGGTGTGTTCGATACAACCCAAAACAGCGCTCTCATCCCAATCACCTAAAGGAGATGGGTATTCCGCGCCAAAGTTATAATACGGTCAGGCCATTGCAAAGAAGTTCAAGCAGGATCTTGACTCTATCTGTCGTAAGGTATATATGATCAGTTGAAAAGCTACGTACCCCTCCGCCTCATAATATACTCTATTGTTTTAACGTGTATATGGAAAAATGTTTTTACAAACCCCTTTAACAAACGAGCGCGAGGACGCCTTCATTTTGTCGGCATAGGAGAGGCAGCAGGGTCTTTAACTGATTTTGACTGGCGGCATAAGGAGGGTTCATATGAGAGCGGTGATCAGCGTGATCGGCAAGGACCGGGTCGGCATCATCGCCGGGGTTACCAGGATCCTGGCCGATGACAACGTCAACATTCTCGACATAAACCAGACCATCATGCAGGAGATTTTCACCATGGTGATGCTGGTGGATATCTCCCAGGCCAACGCCCCCTTTACCAGGCTATCGAAGGAGTTGAAGGATCTGGGCGCCAATCTGGGGCTCAGCATCCAGATCCAACACGAGGATATCTTCAACTCTATGCACCGGGTCTAAAAGATTGGAGAGATTCTAATTGTTCAGCCCGTTTGAGGTTATTGAAACCATCAAGATGATCCAGGAGGAGAACCTGGATATCAGGACGATCACCATGGGAATCTCCCTCAGGAACTGCTGCCATCCTAGCGGAGACGCAGCCAGGATTAAGATGTATGACAAGATCACCAGCCTCGCCCGCAACCTAGTCAGGGTGGGTGAGGAGATCGAGAGGGAGTATGGCATCCCCATCATCAACAAACGGATCGCTGTGACCCCCATCTCCCTGGTGGCGGAGAGCAGTGAAGAGGAGAACTACGTCAAGTTCGCCGCCACCATGGACCAGGCGGCGGAGGCGGTCGGAGTCAACTTCATCGGGGGCTTTTCCGCCCTGGTTCACAAGGGCTACACCGGGGGCGACAGGCGACTGATCGCCTCCATCCCGGAGGCGCTGAGCACCACCAAAAAGGTCTGTGCCTCGGTCAACGTGGCAACCACCAAGGCCGGCATCAACATGGACGCGGTCCGGGAAATGGGCTCGTGTGTCAAGGAAACGGCCCGGCTGACCGCAGCCGGGGGCGGGCTCGGATGCTGCAAACTGGTGGTGTTCGCTAATGTGCCTGAAGACAATCCCTTTATGGCAGGGGCGTTCCATGGCATCGGAGAGCCAGAATGCGTGATCAACGTGGGAGTGAGCGGGCCCGGGGTGGTCAAGAGCGCCCTGGAAAAGGTGAAGGGAGCAGATTTCGGGACCGTATCGGAAACCATCAAGAAAACCGCCTTCAAGATTACCCGGATGGGGCAACTGGTGGCTCAGGAGGCCTCCCGCCGGCTAGGCGTGCCTTTCGGCATCGTTGACCTGTCCCTGGCGCCGACCCCGGCCATCGGGGACAGCGTAGCGCACATNNGAACGATGCGGTAAAAAAAGGCGGCACCATGGCATCCTCCTATGTAGGTGGGCTCAGCGGCGCCTTTATTCCCGTTAGTGAGGATGCGGGCATGATCGACGCCGTCGGCAGGGGAGCCTTGACGATCGAAAAGCTCGAGGCCATGACCAGCGTCTGCTCCGTAGGCCTGGACATGATCGTGGTGCCAGGCAGCACCAGCGCCAGTACCATCGCCGCCATTATCGCCGACGAGGCGGCCATCGGGGTGATCAACAACAAAACTACCGCGGTGCGGATCATCCCCGCCCCGGGCAAAGAGGTCGGCGACCTGGTAGAGTTTGGGGGATTGCTGGGTTCGGGTCCGGTAATGCCGGTGAGCCAATATGGCTGCGAGGAGTTTATCGGCCGGGGCGGCCGGATCCCCGCTCCCATCCAGAGCCTGAGAAATTAAATTAATCACAGATGACTACCCG
>PLQY01000024.1:0-5604 GCA_003160265.1 Peptococcaceae bacterium | reverse complement strand
ATTTATCAAAATCTTGAAAAAACCTTTACAAATACTCTTTACGGTGTTAAAATTAGCTAGCTCAAAGTAGATAGGTTTAGTGAGATCCACGATATTTCCCTTCTTTAATTGCCTGATGGCCGGGGGAAAAAGTAAGTGAATCCCCTAACCCATTTGGGCAATAAACTTATTGAGGGAGGATTTTTAGTGTTTCAGGACAGAACCCTTACCTGCCGCGACTGTGGAAGAGAGTTTGCGTTTACGGCATCTGAACAGCAGTTTTTTGCGGAAAGAGAGTTTACCAACGACCCGAGCCGCTGTCCCGAATGCCGGTCGGCGCGCAAGCAGAACCGCGGCAACGGGCGTGGTCCCCGTTCATCCCAGCGGGAAATGTATCCAGCAGTATGCGCAGCCTGCGGCGTCGACACCATGGTGCCGTTCCGGCCGAGTGGTGATCGCCCTGTCTACTGCAGCGATTGCTTCGCTAAAAACAGGAGCAGGTACTAATAACCTGCGTCTTGCCGGTTAGAACCTTCCGGATGCAGACCCCCATCGGGGACGCACCCTCTTCGGGGGAATGCCCCAGATGGGGGGTTCTTTTTTTCAGGGAAGGATTTCAGAAAAAGACGTAGAATTAAGGTTCTATTCGCGGTATATTAAGATTACGGTAGTATGGGATGCCTCCGGGGCTCGAGATTAGAGGTTCGAGGTCGAGCGCTCCGGAAGCATGGTAGGAAAAGCACGCGACAGCTTGCGAGATGACCGTTTGACGTCCGGAGCAGGCAGGAAGGATCAGCAGGATGGCAGGACAGCGATTGCTTAATATCGACTCTTCATAGCCAATATCTCCTTCAGGCAATTCAGGAATGGGGACACAGCGTTCAAGGAATGTCCCAGATGCCACAAGGGGGTATTGTTTTTATGACGATCACCGAAATACTCACCCAGAACGCTCGTAAATACGCCATGGAAACCAGCCTCATCGAAAGAGAGCCGTCCGCCGGGCGGCGCCGGGAGATCACCTGGCTGGAGTTCAACGACCAGGCCAACCAGTATGCCAATGCCCTGATTGCCCGCGGCGTCGCGCCCGGAGACCGGGTCGCCATTTTAATGATGAACTGCCTGGAATGGCTGCCGATCTATTTCGGGATCCTGAGAACCGGGGCAATGGCGGCACCGCTGAACTTCCGGTTTACGGCGGAGGAGATCGGGAAGTGCATCGGGGCTGCCGGGGCAAAAGTGCTCTTCTACGGACCCGAATTCACCGAGCGAATCGTCGAAATACGCAACCGGCTCGACTGTCTGGAGAGGCTCATCTTTGTCGGCGACGACCTCCCACCCGGNNATCCAGGCATCGCCATCAGCAATCAGGATGAGGCCGCCCTGTACTTCTCATCCGGCACCACCGGCACCCCCAAACCGATCATCCTGACCCACGCCAACCTGCTGTCGGCCTGCATTACCGAAAATACCCATCACGGCCAGACTCATGCGGACAACTTTGTGTGCATCCCGCCGTTGTACCACACCGGCGCCAAGATGCACTGGTTCGGCAGCTTCCTGGTCGGCGCCAGGGCGGTGATTCTGCGTGGCGTCAAACCCCAGTGGGTGCTGGAGGCGGTATCGGAGGAGCAAGCGACTATCGTCTGGCTTCTGGTTCCCTGGGCGCAGGATATTCTCGACGCCATCGAGAGCGGCGAGGTCGACCTGAACGACTACCACCTCGACCAGTGGCGCCTGATGCACATCGGGGCGCAACCCGTGCCGCCCAGCCTGGTCAGGGACTGGCTGAGGTATTTCCCGGACCACCAGTACGACACCAACTATGGCCTCAGCGAATCTACCGGACCCGGCTGCGTACACTTGGGAATAGAAAATATCCACAAAGTGGGTGCCATCGGTTTACCAGGCCACGGTTGGGAAACGATGATCGTGGACGACGACGGCAGACCGGTGTCCTGCGGCAAGGCCGGGGAATTGGTCGTCAGGGGGCCGGGAGTGATGAAGGGCTATTACAACAACGCCGGGGACACCCGCGCCGCCCTTAGGGACGGCTGGCTCTATACCGGCGACATGTGCAAACAGGACGAAGACGGGTTCATCTTCCTGGTCGACCGCAAGAAGGATGTGGTCATCTCGGGCGGGGAGAACATCTTTCCGGTAGAGATCGAGGACTTTCTGCATGCCCACGCGGATATCAAGGATGTGGCCGTGATTGGCATGCCCGACAAACGACTGGGGGAGGTCCCGGTAGCCATCGTGGAGGCCAAGGCCGGTCGGCAGCTTACGGAAGCCGGAGTGCTGGAGTTCTGCGAGTCCCTGCCGCGGTACAAGCGCCCACGCCACGTGTTCTTTGACAAGGTGCCCCGCAACGCCACCGGCAAAATCGAGAAACCCCGGCTGCGTGAGCACTTCTACGCCGGCGCCGTCTAGCGCTGAGAAATGGCCGGATAGCATCTGCTCAGAAGCACTAAAGGCGACCCTCCGGGTCGCCTTATTGCCGGGCAGTTTTAGGTCTTACCCGGGACTATAGTTGGCAGCCTTCCTTGCAGTGGGCGGTGGCCCTGAGCAGGTATCTCTTTCTCAGCACGGAAATCCCTCCTTTCCGTAAAGCAGTTCCCATCACTTAGGAGACCGGTTCCCTTTTTCTGCGTTGGGGTTGTCAAGGAATCTCTGTGCCGATCAAGCTCATATTGGCGGCGCCTGCATTCCGGCCCGGAAGAACGTCCATGACCGGCTCGGACGGTTCCTGAGGCATCCTTTCAGGTGGCTCCACTGGATATGCTCTGCCAGGAACCGGTCCGCATCAAAAGGTGTGCCGCAGGAGTTGCCCCAGCGCGCCCAGAAACCCATGCCCCGTGCCAGATCGCTGTCGGTCACCTTGCCGTCCACTGCCCCCCGGGGCTCGAAGGGCGCCGGGCGCCCCGGCTGGTATTCCCTGGCGTCCAGCTCGCAGTGGCTGCAAATTGTTCGTGAGCAAGGATTGATCCGCTTCAGGTAAACATCGTAGTGGTCGGCAATGATCACCTTGCCCGACTCCACATCGACCCTGCCGTGGTACTGATCCATGAGTTGCGCCATGCGGACGCTCCGCGCCCCTATGGCATCCCTGATGTCCGTTAGGACAATGTCGGTGCACTCCAGGTTGCGGATCCTGGGATCCTGAGGTGCGTTGAACCCTGCAAAATAGCCGTCAGTCTTGCGTTCCACGTTATGGTAGCGCAGCCCCAGTTCGAACATCATGATCTCGCCGGAATGCACGTCGCCCAGCAGCCAACCGTTAGCATAGCCACCGTTGTTCTGATCGATCATGATCTGTGCGAACCGGTCGAGGTTGTCGGCGTACTGCATCGCCTTGCGGACCCGGAAGAACTCCGGAGCGGCGTCAGGATCGTAGGAGGCAAACCCGGCGATGGTGGTCTCGGTACCCATCAGCCCGGCGCCGGTGATGAAGAAGTCGGTGAAGCTGTCGATACATCCGGGGGCGGTCTGCATGAAGAGGCGATGTCCGGAAGCAGGAACGAGGTCGATGATCACGTTGAAGGGCTGGACGTCCACAAAGGCGTCCCAACTATTGTGAGCCATGACGATCCGGCCGACGCGACCGCCCGGGTACCATCCGGGTGGGGTGCCCGTCGCCGTTCCGGTGGCGATGAAGGCGCTGCAATGGTCGTTTCCGGTTCCGGCGCCGGGAGTCGCGCCCGGTCCACTGGACCTGGCACCGCCGCCTGCGGGCGCGGCCTTCTTCTCTTTCGGCCACCAGTAATCCAGCAGTTCCGTGCGCCCGTTCCAGGCCAGCACCTCCTGCCAGGTGACATTGACGCCGGCAGCCAGGGCGCCTGCGGCCACACCCCTGATCTCATCCAGGTACTCCTGGTCGATATGGGGCACAAACAGTCGTTCCGCCGCCGTCACGAAGAACTCCCACCTCATGCCAGTCTTCCAGTAGGTAAGATAGTCCAGGCTGCCCAGGATTTCCTGCAACTCCGGAGCGACCAGGTAGCCATGCTGAAACCCTCTCTCGTAAGGCTTTCCCTCGATGTGGACATAGATCCAGCCATGGTGATCGAAGCGGTAACCCTGCCCGTAAATCATAGAACTCCTCCCCCTGAATCATTTTAAGCGGGAAGGGGTCCTGATTATGCCAGCAAATTTAGATAAAACTGAAATCCCCACCCTCGAACAGTCGCAAGCAGGCATCTACCACGTCCCCGTCATAAAGAATCCCTTTTTTCTGCCGGATCTCGTCCAGCGCCTGTTCCAGCATCAGCGCCGGGCGATAAGGCCGGTGGGAAGACATGGTCTCAACTACATCTGCAACAGCCAGGATCCTGGCATCCAACAAGATCTCGTCTCCCGACAGCCCTCGTGGATATCCTGAGCCGTTCATCCGCTCGTGGTGCTGCCAGACAATCTCCGCAATGGGATCGCCAAAATTGATGTTTTTCAAGATTTCATAACCTGAATAGGCGTGGTTTTGCACCAGCGACATCTCAATGCTGTTCAGCGACCCCGGCTTATTGAGAATTTCAGCGGGAATCGTTGTCTTTCCTATATCGTGTATGGAGGCGGCCATTCTGATAGTCTTGATCCAGTCCTCCGATAACCCCATCCCCGCCGCGATCCCACAGGCCAGCTTTGACACCCGGACCTGGTGGCCGGCAGTATAAGGGTCCCTCATTTCCGTGATCGAGGCCAGCGCTTTAACAGTCTGATCGAAGCTGCTCGCCAGTTCCAGGTAGCTCTGCCGCAGCCTTTCCTCGGACTGCTTGAGTTCAGTAATGTCGCTCACAAAGGCGACGCTCGCAGGGCCATCCTGCAGATCGAACCTGGCCACCTCGACGTAGACTGGAAAGACCGCGCCATCCTTCTTCAAACCGAGGGCTTCGTACAAGCGGGGCGAGGTATCACCCATCTCACGCCGTCTTAGTCTCTCTTCGGCCTCTTGCCGGCATTCCGGCGCAATATGGTTAATAGAAGGCTTGTGGCGTATCTCAGATTCCTTCTCATGGCCAAACATGTGGAGGTAGGCCTGGTTGGCGAGAATTATGCAGCCGTGACGTTCGATAACGATTCCCATCGGGGCGTTCTCGAACAGGGAGCGAAAGCGCTCCTCGCTCTGTCTCACCGCTTCTTCCGCCCGCTTACGTTCCCGCCGCATGGCGGCCTCACGCAACTCCCTGTTGATCGCAGGGACCAGCCGGGACAGGTTGTTCTTCAGGATATAGTCGTGGGCGCCTGCCTTCATGGCCCTCACTGCAATATCCTCGCCGATTTTGCCGGATACGATGATGAACGGCAGGTCGATCCCCTTTTGCTGAAACAGCTTAAGGGCGTCCAGTCCGCTGAACCGCGGCAGTATATAATCTGAGATGATCAGGTCCCAGTTCTCGTTGATCAGGGCGTCAGCCATCACTTCAGGCGTTTCCACGCGTTCATTGCGAACGTCAAATCCACCCCGGGTAATCTCGCGTATCAGCAGCAGGGCATCTTCCTCCGAATCCTCAACAAGCAGAAGCCGCAACGGAGTGCTCATCTGACAGCCCCTCCTCCCCCAATGAGTGCAGAGTGATGAGGGCTAAGTGCTGAGTTATTGCTCTTCCACTCATCACTCAATCCTCATCA
>PLQY01000116.1 GCA_003160265.1 Peptococcaceae bacterium | reverse complement strand
AACCTCTTATTATTCTGTTCCTTTCAGGGGTTCTCTATTTAATCTTTCGGCTGGTAACCATTCTTCTAAAGTGAGGGTTCAACGAGTTGATCAAATGGCCATAGCCAACCAATTAAGATATCACAATCCAAGTAATATTATATCTCATTTACCCGGCAATGCAATCCAGGTTCCCGGCAAAACCTCCCAAAAAAGAGCAAAATAATAGACTTTCGTCGCCCGCTACTCAACAAAAAGTCCGCTTCCGTTTCCTTGCTACCTCAGGCTTCAATACTTCCTGCGTTCAGGCGGGGGGTTGTCCGTATCCGCCGCAAAACACCTTCAGTTCAAATACACCCCGCGGTGTCTCCACATATTTGTGGGCGATCGTCCGGCTGACGGTGGACCTGTGCAAGCCAACCACCCGGGCAACACTCTCCAGCTTCAAGGGTCTGAGGTAGTCCAGGCCCTTGTTCAAAAACTCCGACTGAGACTCGATGATCAATTGCGCCACCCGGTGCAGAGTTGACCGGCGCTGCTCCACGCTGCGGATCAACCGGACCGCCGCTTGCAGCTTGTCTTCCAGGAACCGGGCGTCATGCAGGTCGCAGGCCCCCCGTTCCGTCAACAGAGCCTGGTAAGTGCGGCTAACCATGAGCCGCGGCACCGACAAGTCGTTGACCAGCACCAGGAATTCATCACCCGCTTGCTCCACTACCACGTCCGGGATGATGTAGCGGAGCTCGCCCGGGCGGGAAAAACTGCTGCCAGGATCGGGGCTCAGGGACCTGATCAGGTCGCACCTGGCTGTCAACTCTTCCGCTGCGAACCCCAGCGACCGGGCAATCCTGGAAAGACTCCCGCCAGTCGGGTCCTTGATAAACAAACTAACCAGCCTCTCCATGAGCGCATTCCGCAACCCACGCCGCTCCAGTTGCAGCAGCAGGCACTCTTTGAGATCGCGTCCACCCACTCCTGGCGGGTCGAAGGACTGGACCAGGCGAAGGGCCTGCTCCACGTCCTGAGCAGTACAGGAGTCCACCTGCCGGGTATTCTGGAGATCCTGGCGGAGATAGCCCCGGCCATCGATGTTCTTGATCAGGTGTCCGGCGATCTTCCGGATCCGGGCTCCGGACCGGGCGAGATGCAGTTGCAGGTCGAGATGTTCCTGGAGAGTGGGCGCCTGGGCCAGGCAGTGCTCGGTGCTGTCCTGAAGCGGGTCTTCCGCCTGGGTCCAAGTGTGGTCGAAGGAGCAGTCAATCTGGCCGCACTCTGCCAGCAAGGTGCACCAGTCGAGGGTGAAGTCCTCCCGATCCGCCCGCGGCACATCCTCAACCGTATCGGCATCCTCGATGATTTCCAGCATCGGGTTCTCGAGGACAGCATTCTCGATATAGCGGATCATGTCCGCAGTCGCCATCGTCAGAATGGTGATCGTCTGGCGCAGTTCCGGCGTTACCAGCGGTTTCTGCTTGATGGCATTTAGACTACCGCCCGCGTGCATCTGCCTCACCCACTCCTTTTGAGCCTAAGATTCGACTGCGGCGTCCTTTTTCCTGCTTCCCTGCCACCCGGCTTAAAGTAATTTGGGTGCGCCTTCGCGCCTCACATCAATGCCCGGCATCCGGCTTCTCATCCTGGTTGGTTCTAAGATAGGACGGCGATGATGTGATGCCAGCCGAAAGCACCAACTTCAGGCCTTCTTCCACGCTCATGTCCAGGATCGATATATCACTGCGCGGCAACATGAGTAAATAGCCATGACCAGGTGGGGTGACCGGAACGAATACATTCCACAGATCCTCTTCTACCTGCTGTTTGACGCTGGCTGGGGACACACCAGTCAGGAAGCCGAGCATGAAACTGCCTCGCCGCGGAAACTCCACCAGCACCACCTTCTGGAACGCCTCGCTGCGGTCTGAGGCGAACACCTCCATTACTTGCTTACTTGCCGAGTAGATGCTCTTAACCACAGGGATCCGGCGCAGGACGGCCTCACCCCACCTCAAGAGCTGCCTGCCCACCACGTTCTGCACAAACACCCCGGCCAGGAAGCATAACAGGATAAACGTCAATAACCCCGCACCCGGTATTCTGTAGTGGGTGTAGGTCCAGATCAGGTTTCTCAGCCTGGCGTCCACCAGGTTAAAGACGAAGACCACGATGTATGCAGTGATGATCAGCGGCAGCAACACTAAAATACCGGTAACAAAATACTTACGAAAGAACTTCCAGATCAAGCTTTCATACCTCCAGATTGAGATGTGGGATGTGAGAGGTTAGAGCCGCAAGCGGGCACCTGCTCGCTTCTCACTTCTTAGTTGCTCGGCGATCAGGCGCAACTGGCGAAAGCGATGGTTGACGCCGGACTTGCCCAGGGGCGGGTCGAGCAGCCGGCCCAGCTCTTGCAGGCTCGCCTCCGGATGAGACAGGCGCAGCAGGGCCAGGTCCTGCAACCGGGGAGGCAGCGACTCCAGCCCGAGGCGGTTTTGCAACCGGCCGATCATCTCCACCTGGCTCAGTCCGGCCTCCACTGCTTTGCTCACGTTGGCGGTCTCGCAGTTGACCAGGCGGTTGACCTGGTTGCGCATATCCTTGAGGATGCGGCCGTTTTCGAAGGCCAGCACTCCCTGGGTCGCTCCGATCAACCGCAGGAACTCCCCCACCTGGTCCGCCTCCTTGAGGTAGACCAGACAGCTCTCCTTCCGCTGCCGGCGGCTCGGGTTCAGCCCAAACTGGGTCATGATCTCCTTCAGTTCTTCGGCCGCCTCATTGTTGTCAAAAACGAACTCCAGGTTGTAGCCGTGGCCGGGCTGGTTCAGAAAACCCCCACCCATGAAGCAACCCCGCAGGTATGCCCGGCGGCAGCAGTTCCGGTCGAGCAGCCGTCCCTCGAGCCGGTCCTTGAGCCTGCCCTTACGGTCGGCCAGGCCCAATTCCTGCAGCAGAAAGAGGCCCTGCTGCCGGAGGGACATCTGCACCACAAACAGGCGCCTCTGGCGGGGCCTGGTGCAGAGCCGCACCAGGATATCCGCCTGCCAGCCCAACTGCCGGGCCAGCTTGAAAATCCGGCGAGCCACTGCAGGGCTCTCACTAGTAAACAGTAGCGCCTCGCGGTTGTTCCCGATCCTCATGCTGCCCATGGTGCGGGCGCAGGCCGCCAGTTCCGCCCTCAGGCAGCAAGAGCGGACCTCGGCCTGGCGGGCCACTTCGCTTTTAACTTGAACACAAAAGGATGGCTCCTTGGCCAATCAACTTCACCGCCATCTGTGGAAAAACTCTTGGTTTCAACCATGGGAAGGAAAGCGTCGCCTTTTTCCAAGTACGTTCATGATCGCCTGGGACAGCTTCTGGGGATCATGGCGCACCAGCTCGCCGTCCTCAAGCACGTCCGCCCTGATCAGCCGGACCCCCATCCGGTATAGCGCCTGGTCGTCAACCTGCACCGGAGATGCTCCCTGCCGGGCGTACTTCTCCTGTTTTTCCGGGTTAATCCTCCTGGTATTGACTAGGACATAATCGATCCAGTCCCGCCCGGCGTGATCGTAGATCGCCTGCAGGTGATCCGAAGCCTTGAATCCCGTGGTCTCCCCAGGCTGAGTCATGATGTTGCAAAGGTAGCATTTCAAGGCCGGAGAACGCTTGAGCGCGGCTACGATCTCCCTTACCAGCAGGATCGGCAGCACACTGGTGTACAGACTGCCTGGCCCGATCAGGATCAGATCGGCGGCAGCGATCGCCTCCAGGGCTTCCGGCACCGGGGCACAGCCTTCAGGAATCAGGAACACCCGCCCGATCGGTTCCAGGGACTGGGAGATCTTGCTCTCGCCGCTGATCACTGTTCCATCCCTCAACTCGGCGTGAAGGACCACNNGTGGAGGGGAGCACCAGCCCGCGCACCTTCAAAACCTTGCTGGCCTCCTGGATGGCAGTCTGGAAGTCCCCGGCGATATCGGTCAGGGCCGTCAGCAGCAGGTTGCCCAGGTTGTGACCGGCCAGTCCCTCACCCTGGTCAAAGCGGTAGTTGAATAACCGGTCCATCAGAGTCTCCGTCTCCGCCAGGGCCACCAGGCAGTTGCGGATGT
>PLQY01000095.1 GCA_003160265.1 Peptococcaceae bacterium | reverse complement strand
CGGCCACCAGTCCCGGTTCGACGTGCCACCGCCGGCTGCCTGTTTGTCAGTTCTGTCGTCATTCATGAAATTTGCTCCTCTCCTTCTATAGTATTACAGGAATGCTTACAGCTTTATATTGCCGGCGCCTGATTTGGTACCGCAGTTATCGGAGTGTAAACCCTGGCGGCCATTTCGCCATCCATCATCAGAATGCCCCTGCCGTCATTCCCTACCAAATCGAGCTTTTTCACGTTGTTGTCGGCATTGGCCTCCTCTTCCGTCTGTTCGTTGACGAACCACTGCAAAAAGGCGGATGTTTTATGGTCCTTTTCCTCCAGTGCAATGTCCAAGATACTGTAAATCGACCTGGTAACTTCCAATTCATGGTTATAGGTCAACTGCAGGGCATCGCCAATCGAAGGGAAGTCGGAAGGCGGAGCGGCAATGGCGCCCAGGGCGATCTTCCCACCCACCTTTACCATGTAGTTGAAGATGAGCATTGCATGATCACGTTCTTCCTGGGCCTGAACATGAAACCAGTTGGCAAACCCTGTCAGGTTCAAGGACGCCAGATAGGCTTCGATGGAAAGCCTATATTAATGGCCTACTAAGACTACAAATAGTCGGTGCTGGTCCCGATGTTGTTGATGTCAAGCATTCTTGTGTTGATGCGCTGCTTTAACTTCGCTGGCTGGCAGGTTGAACAGACCACACAGGCAGCTGCCGTTCTTGCGCACCCGGCCCATCCTGGTGTCGAAGCAGGGGCAGATGTTCTCCGGAATGTTCTGGAAGCGGCAGGGGCAGAAGAAATCGCCATAGCGTGACTTCTTTGTCAGAAGCCCCTTGATGAACAGTTCCTTGTCCTCGTTAAAGACATAGCCTCTCATTTGGGCGAAATTGTCTATGCGTTCGGTGATCTCCGCTTCAGCCTGCTGCACTGCTTTTCGCACCTGGAATGCGGGGGGTGACTGCAGTCACTTCGAGCTTGGCTCCACAGACGGGACAGATCAGCTCAGCTCCCGGCCTTGCCTCTTCCCTGAAGATGAAGGCCACTCCGCAGACCGGGCAGGTGACGCTATTTTTCGCTGCGCAACGCCTCCAGGATCTCCTCGGGGTTATAACCCGAGATCACTTTGTCGCCGATCAGGATCACCGGGAAAGACTGCCGCCCCGTCAGTTTATAGACCTCATCAAGGATGCGATTGGCCTCCTCTTCCCCTGCCAGGTCGACGTCAACTGCGTCATAATCGCAACCCTGTTCGTTCAACAGTTTTTTGGTTTTCATGCAGTAGGGGCAGGTGCTTAACGCGTAAAGCTTTACTGCCATGTTTATCACTCCTGTTTATAGTAATTCGAAGGTGATTTGCCGGCTGGCAGATCCAGTGCGTCAACAGGTTGCTCACCGGTTTGCAGCCAGCCGGCCAGGATAGGTTTGCAAACCTGAAGGCCTTTAACAGAACTGCCTCGGACAGTTACGGATTGCTTTGTTTCGTAGTTCCATGGGGATGGGGGCAATCCTTGTCGACGGTCGGTGAACACCCGGGGTTCTTCTTCTCCCATTCCTGTCGCTTTTGGAGATCATCACCTGCTTTTTTATCGTCTTTGCTATGGTCTTTACCACAGGACATCGCTTATCACCTCCTTGCACATAAACTCCGGTTTTTTAAAGCCGGCCTAGCAGCCTGTGTGATTAGTCAATTGCAGCACTTAAATCTACAATATATAGTTGCAAAAACAATGTTAAAGACTATATGTAGTGGTGTTAGGAGCGGATTTCGTATTACTCACACAAGCTGCTAGCCCACCTTTTCAAACTCGCTCCTGTCCGCACCACAGATCGGGCAGACCCAGTCATCAGGCAGGTTCTCAAATGCCGTTCCCGGGGCTACTCCATGCTCTGGGTCTCCCTCGGCCGGATCATAAACGTAGCCGCAAACCGAGCACTCATACTTCTGCATTGCCCTTGCCTCCTTTCCTTATTCTCTTTTACCGATAACATTTTGTTGTATGAGATGGTATGCATCTCTCCTCGACTAGCAATAAGCATGGGTCATTGGTGTTTCCATATCCTCTGGCAGCACCTCATCTTCGCGATATCGTCGTCAATAACGAGGAGCGCAGCATGCTCTCTATTGTTTCGCACTGAAGCCTGTCATCACCGGATGATAAAACTCCTCATCGATACCGACGCATTCTGCATCCCCTCATATATAAGAGCAACATTCTCATTATCATCCTGTAGAGCAAGTGCATAGAGCATCGGCAGGTAGTGGTCATTGGTGGGAACGGCCATGGAATGATTGTCAATGTGGTTGTAATCGATCAGCAATTGATGATTGTGCTCCAGAAGGCATTTTTGGACCGTCTCGTCAAATTTCAGCGCCCAATCATAAGGATCGGCGTTCATATGCTCGAAGTCTGCCAGCCGCAAGTTATGCACGATGTTGCCGCTGCCGATGATTAGAAGGCCGCGGTCCCTCAGTGAAATCAGTTTTTTTCCCAGAGCATAGTGGTATTCCGGTGTTCCCAAGATATCAAGGCTCATCTCGAACACCGGAATATCCGCTTCCGGGTACATGTGCTTAAAGATCAACCAGGCAGCATGGTCCAGGCCCCAATCCAATGAAAGCTGAATGTCGATCCCGGTCACCGACTCTCTTACCTGCTCCGCCATGTCTGGAGCGCCCGGACAGGGATAATCAAAAGCATACAGCGCTTCAGGGAATCCGTAAAAATCATGAATGGTTCTGGGATGTTTGTCGTATGTGAGGTGGGTGCCCCTGGTCTGCCAGTGGGCTGACACGACCATGATCGCTTCCGGTCTGGGCAGTTGTTCTCTTAGATCCGAGAGCGCCGCCGTAAAGTCGTTCTTCAACATGATGTTCATTGGTGATCCGTGGCCGATAAATAGGGCGGGCATCTGATGCATAGGCTTCATACCTCCGGGGAATGCTCTATCTTCTCATGCGTACGGCTACAGATCTGGTGTCAGACAATGCCGGCCGGATGACAGAAGGAAGAGTGATTACTTATCTGAGCCGGTAGGCAACCAACTGCGGGTTCTCACCAACCCCAACCGGTATAACAACCGTGTTGCCGTTAACAGCCGGCCACCCGTTGATCCCACCCGGCGCCTGCGTCGTCCAGGCGTGCTCTCCTGTCCTCCGGTTATAGGCGTAAACCTTGCCGTTGAAAGTAGAGGTGAAGACCAGATCGTTTACAATGGTGGCAGCCCCCAGGCATAGCGAATCCAGATCGTGCTGCCAAAGAATCTTGCCGCTGGATATTTCTAATGCCGCAAATTCGCCCGTACCTTTCATGACATCGAGACTCTCAGGCACCATCCCGCTTGGTGTGAAAGCCGCCTCCAGGTTGTTCACCGGAATAAAGACCTGCCCTTCAGCACAGCCGATCGGCGTCAGCACACCGCCCAACACGCTCGGCATCACTCTGGTGATACCTTCCGGCAGTTCCAAGAGGTCGTCATTGTGGTGCCTACCTACCGGGGTAGACCAGATCGTCTTCCCGGTTTGACGGTCGAGGGCATAGACATAGCCCATCTTGCCTGCAGCAATAACGATCTGCAGTCTTTTACCGTCAATATCAGCTTCTGATAGAACAACCGAGTTTTGCATATCAAGATCAAACAGATCATGTGGCAACACCTGATTGTACCAGAGCAGGCGGCCGCTGCGGTGATCCATGGCCAGCACGCAGTCGCAATACAGGTTCTGGCCCGGACGGCTGGAGGCGTTGGGGAATTCGGGGGTACCAGGCCAGGGGGCCGGGTTCCCGGTGCTCCAGTAGATGATGCCCGTCTCTGTGTCTATAGAAGGTGGATACCATGCCCCGCCACCGCTGTTAATCCCGGGGTTACCCCAGATGTCCGGAGAATCGGCGGTGTCGAACTTCCAGATTACCTTTCCGGTATCCTGGTCTAATGCATGGAGCACACCGGCGACTCCACCGGAGTAGAAATCTGTATGGCCGGTTCCCGGAACAGTGGAAACAAAAATTAGTCCGTCGTAAGCCAGTACCTGGATATCCAGACCTTCGGTCTCACGCTCGGAGATCCGCCTCGTCCAAAGATCGGCTCCGGTCCTCATGTCGTAAGCTGCCACCTCATAAGGCGCCTTGATAGCAAAAACCTTGTCCCAGCCCACGGCAACGCCGTTAGGGCCAAGGTTGGACACTCCGACAGGCCTCTGCCAGACAGGCCTGCCGCTGGCGAGATCGATGCAATGAACTCCGCACTCCAAGTCCTGCAGATAAATCCGGTCCCCAAGGATAAGCGGGTTGGTAGCCATTGCACCAAAGTTGCCCCTTGCCTTGATTGGCAGAGTCCAGGCAATTTCCAGGCTGGCCACGTTGGATAGCCCGATGGCAGAATCGAATGTTGTCCTCGTACTGCCATAGTCCTTGTGCGGCAATGGCCAATCCCTGGCGTAGCGTATAACTTCGGGGGGATAACCTTCAAAGCTCATGAAAGACGCCTCCTAAAATAATCTCTTTTAACACCTTTTATTTCCCGCCTCTTTTTTTCAAACCGCCCCTCAAACTGCTGCACAACGTTTCCAGCCTCAGGCTCCTGCTTTTCAGAACAGCCGGCTGACAATACTTCAAGAGAGCGATCTTGGGAGACTTTTTCTTGGGCAAAATGTTCACCTCGCCGATGCATAACAAGTATTGTGCCCCCTATGTCAGGAGTTAAGGGGTACTAACATAGTTATGTATCCAACACCCATTGAAAGCCGGATGCCCCCCGCTTTTAAGATTATCTCGCGCCGTCATGAATGAATGCACCAGGTACTGTTAAATCTGGAAGAGAGCGCCTGGTACAACGCAGGGCCGATAGCCCCCGTCCTTATAGTGTAGAGAACGCGGCGAAACATAGTGATCAGAACTCGGGGATGCAAGGAAGGCTAAAAGGAGAAAGACTTACTTAAAAAGTTTACAGCACACCAGAATGAGCGTCAAGTGTATTTTACTAAGAGTATAATCTGAGCGTATGATTTCTATGCGCGTCCCGGTATACTGATGCGTTATAGAGCACGTCTGTGAGTCGTCCGTCACTGCCCCTTATTGTAAGCGGATAGGCGGAGACAAGGCGCCTCGGACACCTGTGGCGCATCAGGCGGGAGGATGTCTACAACTTGAGCCCGTATGATGTTTCAAAGGCTTTGTAATTGCAGGAAAACATCGGGCAGGGTAGAATGTAATACTATCCCGCCCGGCTAATAAGGAGGATAGGACAAGGTGCGGGGAAGCACAATTCACAAAAGAGGCGACTCGTATTGGTTCAGGTACGATCTGCCACCAGGGCCTGATGGCAAGAGGCGACAGAAGATGGTGAAGGCTTTAATCCTGAAGACCTTGTCTTCTGCACAAAAATCGGCGCGCGGGTGTTATACATCACTGTTTATCGCTCGTTTGAGTTATACTGTAGGAAGGCAGTCCTTCCATACATCACGATCCACGGGCTGTGTCACACCCACGCAACGATGCTGCTGAGCAACGGTCATTCCGTGAATGCTGTGGCCGAACGTCTGGGTGACAGTCCAGAAACCATAATGAGAACGTATGCTCACGTTACCACAGGCATGCAAGCAGAGATGGTGAAGACCGTCGAACAGGTGTATGGTAGAAAACTGTGATCAAAATGTGATCACGATTTTGAAACGCTTGCAACGCAAGGGTTTGGGGGTGTTGAAACATTACCAGGAAAAGAGTTAGCGTGATTGGCGCTGGCGCCATGGGCGGCGCCATAGTTACGGGATTTGTGCGCACCGGCCTGGTGGCGCCGGCGGACGTCATGGTCAGCGACCGCAATCGGCAGGTGCTGTCCGCTCTTGGCGGACAACTGGGGGTGGCGTCCACCGAAGACAACAGGCAGGCCGCCGGGTCGGCGGAGATGGTGATCTGCGCCGTCAAACCCAAACAGGTCAAGGACATATTGGAGGAGATCGCTTCCCTGATGACGCCGGAGCGCCTGCTGATCTCGGTGGCGGCTGGGATAACCATAGCCTTCCTGGAAGCCAACCTGCCACCCGGGGTTCCGGTGATCAGGGCGATGCCAAACCTTCCGGTCATTGTCGGCGCCGGCATGACTGCACTGGCACTGGGCACCTACGCCAGTGATCGAGACCGGGAGGACGCCGAGTCCTGTTTCAACGCAGTGGGCAGGGCGGTGACTCTTCCGGAGGCCAACATCGACGCTGCCACCGGAGTGAGCGGAAGCAGCCCGGCCTTTCTGGCGGTCATCCTGGAGGCTCTGGCTGACAGCGGTGTTTTGCTGGGGCTGCCGCGACAGGTGGCGCTGGAGTTGGCAAGCCAGGCCATGCTGGGCACAGCCAAGCTGGTCCAGGACACCGGACTGCATCCGGCTATTTTGAAGGACCGGGTGAGTTCACCGGGCGGTACTACCATCACCGGTTTGCAGGTTCTGGAGGAGAACGGAGTCAGGGGCATCCTGATCGGCGCCGTGGAGGCAGCGGCCAAAAGGGCGGCGGAACTCGCAGTGTAAAGGAAGGGATCGGCTGTTGAACGTCTCTCGTTATGTGATCTCCATTGTTTCCATAGTCTTCGAGATCTACATCTGGTTGATCGTGGCCAGGGTAATCCTTTCATATTTTCGCTTCCGCACGTACCATCCGGTGCTGCGGTTTATCTACGACGTGACCGAGCCGGTGCTGAGTTTGTTTCGCCGCCTCCTGCCGCGGACCGGGGCCTTCGATTTTTCGCCTCTTTTGGCTTTCCTCTTTGTTTGGGTGGTTGGGCAACTGGTGATCGCCTTGTTGCAATATCTTTTTTTGGTAGTCAGGTAACTGACGTGTTCTGGATCAGCACTATTCCAGGCGGTATCAGAATTCAGGTAAAGGTGCAACCGCGGGCGGCCAGAAACGAGGTGGCCGGGGTTGTTGGCGACTGTCTCCGGGTGAGGCTGACTGCTCCTCCTGTAAAGGGAGAGGCGAACAAGTTATTGCAGAAGTATCTGAGCGAGGTGTTCTGCTGCAGTCCCGGGAGTATACGAATCATTCGGGGTTCGACAGGATGCCTCAAACTGTTGGAGATCAAAGGGATCGGAGAGGCGGATGCCTTGAATTTGGTTGGCGGGAGGCCGTAGATCGTGAACAGACTCAGGTTGGCGATAGGAATTGTCCTTCTGCTGACTTTGACGATAGCGGTGGCCGGATGTGCTAAAAAGAAGGCGGCGCCTGCTCCTGTCCCCCAACCCCAGCCAGTAAAGCTGTTCAAGGTGGCCTTTGTCTACATCGGTATGGTGAATGACAAGGGCTGGGCCCAGGCCCAGGATCAGGGACGGCAGTATCTTGAAAAGCTCCTGCCCGACGTGGAAACCAGTTACGTGGAAGCGGTAAACCCGGGCGATGACGCCGAGTTGATGCTGGCGGAGCTTGCGGAGAAAGGCAACCGAGTGATCTTTGCCACCGACAGCAGCTACTCGGATGCGGTGCTTGAGGTCGCCAAGCGGTATCCGAAGACGGTGTTCATGGTCTGCTCGGGAGCCAAGACGGCGCCCAACGTGGGAGTCTATGCAGGACGGATGTACCAGCCCCGCTATCTGGCCGGCCTGGTGGCGGGCAAGATGACCGGACAAGGCCTGATCGGCTATGTGGCAGCGGATCCGGGCCCTGGGGAGATCAGAGACATTGACGCTTTCACGCTGGGCGTGCAGATGGCAAACCCCAAGGCCAGGGTGCAGGTGGTTTGGACCTACAGCCGCCTTGAGACGCAGTATGAAAAGGATGCCGTGACCAGCCTGATCGAGGACGGAGCAGACATCATCGTGCAGCAGCGGGACGACCCTGCGGTGCGCCCGCCGGCGTCCGAGAGAGCCATCCATTTTATCGGGTCCAACGGCGATCTGTTGCAACAGGCGCCCCTGGATGATCTGGTAACTACCGGATGGGATTGGGGGCCGATTTTTGCGGCGACGGTCAAGGCAGTACAGGATGGAACCTGGAGCAGCGGCCAGGTCTGGGGGGACATGGCCAGCCATACGGTTGATCTGGCGCCCCTCAATCCGATAGTGCCGGAAGACGTGGCGGCGCTGGTGGAAAGTCAGAAAAAGCAACTGTTGCAGGGCACAAAAGATGTCTTTGTCGGCCCGCTCAAGGACCAGCACGGCGTGGTCAGATTGAAGGCCGGCCAGCGGCTCACCGACAGTCAACTGCTCACCATGGACTGGTTCGTCGCCGGGGTCAAAACTCCGCCGTCCCCGCCTGCCACGGCCAAGTCAAGGCCCACACCTTGACATGCCGGTCGGCCTTTCCTTATAATTGTCAATGGAAGATGCTGATCTGAAGCTGGTTGGTTATTGCTTGATACAATGCCATAATTTAAAACGATGAGTGGGAAGAGTAGGCTGGAACCGGGTTGCAGCGAACCGGAACAGGTGGGAGCCGGCACCAGGGAACAGCGGAAAATCACCCACGAGCGCCTGCCCAAATCCGCGACGGCGGTTAGTAGGTCAGGCCGGGAGGACCGTTATTCCGTTGAGTGTGCTGTGGCCTGCGTCACAGCCTGAATAGGGTGGTACCGCGGGAACCTCTCGCCCCTGAAGGTTTAGAGGCTCNNCCCATGAAGGCGAACCTGCCCCAGCGGGAGCCGGAGATGCTGCGCCGGTGGGAGGAGATGGACCTCTACCGGAAGACGAGGCAGCAAGCTAAGGGTAGGCCGAAGTTCATCCTGCACGACGGCCCCCCCTACGCCAACGGGGATATTCATATGGGCACGACCATGAACAAGATCTTGAAGGACATCGTGGTCAGGTACCGGACTCTGGCCGGCTACGACGCACCTTACGTTCCGGGCTGGGACACCCATGGGCTGCCCATCGAACAGCAGGCGATCAAGGCCTTGAAAGTGGACCGGCACCAGGTAGATGTGCTGGAGTTCCGGCGCATGTGCAAGGAGTATGCCCTGAAGTACGTGAACATCCAGCGTGAGGAATTCAAACGGCTGGGTGTCCAGGGGGACTGGGACGATCCCTATCTGACCCTGAATCCGGCTTACGAAGCGGTACAAATCGGCATCTTTGGCGAGATGGCCAGGCGCGGCTTCATCTACAAGGGCCTGAAGCCCGTGTACTGGTGTACGGATTGTGAGACTGCTCTGGCCGAAGCGGAGGTGGAGTATCAGGAGAAGGAATCCCCCTCCATCTATGTGTTGTTTCCTGTCAAGGACAGTAATGGCGTATTTCCGGTGGATGATCAGACCTGCATCCTGATCTGGACCACCACACCCTGGACGCTGCCCGGCAACGTCGCTATCAGCCTACATCCGGACTTTACCTACGTGCTGTCCGTGATCGGGGGTAAAAAGATCCTGGTGGCCGAAGGGTTGCTGCCTCGAGTGCTGGCCCTGCACGGCAATAAAGAAGCCAGCTGGATAGGAACCTGGAAAGGAACCCAGTTGGAGGGGATCCGCTGTGCCCACCCTTTTTATAGTGACCGGGACTCAGTGGTGGTGCTCGGGGAGCACGTCACCCTAGAGCAGGGCACCGGAGCGGTGCACACCGCCCCGGCCCACGGCATGGAGGACTTCGAGGTCTGCCAGGCCTATCAGATCCCGGTGGTCTCCCTGGTGGACGGCAGGGGCCGTTTTGTGCCGGAAGCCGGCCTGTTTGCGGGGCAGCGGATCTGGGACGCCAACCGGAGCGTGATCGGGGAACTGGAGCAGAGAGGCCTGCTGTACCATCAGGATAGCATTCTCCACCAGTACCCCCACTGTTGGCGTTGTAAAAAGCCGTTGATGTTCAGAGCCACGGAGCAGTGGTTTGCCTCTATAGACGGCTTCCGCAGCGAGGCCCTGAAGGCCATCGAACAACAGGTGAAATGGATTCCGGAGTGGGGCCGGGAGCGCATCTACAATATGGTGGCGGAACGCGGCGACTGGTGTGTATCCCGCCAGCGGGTGTGGGGTGTGCCGATCCCGATCTTCTACTGCAACCGGTGCGCCAGGACCATCATCAACGAGGAGACCATCACCCGGCTGCAGGACCTCTTCCGCAGCTACGGCTCAGATATCTGGTTCGGGAAGACGGCTGCGGACCTGCTGCCCCCCGGGTTTGCCTGTCCTGACTGTCAGGGACGGGATTTCCACAAGGAGAGCGACATCATGGATGTCTGGTTCGACTCTGGCTCCAGCCACGCCGCGGTCCTGGAGGAGCGGGACGGACTGAGATGGCCGGCCGACCTCTATCTGGAGGGCAGCGACCAGCACCGGGGCTGGTTCAACTCCTCCCTGTGCACCTCGGTGGCCACCCGGGGCGTCGCCCCCTACAAGGCAGTGCTGACTCACGGCTTTGTGATCGATGAAGAGGGGCGGAAGATGTCCAAGTCGATGGGGAACGTCATCGATCCCCAGGATATGATCAGGCAGTTTGGCGCCGACGTGTTGCGGCTGTGGGTTGCCTCTTCGGACTACCGCAGCGACGTGGCGGTTTCCAAGGTGATCATGAACCAGTTGGCCGAAGCCTACCGGAAGATCCGCAATACCTTCCGTTTCCTGCTGGGGAACCTGTACGATTTCGACCCCGGACGCGATGCTATCCCATTCCAGGGCTTGAATCCACTGGACCGGTGGGCGCTGATGAGGCTGCACCAACTGATCCGGCGGGTGACCGCGGCCTACGACGACTATGAGTTCCATGTGGTTTACCACGCAGTGTCCAACTTCTGCGTGGTCGACCTGAGTTCTTTCTACCTAGATGTGATCAAGGATGCCCTTTACTGCTTCGGCGCCGATTCCAGGGAGCGGCGGAGCATTCAGACCGTACTCTTCGAGGTCGCCGGCGCCCTCGCCCGGATGCTGGCCCCGCTGCTCTCCTTTACCACCGAGGAGGTCTGGGGGTATCTGCCAGGCGCCAAGGAGCAGTGTCCGAGTGTGCACCTGGCTGACTGGCCAAAGGTGGAGCGATCACTGCTGGACCCGGACCTGGAGGCCAGGTGGAACCATATCCTGGACCTGCGCGAGGAGATAACGAGAGCACTGGAAGATGCCCGGAAGAAGAAGCTGATCGGCGCCTCCAGCGAGGCGGAGGTGGCCCTGTACCCGGAGAACGAGGAGTCTGCCGGGTTGTTGAAGGAGATCGAGCCGGAGTTGAAGAAGCTGCTGATCGTATCCGGGATCAAGGTTCATGAGGTCTGGGAGGCGGCGCCGGTCGGGGCGGTGGCGGACAGCGGCGCCAGGTTGAAGATCTGCGTGCAGCAGGCCGGCGGTCGGAAATGCACCCGCTGTTGGCTCTACGACACCTCAGTCGGGCAGTTTTCCGATCATCCCCTCCTGTGCCGGCGCTGCCGCGAGGTTGTATCGAGTGATGAGTGAAAAGACTCAGCACTCATTACTTAGCACTGTTTGGGGAAGAATTAAGTCAGGGGTATTTTTGTGCAGGATGTCGGGCCGGGCCTCATCAACGCCTTGAAGGAGCGGATCGAGCAGCTCTCGCTCAACCTGGAGCGAATGAAACTGGCGGAGTATGTCGAGCTGCTGAACAGGCCGTGGCGGCTGTTCTACATCAACTTCATGTCGGGGCTGGCCCGGGGCCTGGGGATTGCGCTCGGTTTCACCNNCTCAGCGCGGTGGTCATAATCGTGCTGCAGCGGTTGATGGTGCTGAACCTGCCGGGGATGAGCAGTTTCATCGCCGAGATCGTGCACCTGGTGCAGTTGCAGCTCAACGTACGCGGCGTTTGAAACTTATAGAGGATGGGGGCACTCAGTTTTGAACCAGGATCGGCTGCAATATTTTCGTCAACGCTTGGAGGAGGAACGTGCCCGGGAGCAGGAGATGCTGGGGTGCCTCGAGGAAGGGCTGCAGGGAGCGGGCCAGCGGGATGCCCTGGCCGAATTGTCAGTCTGCGACAACCATCCGGCAGATATCGCGACGGAGACCTTCGAGCGTAGCAAGGACATCGGCCTCCGGGACCGGGGGCAGGTGCAACTTGCCAAGCTCGACGAGGCTCTGGCCCGGATTGCCGGGGGGACTTACGGGACGTGCCGGCACTGCGGGGCCAGGATTCCCGAGGAGAGGCTTGCGGCGGCGCCTGCGTCCGTGTTCTGCGTCAATTGCCAGGAAGTGGTAGACGCCCGGGACAAGGACAGGGTACGACCGGTGGAGGAACAGGTTATATCCATGCCATTTGGAGGGATTCCGGGGGAGGATGACTCCACGGGCAACGAGTATGATGGAGAGGATAGCTGGGGGGATGTCGCCAGGTATGGCACCTCATCGGATACCGTGCGCCATAGTGAGGATCAGCATCTTCATGATGTGGACGGTGATGTGGAGAAGATACCATACCGGCGTGACCGGGACGGGGTGTTCTACCAGGACCTGCGAGGCAGGGACGACGAGAGGCCGACCGGAGGGCCAGCTTGATCTGGTGAGACCATGAGACTGGGATATTTTGCCGATAGCTACAGGCCCTATGTCAGCGGTGTGGTGCAGTCGATAGACACTTTCTCCCGCGAGCTCCGCCGCCGCGGGCATTTTATTGAAGTTTTCGCCCCCAACTACCCCAGCTGCAAGGACTCGGTTGACCAGGACGTGTACCGCTTCCCGTCGTTTAACACGCCTTTCTACCCGGAATTCTATATCGGTATGCCGCTGTCTATAGGGGCCGGGAAGTTCGTCCGCGACCTACATCTCGATCTGATTCACGTTCACTCCCCATTTTTCCTCGGGCACGTGGGCGCTTCGATGGCGCGGCGCCTGGAGCTTCCCCTTGTCTTTACCTACCATACTCTGTATGATCAGTACGTGCATTATTTTCCATTTGCCAGGCGCCTGACGCAAAAGATGATGGTTTACATCGCCACCCGGTTTTGCAACAACTGTGACCTGGTGATCACTCCCACCGGGGTGATCGAAAAGCTCTTACGGAGTTACGGCGTTGTAGTACCAATTGTATCCATTTCCACCGGCATCGACACCCAGCTGTTTGAAGAAGGCGACCGGCATTTTCTCCGTAACCGGTTGGGAATTGCCCCGGAAGAGAAGATCCTGTTGTTTGTGGGCCGGCTCAGCAAGGAGAAGAACCTGGGCTCCCTGTTCAGGGTCTTTGGCAGAGTGCTGCATGTTGACCGGGACGTGACCCTGGTGCTGGCGGGGAGCGGGCCGGATGAGGAAAATCTGCGCCAACTGGCGGTGGAAATGGGGATCGCCGATAAGTTGGCGTTAACCGGACGCCTGTCCCACGAGGAGGTGGCCGGCGCTTGTAAAAGCGCGGACATCTTCGTCTTTCCCTCTGTTACCGAGACCCAGGGCCTGGTACTGGCGGAGGCGATGGCTGCCGGCCTGACCGTGGTGGCCAGGTCTGCCTTCGGGTCGGTGGCGATCGTCAATGACGGTGTCAACGGCTACCTCTGCGATTCTGAAGAGATGTTTGCGGATCGCATCTGTGAACTGCTGCAGAACCAGGCGCTCCGCAGGCGCATGGGAGAGGCCGCTATCGCCAGGGCCCAGGGCCTGACGGCGGAGAAGATGGCCATCCGGTTGGAAAGGACGTATCAGGCCTTGATCGCTAAGGATCGAGAGGCCCTGGAACAACTGGCCGGAGAGGAGATCTAAAAGGGGGTAACCTTTTTGGGGCTGTACTTTTTAGTGTCGCTGGCTGTCTTCGCCCTTGACCGGCTGTCAAAGTGGCTGGTCGTCAGGTATCTCACCCCGGGGGAATCGGTCACGGTCATGCCTCACATCTTCCTGCTCACTTACGTGGAGAATCCCGGCGGCGCTTTTGGCATCCTGGCTCACCACGGGGATCAGTTCGTGCTGTTGGGCCTGGTCCTGCTGGTTGTGATGGTGGCGGCCAGTTTCTATTTGGGCCGGAGCAACCTTTTTCTGAACCTCGCCCTCGCCTTCCTGACTGGGGGAGTCATGGGCAACCTGGCGGACCGCCTGCATACCGGATACGTGATCGACTTCCTGGATTTCCGGGCCTGGCCTGTTTTCAATCTGGCGGATACCTTCATCTGCATCGGCACTGCTCTGCTGGCTTACTTGCTGCTGTTTCCGCGGCGAGGCGGGAAGGATGATGAGGCTTCATGACCAGTGAAGCCAGCTACAGTTTCGAAGCGTCCCCGGAGGCGGCGGGTCAGCGCCTGGATCATTTCCTGGCCGGACAGGAGCCGTTTCTGAGCAGGAGCCAGGTACAGCGCCTGATGGACAAAGGCCTGGTGCTGGTGAACGCCCGGCAGGCGCGCCCCAGTTTACGGCTGCGGGCGGGTGATCTGATCCGGATGACCGTTCCCCCGCCCGAGGAGGTCGCCCTCCTTCCGGAGGCGATCCCCCTGGACATCATTTACGAGGACGAGGACCTGCTGGTGGTGAATAAACCGGCCGGGCTGGTGGTGCACCCGGCGGTCGGGCACCACCGGGGCACCCTGGTCAATGCCCTGCTCGATCACTGCCCGGACCTGTCCGGGATCGGGGGTTACCTGCGCCCCGGCATCGTCCACCGCCTCGACCGCTATACCAGCGGCG
>PLQY01000023.1:11007-27519 GCA_003160265.1 Peptococcaceae bacterium | reverse complement strand
CGCCATCCCCACGTCTTCGGCGCCACCCAGGTAGACAGCGCCGCGCAGGTGGTGCGTAACTGGGAGGCGATCAAGCAGACTGAAGGAACAGAGTCGGATGGTACCCGCCCGGGTACCCTCTTGCGGGTGTNNAGGTGCAGGGCAAAGCCGCCCTGGCCGGTTTTGACTGGCCTGATGCCGGCAGCGCTTCCCTCAAACTGGTGGAAGAGTGGGAGGAGTTGCAGGCAGCCCGGTCGGCGGGAGACGAGGATGCCGTACGCCAGGAGTTGGGCGATCTGCTCTTTACGGTGGTAAACGTTGCCCGGCTGCTGAAAGTGGATGCGGAGGAGGCGTTGCGGGCTGCAGTGGACAAGTTCATGCGAAGGTTTCAGGGGATTGAGGCCAGGGTTATCGACAGGGGACTGAATATGAGCGAACTGTCCCTGGAAGACTTGGATGCCATCTGGGACGAGGTCAAGTTGCAGGAAACGACCAAATACCAATAATGTATAGATAAGTAATTATATGCTAATATTTTGCTGGTGAGGAAAAATATTTTTTACATCCCTGCAATTTAGCAGGAGTTACAAGGCTTCTGGCGAATTAGGTAGCCTAAATTCAAAAATTGCAAAGGAGGGTATCTGGCTTGAATAAGGCTGAACTGGTTAGTAGCGTGGCGGAAAAGGCTGAAGTTACCAAGAAGGATGCGGAAAAGGTCACTACCGCAGTGTTCGACGTTATTGAAGGGGCATTGGCACAGGGTGATAAGGTACAGCTCGTGGGCTTCGGCACCTTTGAAGTGCGCGACCGGGCTGCCCGTACTGGACGCAATCCGCAGACTGGCGAAGAGATCCAGATCTCTGCCACCCGCGTACCTGCATTCAGGGCCGGCAAGGCGCTCAGAGACTCAATCTGCTAATAGCTTTATTGTTGGGTGTGCGTAGCGAACATCGTTGACGAGCGCCCGCCTGCTGGCGCGGAGCTGCCGTCTTTCCCGGGAGTTGGGATATGCCATCAGCCTGTGGAGCCATCCGGTGATGAAGCAGGTCTATATTGTTTTATGCGGTTCAATTCGTTTTCCTGACTAAAAAGGGGCTGAAAGCATGATCAGGGTTCCGGCGAGGAGCCTTTTCTTATCTTGGAGGGGAGCGATGCCCCTTGCGGATCGATAAGTTTTTGCAGGTAAGCCGCCTGGTCAAACGCAGGGCCAACGCCAAGGATGTATGCGATGCGGGGCGGGTAAGCGTCAATGGTCGCCCGGCCAAGCCGGGCAGTGAGGTCAAGGTCGGCGACCTGGTCAGCCTGACCTGGGGGCGCAAGACCACCGAGGTGGAGGTGCTGGCGGTGCCGGAGCGGAGCATTCCCGCCGCCCAGGCCAAGACCCTCTATCAGGTGTTGCGGGAGTATGGCTCGACTCCATCCCGTCAACTGCCGGATGAACTGGACGGGCTTGATTGAGGGCGACCGAGCCATCTGTGGAAAAGAAGGTAACGAAAGTCGATCGCCTGGCAGAAATTGGAGTGTCAGGCTTATTTCTTATTTGCTTTTAAGGTTTACCTGTTGTGGTCAGGCAGGGTTTAGCGAAGACAGCGTCGAAGTTCAAATCTTGGACGTGATCCGGCCCAGAAGTTTCCCCCGTCTGCGCACGCAGGATGGAGATGTGCCCCGCGTGCGTTGGGCAGCAACCGGGGAGCGATGGATAATTGGAAGAGACGGTGTCATCATTTCCACCTGTGTGGGTTCAACCGGGGAGAGACATGAACAAGCGGAAGAGATGGCGGTGGCTGTT
This sequence comes from Peptococcaceae bacterium, assembly GCA_003160265.1. GTDB lineage: Bacteria > Bacillota > DSM-12270 > Thermacetogeniales > Thermacetogeniaceae > Palsa-1188. The sequence continues at coordinate 25,751 of PLQY01000023.1, read as the reverse complement.
TTTCTGCGCAGCCATCCTGTTCCTGGTGTGCCTGGCGCCGGCCCGCACCTGGCTGGCCAAGTCTGCGGAGGCTTTGGACCAACCGGCCGGTGACCCGGGGACGGCGGCTGACCCGGTGCTCTCAGCGAGTTCTCTGCAGCAGCACCTGGACCAGCTTTTCAAGGCCCAGAACCAGCAACTGGACAGCCTTCAGGCGCGCCTCGACCTGGTATCCCAGGACCTGCAAGCGCTTCAGGGGGGGGCGCCCTTCCCGGACCTGATCGGACATTGGGCTGCCAGTGCCGTGTCGGACCTGAAGGCGCGGGGGATCATCTCCGGCTATCCGGACGGCAACTTTCACCCGTCAGACCAAGTTACCAGGGCGGATATGGCAGTGATGCTGACCCTGGCCAAGCACCTTGCTCCCAGCTCCGGCACATCCGTGTTTCCGGACGTGCCCTCCGGTTACTGGGCAGCCGGGGCTATCGGGGCGGCCAAGGCGGCAGGATACCTGCAGGGCTATCCTGACGGCAGCTTCCGTCCGGGGCAGGGGGTCAGCCGGGCCGAGGCAGCGGTGCTGCTGGATAAGGCCTTTCCCTTACAGGACAGCGGCAGGGCATCCAAGACCAGCTTTACGGATGTCAGCAGCAGTTTCTGGGCAGCCGGGGCTATCGCCCGCCTGTCGCCCGCCGGGATCGATGGTTATCCGGACGGCACTTTCCGCCCGAACGAGATCATGATCCGGGCCGAGGCAGCGGTGATGTTGGAAAAAATGATGGTTGGCAGTTAGTCGTTGGGGTGAGCGGTTTGACCAGGTCTCTGAAAGAGAAATTCGATATCATGGGGGTGGGTGTTCACCCTTTCACATTAGAAGAATCCGTGGCGGCGATCGCCGGCTGGATCGAGCAGGGCGGGCATCAGGCAGGATCTGCGGAGGGATGCCAGGCACGCCAGGTAATCACCCTGAACCCGGAGATGCTTATGCAGGCCCGGAATGACCCGGCCGTCTGGGGGTTGTTGAACCGGGGCGACCTGGTGGTGCCGGACGGTCACGGGATCCTCTGGGCCGGTAAGCGCCTTGGTAGCCGCTTCCCGGAACGGGTCACCGGGGTTGACCTGATCCAGGCGCTGGCCATCCGGGCGGTGGATGCCGGGTGGCATCTGTACCTGCTGGGTGGAGCGCCCGGTGTGGCCGAAGCGGCTGCCGTCAACCTGCAGCGGCGGCACCCCGGCCTTCAGGTGGTGGGGACCGGCCATGGATACTTTACCGGAGCGGAACTGCCGGCGGTGCTCGACCGGATCCGGGCGGCACGCCCTGACCTGCTGCTGGTGGGCATGGGCTTCCCCAGGCAGGAGTACTTCATCCGGGACCACCGCCGTGACCTGGGATCGCCGGTGGCGGTCGGAGTGGGGGGGAGCTTCGATGTGATCTCCGGCAGGCTGCGCCGGTCGCCCGCATGGATACAGCGGCTCCGTTTGGAATGGCTGTACCGGGCCTTCCAGGAGCCGGCCCGCTGGCGGCGCCTGTTGGTGCTGCCCCGGTTCATAGGCCTGGTGTTGACAAAGGGCGGAAACAGTAATGGGGACACGCCCCCTTCGGGGGATGTCTCCGAATAGCCGAGGTCAGAGGCAAGAAGCAAGAGGCTTGTGTGGCGATCGAAGCGAACATCGTTGCCGGTCGCCGGCTTGCTGGCGCGGGGCTTCTGTTCCGGGGAGGGGGGATCTCATTGAAAGACGGCAGCTGCATTTTGAAACGCCTTCTAAAACTTAGTGCCGTGCTGATCCTGGCCTTACTGCTGGTAGCCGGAACGTTAGTCCTGTCCAATCGGGATGGAGGAGTGGCCAGCAATGGCCAGGGCGGCCTCCGAACTCAGCAGCACCGGGGCAGCCAGGCTGGCCTGAGCGACAGCGCCAGCCTGGCTGCTGGCGAGGTGATGCTGCTGCATCTATCTCCTGCGGCCGGGCCTGGGATGCCGGAGCCGGCTGATATCTTGGCGTCTCTGTCCCGGCTGGGGGTGGAGCAGGGAGACCTGCTGGGCGGGAACAGCATCCTGGTACGGGTGCCCCCGGACAAACTGGCTGCTGCGCAGAGGGTGGCGGGCAGCGCCCTGCAGGCGTACGCCCCGTCGGCGCGCCTGGCGCCGTCCCTGGTCAGCAGTGAACAATCCCCGGACCGGGAGAAGTCCATCTCCGTCGACGTCACCGTGTTTCAGCCTGAAGACAAGGTGTCTGTCGCTCAGGCGGTCTACCGCTTTGGCGGTGTTGTCCAGCGCGGCGGAACCGATCCCGGCCGGGTCCTGCAGGTGCAGCTTTCCTATGCCCACCTCGAAGACCTGTCGCAGCTTTCCGAAGTTGTCTACATCGAACCGGCCACGAGCTACAGTTTGATGAACGACCGGGCGTGCGACCTGGTGGCAGCCACGCCGCTGGGTGTGACCGGCTGGCTGTCTCCATTGCAGCAGGGCCTGACCGGAGACGGTCAGATCATCGGACTGGCCGACACCGGACTGGATATCGGGTCGACGGATGACATCCACCCGGACCTGGCCAGTGTGCCCGGCAAGATGCCCAAGGTGGTCATGCTGCGGTCCTGGGCGGGAGTGCCCGTGGCTGCAGATCAGAGCGGCCATGGCACCGTCATGGCGGCCACCATCGCCGGTACCGGCGCCGCCTCCTCGGGCCGGTATCAGGGCGTGGCGCCTGGGGCCAGCATCTACTTCCAGGGCCTGATCGACAGCCAAGGTCAACTGGACCCGCCGCCGGATCTCGAAGACCTGTTCGAGCCGGCCTATGAAGCCGGGGTCCGTATTCACGTGGACGGCTGGGGCGGCGCCGGTACCGGCTATCAGGACACGGCATCCCAGACCGACCACTTCATTAGGGAAAACCCGGATTTTCTGGTGATATACAGCGCCGGCAACAATGGGTCCCAGGCCGGGAGCCTGACCCCGGAGGCTTATTCCAAAAACGCTCTGGTAGTTGGCGCCAGCCAGACCCCGTATCCGGCTTTCAACCCTCAACAGGTGGACAGCAGCCAGGTCTGTGACTTTTCCAGCCGCGGCCCCACCAGCGATGGTCGATTGAAACCGGACTTGCTGGCGCCCGGGGCCGTGATCTCGGCCAAGGCCCGCCTGGTGACGTCCGAGTTCGACCTGGGGGGCGGCTACTACACCTACATGGAGGGGACCAGCATGGCGGCGGCGGTGGCAGGCGGCAGCACCGCCCTGCTGCGGGAATACTTGATGAAATACGAGCAGGTGCTTCAGCCGACCGCAGCCCTGCTCAAGGCAGCCCTGATCTGTGGCGCCCGCACTCCGGAAGCGGGCCCCAGCAGCGATGGCAGCGATGGTTTTGGGATCCTCGACCTGGGGGGCACGGTCCTGGCCCTGCATGAAAAAACCTTCGAGTTCGTGGACAACCGGGACGGGGTAACCGATGGGGGGGTGCGCACCTGTACCTACCAGGCGCCGGGGAGCGGGTCGCCCTTCAAAGCCACCCTGGCCTGGACCGATCCCTCTGCAGCGCCGGGCTCCGTTCACCCGCTGGTGAACAACCTGGACTTGGTGGTAAAGGATCCGGGCGGCAAGTTATGGCTGGGCAACGCCTTCCTGACAGGGGGCAAACCGGATGACGTCAACAATGTGGAGGAGGTCTACATCCCCCGGCCGGAGGCGGGAACCTATACTATCTACGTGAAAGGGACAAGCATTATCCAGAACACGGTACCGGGCGCCTCCAGCACGTCCCAGGATTATGCGCTGGTCTACGGTCAGCCCCTGGTCCGGGACGTGGTGCAGTCAGTTTCCAAGACAGTGACCCTGGCCTCTGGAAGCGAGATCAGCTTGGACAGTGCCCAGATCAGTTTCGAACAGGACGGCCAGATCGTGAACTGGCCGCCCCAGGGCCGGGTGCCCTCTGGGCGCGGCGCCGCGGCTGCCACCGGCGGCTCACAGAGCCAATCGGCGGGGGAGAATAGCATCTGCGGGGCAGACATCTACCTGCCGCCGGCAGCAACCGCCAGCCCGTCCTATGCCTATCTGGCCGGTCTCACCTGGCAGGCCCCGGGGGTGCAACTGGTCGATGTGGGAGAAAGCTCGATGTTTACCGAGATCAATCCTGCTGACCGTTCAGGTGGATATCTGCTCGCTCCGGGAGCGAGCAGCCGGCTCACGGTCAACGGGTCCGTGCTGAATGACCCGGGGAAGCTGCCTCCGGGGGGCGAGGTCCAGGCGGTGATCAACCCCAGCACTCAAACCGTCTGGAGCGCAAATGTGGTCTGCAAGGAGGTGGATGGCTACCTCGACCGGGTCGACCTGGAGCGGCAGGAGGTGTTCCTGGTAGGCGCCAATCAGCCCCTGACGCTTGCTCCCGATGCATCCCTGGCCTACCTTGACGAGATCGTCGACGCCGATCCGGCGGACATTCCTTTTGGGGCCGGGAGCAGCCCGGCCTGGGACAAGCTGCTCCCGGGCCTCAGGTTGAAACTGATGCTGTCTCCGGACAGCGGAGCGGTCATGTACATGGGGGCAATCCGCCAGTTGGCGGTGGGCACTATCACCAGCGTCGATGCGGCTGCCCAGACGATTACCCTGAGCAGCGGCAGTACCTATGAGGTAGGCCAAGGAATATCAGTGCAGCTCGATGGTCAGGCGGCGGGGCTGTCGGATCTCGGCCCCGGACAGCATGCCATTGCGGTGCTGTTGCCGCAAACCCGGGAAATACTGTCCCTGTCTGTATACAGCCAGGTGCTCTATGGCCAGGTGGTCGACGTCAGCGCCGATCAGAGTTCGCTCGACCTGATCGATGACAGCAAGGAGTTCCACGACCTCCAATTCTCCAAAGATACCCAGGTTTTCCGCTGGGGCCTGCCTGCCGGGATGAATGCAGTGGAGCCGGGAAGTTGGGCGCGCCTCTACCTCGGCCCCGGATCGGGCCAGATCTGGCGCCTTGATTTGGCGGAAGCCGACCCGGAAAAGACGGAGGCCTTCGAGAGCTACAACTCCTCCCAGCAGACGCTGACGACAGACAAAGGAGCTTACCGGTTGACGGACCGGACCATGGTGACCAAGAACGGTTACCTGGTCGCCCCTGAAGACCTGGTGGGCGGCGAGGAGGTTACGGTGACGCCCCTGCAGGCCGACGAGAGCGGCCTGCCACTGCTGGCCGCCGTGTTTGCCCGGATGGGACCCTGGGCGACGGCCCCGACCCTGGAGGTGGCCGCTCCCTGGCGCCATGATTACGTGATTCTCTCCGGCATCACTTCCGCCGACCGGCTCTATCTCTACCTGCCTGGCGAGAGCCGGCAGACAGTGCCGGTGACGCCGGGAAAGCGCTTCCTCTATCGTTTCCAGTTGGAGAGCGATACGGCTCAGGGTTCCGCGCCGGTCTCGGACACTGCCGGCGGCTCTACGGTCCAGGCCGGCCAGCAGGGCCTGATTGCCCGGATGGTGGCTGTCGATTCCCGCACCGGCGGGGTGAGCGGTGAGTCTATCACCATTCCCGCCCGGACCGGCGCCAGCCTGAGCGATCTGAATGGCAACTGGGCAGAGGCCGATGTGGATGCCCTGCTCGCCCAGCACCTGGTTGCGGGTTATCCGGACAATACGTTCAGGCCGGATGCCCCGATCACCAGGGCCGAGTTTGTGATGCTGCTGGCCGGGGCGCTGGGCTGGTCGGACACCGGCGGGCCGGTGCGCTTTTCTGATGCCGGAGCCATCCCCGAGTGGGCGATGCAGGCGGTTGAGTGTGCTGTGCAGCAAGGTTTAGTTGTAGGCTATCCGGACAATACGTTCAGGCCGGATGCCCCGATCACCAGGGCCGAGGCTGCAGTGCTCCTGGACCACGCCGTGAAGATCTTCGCCCCTGCGGCCGCTAATGCTGCTGGCCCGGCGCCATCATGGAATGACTGGACACAGATCCCCGTCTGGGCGCAGGCGTCCGTGTTCAAGTTATACAACGCGGGAATCCTTAGAGGGAGATCTCCACAGGAGTTTGCGCCGTTTGTCTTCCTGACCCGCGGTGAGTCTGCTGCTGCCGTCAACCGCCTGCTGGAGGTAATCCGGCAGGCTTGACTTTCACAACAGCATTTTAAGTAGCGAGGTTAGGGGCGAGAGCGCACCGAACACTGGAAATTGAAACCTGGCCCGGATAAGCAACAAGCAGGGAGCGCCTTTGACGTCCCTGCTTGTTGCTTATGTATCTTTCGCATTCGCCGCCCGCTAAAGCGGGTACCCGCAAATATGGGCGGGGTTTACTGCATCAGCCAGAGCAGGACCACCTGTTTTCCGGAGGCGTCGCTCCAGTTCTGAAGTTCGTACTCCAGAGAGTTGATCTGGCTGGTATACTGGCCGCTGTTATCCGTTGCTGATTGCTGCTGGGCCAGCAGGGCGTTGTAAGCTTCCAGCGTGCTGTTGTAATTGCCGGTGACATCATCGTTTGTCTTTTCCTCGCTGACCACACTGCCCAGACTGTTCAGACGGTCCAGAAAGACGCTTACCATCGAAGGATCAACGGTAAAGTTGAGGAACAACAGGTTGGACTGTCCGTTCTGGGCTGACTCCTCCGAGGTCAGGCCGGCCCCGTAGTTGGCGGCGATACTCAGAGCGGTGCTGTTGGCCTGAGTCAGGTCGTTCACGGCGAGCTTGAGCGTGGTGGTGGTGATCACCAGCGGCTTGTTGCTGACAGTGAACCCGCCCGAACCCGGGCTACCCGGGACCTTGACGGCTACCTGGGTCCCGTTGTTGCCGCCTGTCTTTGGCTGCGCCTGTGGCTGCACAGGCTGCGTCTTCGGAACTCCGTTATTGGACGTAGATGTTACAGGTGTATTTGTCCTGGTTGGATGTATGGCGCTGCCAGAACTGGTGGTACCCGGTTGTTGGCTTGCGGCCGGTGTGACCGGCTGGGTCGGGCTGGTGGCAGGCTGGGTGTTGAAGGCGATGTAGACCTGCCTGGTCAGGTGAGCGATCAGGCTCTCCCCCGCCGGCAGTTTCGCCGCGCCGGACAGCATGATCAGGATTACGGCCGCCACAGCCAGGCCCCTGGCCCAGCCATGCTGCCAGACCACGCCCCAGACTACGGAGCGCTTAGTTGCCGGCTCCTGCCTGGTTTCCCTGATGCGCCCCATCACCCCGGCTTTGAAATCTGCGGCCGCATTTTCCCCGTTGCTCTGCAGGGCGCTGCGCAGTCTGCGCCACTCCTTGAATTCAGGGCCGCAGGCCGGGCATGACTCCTCGTGATGGGAAAGGTTGTGCCCGTCTTCGCTGTTCAACGCGCAGCCAGCAAAGCCGTAAAAATACTCCCGCGCCCGACGGCAACTGATTGCTCCGGATCGCCCGGCGGTCTTTTCGGTCTTGCGCCCCATCACGTTCACATCCCTACGATTGAATTGGCCGTCCCTCAAGGCCGGATTTCTCTATGATTCTGTTATATGATAATCCTGTATATGATAATCCTGTTTAAGGGTGCTGACTTTGGCCTGTAATTATTTCCCTCAGGGCCTGCCGTGCCCGGCTCATCCGGGACTTGACCGTCCCCAGCGAACACCCGGTGATCCTGGCGATCTCTTCGTAACTGTGTCCCTCTATCTCTCGCAGCACCAGGACGACACGAAACTCTTCGGACAGGCTCCGGAGGGCTTGCCGTACCGATTCCTGAAGTTCCTTGCCCTCAAACGCCTCTTCCGGGTCCCCTGCCGGGTCATCTGAGGCCACTAAACGGGTAAACTCTCCTTCGCCGGTCTGCACCGGGTCGTCCAGGGACAACAGGTTGGGGAACTTCTGGCGCCGCCGCATGTTTGACCACATGTTTATGGCAATCCGGTGCAACCAACTACCCAGGTCTGCTTCCTGACGGAAACTCCTGAGCTTGGTGTATGCCTGCACAAACACTTCCTGCGCCAGGTCCTGGGCATCTGCCTGATTTCCCGTCAGGTAATAACTCATGGTCACTATCTTATCCTGATAGATGACCACCAGCTCTTCAAAAGCCCTGAGATCCCCAGCCTGAGCCTGGCGGATAAGTAGCCTGGAGTCTATCACCCCGAGGCCTGGACTGTTCACTTGTGGTTTTGAATTCAAGGAGGCTTCACTCCCGGCTGCCCGGCTCTCCTCATACTATTAGACACTCTTTCTGCGGAAAAAGTTCCTTGTTTCAATGGTCTGAAGATGATTTTTTTTGGAGAAGCGAGAGCGATTTCCGCTTGGATTGGTGCTCCGCATTCTTTCCTCCGCATCCAGGCCTTAAGGCCTGGATGCGGAGTACAAGGCCGGGCGTAAGCCCGGATGCGGAGGAGGGAGAGCATCTGGCCTGATGGCTGCCTTCTGCGATGTGAGAAGGCGTGTTGTTCACCTGAAGCTATATTTTCGAATCTGTCTTTACTAATTTAACTGATTTTGTTCTGCACAGCAATTAACAATTGTCGCCATTCCTTACAGATTGCCGGGACTTTAAATGATGTGCTCCCGGTCCATCAGAGTACCTCGGTCTGGCCATAGGGGAGTTCGAAGAAATCCAGTTCTCTCCCCGAACTATTTACAACAAATTATATCACAGAATGGGAACTAGGTATGGAAAAGCATGGCTAGCCGGCGCAGGGCGACGGCGGATCGATGGCGAGGGATGAAAAATCGGACAATTTGTCCGTAATGAAAGCAAGTTCCTGATCATAGATTGAGATAGAATTTCACGTACAGTGCAGCATGATGCTGGAACTTTCGGGGTGCCTGGATGAATAGGAGCAGTCTTCTGGAGGAGATCGAGCAACTGAGGCAGGAAATGGAGCGCCGCGGCCGAGTCGAACCTTTGAACAGCAAGGAACTGCTGCAGCTCTCCGAGCGGCTCGACCGGCTGATCAACGCCTACCTGCGAGACGGAAAGCCCGGACAGAAAACTCCACCTGGTTGAAAAATGAGGAGGGGAGGTTCATAATAGAGGAAAATGAGCAGTATGATGGTAATGTTGGGCGTTAGCCCGGATGCGAGGGATATCATCCATCCTGTAGGGAGGCCGGAGCATGAAGAAGACCGGACACATCAGAACTATCGTGGCGGGCAGTCTCAGAAAGCCGCTGCTGACGCCGGAGTGCGGTGCCTGCCAGACATCTTGCCAGTCTGCCTGCAAGACTTCCTGCACCGTAGGTAACCAGACTTGTGGAATTTCCAAGAAGTAAAGCTGATCCAAGCCGAGGACCGCTGCCTGGCTTTTGACGTCAACAGCGGGTCGCTCCATGAACTGGACGCCGTGGCCCAGGGTCTGCTGCGCCTCTTTCAGGATAGCGGCGACTGGCGGCAGAGCATTCAGGAGGCAGCCCAGCTTTACGGACAGGAGAAAGCGAGTGCTGCTGCAGCAGAGGTAGAGGCCCTGCATGAGGCCGGCCACCTCTTCACGCCGGATCCCGGGTGGGAACGCTATGCCCCGGGGACCGGGCCGGACCTGAAAGCCCTCTGTCTCAATGTTTCCCATGATTGCAACATGTCCTGCGGCTACTGCTTTGTTCCGGGCCAGGTGCGCACCGGACGGGAGATCATGCCCGGGATGGTGATCCGGGCCGCCCTGGACTTTCTCTTGAAATCCTCCAGCCACCGGCACCTGGCGGTGGATTTTTTCGGGGGCGAGCCGCTGCTCAACCAGGCAGGGATCAGGGATGGGGTGGCTTATGCCCTGGACCGGGGTCCGGAACGGAACTGGAAGTTCACCCTGACCACCAACACCTTACTGTTCGATGAAGATGTCTGTTCTTTCACGCTCGACCACAACTTCGGCCTGGTGCTGAGTTGCGACGGGCGCCCGGATGTTCACGACACCTTCCGCCGCGCCAACCGCGCCGGATTGAACCCGGCCGCGTACGAAAGCGGGCGCCNNAGCGGGCGCCCGGCGCCCGGCTTCTTGCAGCCGGCAGCTGTTCCCGCATCAGACATCCGGCATCAGACCTCTGAGAGCAGGGGCACCGCTGCTGTAGTTGCCCGGCGCCTGCAGGATTATTTCCAGCGGGCTGCAGGCCAGGAACACTACGTACGCGGCACCTACACCCGCCGGAACCTGGATTTTACCGAGGATGTCCGCTACCTGGCAGGCCTGGGAGCGCGGAGTATTTCCCTGGAGCCGGTGGTGGCGGACCCGGAGCAGCCCTTTGCCCTTCATGAGGAGGACATCCCCAGGATCAGGGAGGAGTATTTCCGGTTGGCACGTTTCTTGCGTGACCAGGAGCAGGCCGGCTGCCGGATCTCTTTTTACCATTTTCAATTGGATCTTCCGGGCGGTCCCTGCGCCGCCCAGCGCCTTACCGGCTGCGGCGCAGGCTACCAGTACCTGGCGGTGACGCCGGACGGGTCGCTCTATCCCTGCCACCAGTTTGTGGGGCATCCGGAGTACTGCCTGGGAGACCTGGACCGGGGGATCACGCGCCCGGACCTCCGGGAACAGTTCCGGCAGGCGCACGTGTTTGCCAAACCTGCCTGCCGCTCCTGCTGGGCGCGCTTTCTATGCGGCGGCGGCTGCCACGCCCAGGCAGCCCTGGCGGGAGACGCCCTGCCGGGCGGCGGCCTGGGGAGACCATACTCCCTGGCCTGCAAACTGGTCCAGGCGCGCCTGGAAGGGGCACTGTACTACCTCGCCCTAGGTGAACCCCGGCAACCTTGATCGTGACGCTTTTACGGGGGTGGTGAAGAATGGGGCCGGTTGAACACAGTGACGTAGCCGCTCTTATCCCACCGCTTCGTATGCACTCCGCATTTTTGAGGCCGGGCGTAGCCCGGATGCGGAGGAAGTGGGGGGTTTAAAGCGGGTAGTCATCTGTGGTAGAATAGATCTGGTACCTGACCTTGAAACAACCGGAGGGGATCTCGATTGCTTAGTGTCTTACGCAGGAGGCGTGCTCTCACCAAGGTCGTGCTGTGGATCCTGGTCGCCATGATCAGCATCGGATTGCTCGCCTGGTTTGGGGGTATGGGCAGCATATCATCGGCGCCCCAGCCACCCCAGACCCAGCAGCAGAGCATACCGGGCTCCTCTCAGCAGTAGCCGCAATTTGGTCGTTGTTGGCTGCTGACTACAAGCCACCGGCCACCGCTGTTCCAACCCCTAACCACCAACCACCAACCACCATAATGGTTTATATTAGTTTACTGAAGCCCCTCCTTCTTTTAGTATAATCCGGAGAGGAGAGAGGAGGAGGTGTATCCCCCGGCTGCTCGATGCTCTGGACCGCGGCGAGCCGATGGACAAGGCCTTTATGGCGACCTACGGCATTATCCTCGGCCAGTTTGTCGAAGGTTACAACGCTGTGTCCCCGATCTGACCATCGTGAGCCTCATGAGCGGGGAAACCGCTCCCTCGATATGCAACGCTGAATAATTCTCCCACCGTATGCTAACAACTATACGGAAGCCGGCTTCCTGCATCCGGTGGCTGTTGTGATGAAGATTTTCAGTTAGTTCCTTTTTATGAAGGAATATTCAGCAATACCGAGAATAGATCAATACCGGGAATAAATCGGGTCGAATACCCGGACCGGGGTAGTCATCTGGAAAAAGCGCCGCTTTCTATAGCACGGAAGGAGGAGCAGGCCAAAATTCCTCCCTTTGCTTGTTTCAGGCAAGGGCTTCCTTGGCCTAAAATCTGATGAAGTTGGTAATCCAAGGGGGCAATACACTCCGCGGCAAGGTCAGGATCGGCGGGGCGAAGAATGCCGCCCTAGTATTGATTGCCGCCAGCGCCATCGCTGGGGGCGAAGTGATCCTGGATAATGTGCCGCGTATCGCGGATGTGGAGAGGCAGTTGGAGATCGTGCAAGCCCTGGGAGGGCGGGCGGAATGGCAGGAGCAGGGCCGGGTGCTGCTCAGTTGGCCGGACAAGGTGGCCGTGGCCGTGCCCTACCAGTTGGCCAAGAAGCTGCGGGCTTCCAACCTCTTTCTGGGTGCCCTGGCAGCCAGGATTGGCCAGGTCCGGATGCCACTCCCCGGGGGATGCGACATAGGCTTCCGCCCCATGGACCTCCATCTCAAGGGCTTGAGCGCCATGGGGTTTGAGGTGGAACTGGAGCACGGGTTTATCAACGCTAAAGCCCGGGAGCTCCGGGGCGCCCGGATCTACCTGGACTTTCCCAGCGTGGGCGCTACTGAGAATATCATGATGGCTGCGGTCGGTGTCCCCGGAACTACGATCGTGGAAAATGCTGCCAAGGAGCCGGAGATCGTCGACCTGGCCAGTTTTCTGAGCGGCGTCGGGGCGACCATCAGGGGCGCCGGCACCGACCTGATCAAGATTGAAGGCGCCCGCGCCGGGGTACCCGCTTCAGCGGGCCGGGCACCCGCAGGTGCCTGCGATAGCGGGCGTGGTGCCCGTTTTAGCGTGATCCCGGACCGGATCGAGGCGGGTACCTATATGATCGCTGCGGCCGCGGTTGGCGCCGAGGTGACCATTGAGAACGTGATCATCCGGCACCTGCAGCCGGTGATCGCCAAGCTCCAGGATGTGGGCCTGGAGGTGGCAGTGGGCGAGGACTCCCTGACTGTCAGGCGCTCTGGCCCGTTGCGGGCCACGGACATCAAGACCCTGCCCTACCCGGGTTTTCCCACTGATCTGCAGTCCCCGATGATGGCTTTGCTCTGCCTGGTGCAAGGTACCAGTGTGATCAGTGAAAATGTCTTCGATAACCGCTTCCGGGTGGCCGACGAATTAAAGCGCATGGGTGCCCAGATCAGGGTCAAGGGGCACTCGGCCGTGGTTGAGGGGCCGACCCGGCTATTGGGAGCCCAGGTGAAAGCCCCCGACTTGCGGGCCGGAGCTGCTCTGATCGTGGCCGGCCTGGCTGGTGAGGGCGAGACCGAGATCTGCCAGGCAGAGTTGATCGAACGGGGCTATGAAAAAGTAGCTGAGAAGTTTTGCGCTCTCGGCGGCAGAATAAAATACGTCGATTAGGGAGCTGCGATTGGCTTGGAGTTATTCGAAGGTCTTATTCTGGCATTGTTAGCAGTGTGGGCGCTGTTGCCCGATTTGTGGAACCGGTGGCGGAGTCGCGATGTGCTGCGTAAGGGGGGTGTGGGCAATAGGGTTGCCCTGACCTTTGACGACGGCCCGGACCCCGTTTATACGCCCCTTATCCTGGACATCCTGGCCCAATGGGGCGTTTCGGCGACCTTTTTCATGGTGGCGGAAAATGCCCGCCGGTATCCGGGCGTGGTGAAACAGGTTGTGGCCAGGGGACATGAGGTGGGGAGCCACGGGATGCATCACTCTCCGCCCTGGTTCCTGTCGCCAAAACGGTCGCGCCTGGAGATCCAGGAGTCGATAGCCACGCTGCAAGGCCTGACCGGCGTTCCGGTGCGTTGCTTCCGGCCGCCGTGGGGCATGTCCAACCTGGTCTCCCATTACTGGATGCGCAAGTCCGACCAAAAGGTAGTGCTGTGGTCCCTGGATTCGCTGGACTGGTTCTTCATGACTCCGGCGAAAGTCATCATCAAGAAAGTTTCCCGCTGGGTCCGCCCCGGCTCCATTATCCTGTTCCATGATGGCCCGGGGGTGCGGCGCAATGCTGCAGCCCTAGCGGAGGCGCTGCCGCAGTTGTTGGAAAGTATGCTGGAACAGGGGCTGGTCCCCGTGACGGTGAGCGAGTTGATGGATGAGGGAGAAAGGATGAGGAAGATTTATGAGTGCCGGGAGTGTCGTGACGAGAGCGTTGGAAATCGCCAGGCGCCGATTGTTTTACATTGCAGCAATTATCAGTACGGTTTTATGGGGGGGCCTGCGTTTTCTGCCACCGATCCTTCATGACCATTACATTCTCTCCAGTCTGTTGAGCATGATCTGTGCTCAGGGGATGAAGCCGTTCACAGCCAGGTCCGAATCCGACCGGATCCCCTGGTGGCGGATCACCCAAAGCGGGGGCATGCCTAGTTCGCACTCCGCGGTTGTCGCCGCTCTGACCGCCTCACTGGGCCTGGAACTTGGCTGGGCCTCGCCCGTCTTTCAGGTTGCCGCCGGGCTCGGGGGGATCGTGATCTACGACGCCATCACCCTGAGGCGGGTGGNNAGGTGGTCGGCGAGCATACGAGAGTCCTGAAGGAGAGGCTGCAGGGGGTCGCCGACGACTCCTTCCTCTGGGAGAACGGGGTGGGGCACACTCCCCTGGAGGCGTCGGTGGGGCTCTTGCTGGGCGTTCTGTGCGCCGTGCTGGTGGTGCGGGTATAGGAGGAGATCGGGGGGGAGAGCATGATCAGCACCAGTGACCTGCAGTACTGCCTTCCGGGCTTATCGCTTTCTTTCGAAATCGTGGCTAACGTGGAAGACCTGGTCACCAACCCCGAGGACGACGACCAGATCCCTTACTGGGCGGAGCTTTGGCCTGCCTCCCGGGGACTGGCCCAATATATCTGGGAGCAGGTCGATTTCAACGGGGACAAAGTGCTGGAGNNTGGGCGCCGGTCTGGGCCTGCCCGGCCTGGTGGCAGCCTGCAAGGGTGCCCGCGTGACCATTAGCGATTATCAGCCGGAGGCTTTGAAGATAGCCAGCCGCAACGCTTTGCGCAACGGGATCGAGGGGGTTGTCTTCGAACTGGGGGACTGGCGCGACTGGCCTCTCAGAGAGAAGTTCGACTGGATCATCGGCTCGGATGTGCTCTACAACCCCCGGAGCAACCCCTATGTCGGCCGGATTCTCCTTGGTAACCTGGCTGCGTCCGGGCAACTGTTGTTTGCTCATCCCGGGCGCCAGGCCACCCTCAGCTTCCTGGGGGAGCTTGTCGCTTCCGGTTTCCAGGAGCGCCGGGGGA
>PLQY01000023.1:0-10982 GCA_003160265.1 Peptococcaceae bacterium | reverse complement strand
CGCGCCCAGAGGGCACCCGGCTCTTATTCCACCGCTTCAGGAAGCGGGGGCATTAGAGCGGGTAGCCATCGGTGAAGTAAAATGAGCAATAACTCAGCACTTTCCCGATGATCAGGATCGTGGCGGTCGGGCGCATCAAGGAGCCCGGCTTTGTCTTGGCCCAGGAGGAATACGCCAAGAGGCTGCAGCGTTACAGCCGCCTGGAGATCATCGAGGTTGACGACGAGCCAGTGCCCTCCGGAGACCGGCAGCGCCAGGCGGTGAAAATGCGGGAGGGGGAGCGGCTGTTGCGGCGCTTGCGGGCACCCGCTTCAGCGGGTCGTGATTGCCTGTTGGTGGCCCTGGATTCACGGGGAGACCAGTTCACCTCCGAGGCCCTTGCCGCCTGGCTCGACCAGCACCAAGCGCCAGACGGGAGACATGGGGAACTCGCATTCATGCTGGGCGGCACCCTGGGTCTGTCGCCGGCCGTACTGGCCCAAGCCGACCTGCGGCTCTCCCTGTCCAGCCTCACCCTTCCGCACCAGTTGGCCCGGGTCGTCCTCCTGGAACAGTTGTACCGGGCCTTTCGCATCCTGCGCCGGGAGCCCTACCATTATTGAGAGTGGTGAAGCGGGAAAAAGCCACTTGAAATCTCCGGCTCTGAGAGGAATAATAAAGCAGGTGTCGAAGCAGTTTTGTTATAGTTGCCTGCCAGGAATCTACCATTTGTTGTCATAGAAGTCCGACCATTAAGGAGCCAACTATGGGGGTTTTAGATGATATCAGAATAGAGATCACCCAGGCGCTGATCCGGGCGGCAGAAGAGGCATGCCGGGACGGCCGGCTCACTTGCAGTGACCTGCCCGGCTTTGCGGTGGAGGTGCCCAGGGACCGTATTCACGGGAATTTTGCCAGCAACCTGGCCTTGCTTCTGGCTCAGGCAGAAAAGGCCTCCCCCCGCCAGATCGCCCAGGTGTTGCTGGAGTTCGTCAACCTGCCTGCCGGGTATGTGTCCCGGGCCGAGGTGGCCGGCCCCGGGTTTATCAACTTCTATCTCGATCCGGCCTGGCACTACCAGGTGCTGCCGGAGGTGGAGGCCCAGGATGAGCGCTACGGCAGCTCCGACCTGGGGGGCGGCGAGTATGTCCAGGTAGAGTTTGTGAGCGCCAACCCCACCGGCTTGCTGCACATGGGCAACGCCCGCGGGGCGGCCCTCGGGGATACCCTGGCGAACGTTCTCGCCGCGGCCGGGTATAATGTTCAGCGAGAGTTTTACATCAACGATGCCGGCAACCAGATCGAGGCCTTCGGTCGTTCCCTGGAGGCCCACTACCTGCAACTGCTGGGGCAGGACGTCCCGTTTCCGGAGGACGGGTATCCCGGCCAGGACCTGCTGGAAAGTATGAAGAACCTGGTCGGCCAGGTCAAGGGCAAGTATCTGAGGGTCGATCCCCTGTTGCGCCGGGAGATGCTGGTCAAGTATGCCCTGAAGGAGAAGCTGTTCCAGATGGAAAGGGACCTGGCGGACTTCCGGGTACACTATGACAATTGGTTCTCAGAGCAGACCCTGCATGATGATGGGGAGATCGAGGAAGTCCTGAAGGAGTTGCAGGCCAGCGGCTACCTGTATGAGGAGGAGGGCGCCCTGTGGTTTCGCTCCACCCTGTTCGGGGATGAGAAGGACGAGGTGCTGGTCCGCGGCAACGGCATTCCCACCTACTTTGCCGGGGATATTGCCTACCACCGGAACAAGTTCCGGCGGGGCTTCGACCGGGTGATCAATATCTGGGGTGCTGACCATCACGGCCACGTCCCCCGCCTGAAGGGGGCGATGGAGGCCCTGGGCATAGAACCGGACCGCCTCCAGGTGATCATTATGCAACTGGTCAGATTGTTCAGAGGCGGCGAGCCGGTGCGGATGTCCAAGCGCACCGGGGAGTATGTCACCCTGCATGACCTGATGGACGAGGTGGGAGTGGATGCTGCCCGCTACTTCTTTGTCATGCGCAGCGCCGACAGCCACCTGGACTTCGATCTTGATCTGGCCAGGGAGCAAAACAGTGAGAATCCAGTCTATTACGTCCAGTATGCCCATGCCCGGATCTGCAGCATCCTCAGGCAAGCGGAGACGGTGCCGCCTGTAGCGCAGGTCGACTGCTCACTGCTCAGAAACCCGGCAGAATTGGCCCTGATCCAAAAGATTGCCGAGCTTCCCGGTGAGATCGCCTATGCGGCCCTCCACCAGGAACCGCACCGGCTGGCCTTCTATGCCAACGAGTTGGCCACGCTGTTTCACGGATTCTATACCACCTGCCGCGTCCTGTCTGACCAGCCTGCTTTGAGCCAGGCCCGGCTGGTGCTGATCAACGCCTGCAGGATTACCCTGCGCAACACTCTACACCTGGTGGGGGTGACAACCCCGGAAAGAATGTAAAAGTTGAAGGGGGGAGATCTGGTTTGCCGGAGGCTGAGAGCCTTGAAGAGAAGGAGAAGATCCTTGGTTTTGTCTATGGGTTGTTAAAAACAAATGGGCAGCCCTTGCATTATTCGGTGCTGCTAAGCGAGGTTGCCAACAGGTTCTATGCTGACCGGGACGATCAGATCGCGGCCAGGGCACGTTTCTATACCTGGCTCAACCTGGATACCCGCTTTACCAGCGTAGGCCAGGGACGCTGGGGCCTGCGGACGATGGCGCCCCAGAAGGGAGCGCGCCCGGTGCCGCTGTTGAGCTTGATGCACAAGTCGGTCGAATATGACGACAGCCCTACCAAGGCGATCACCCGGGACGACCTGGATGATGAACCGCTGCTTGACAAAGAACTGCTCGAGGATGATGAAGCCGATTCGGACAGCGACACTGAGGATAAGGACGACCTAGATGACGAGATCGATCAGCCCGTGAAATAGTTTGAAAAGGAGGCGCTTCCTTTGAAGGTGAATTGGTATGGTCAAGCCTGTTTTCTGTTCGAGGGCGCGGGAGTCCGCCTGGTTACCGATCCCGAGTTCCCTTGAAGTAGTGGTGTTGGACTATTTTGCTGGTTAGTGGTTGGATCACAAGACGGCGTTTAGCGATTGGTGGTTGTTGGCCAACGACCAAAATGGAGGGAGAGACTTGACCAAGTACATCTTTGTCACGGGCGGAGTGGTTTCCTCGCTGGGTAAGGGGATCACTGCCGCCTCCCTGGGGCGACTGCTCAAGAGCAGGGGCTGTAAGGTCTCCATGCAGAAGTTCGACCCCTACATCAATGTGGATCCGGGAACCATGAGCCCCTACCAGCATGGGGAGGTCTTCGTCACCGAAGATGGCGCCGAAACCGACCTTGACCTGGGACACTACGAGCGGTTCATCGATAAAAACCTGACACGTACCAGCAATGTCACCGCAGGCCGCGTCTACCATTCTGTGATCAAAAAAGAGCGCCGCGGTGATTTTTTAGGTGACACGGTGCAGGTCATCCCGCACATCACCAACGAGATCAAGGACCTGATCCAGCGGATCGCCGTGGAGGAGTGCCCGGATGTGGTGATCACCGAGATTGGGGGCACGGTCGGCGACATCGAGTCGCTTCCCTTCCTGGAGGCGATCCGCCAGTTCAAGAGCAACATCGGCAGGGAGAACGTGCTCTACATTCACGTCACCATCATTCCCTACCTGCGGGCCGCCGGGGAATTGAAGACCAAACCGACCCAACACAGCGTGAAGGAACTGCGCAGCATCGGGATCCAGCCGGACATCATCGTCTGCCGTAGTGAACGCCCCCTGTCTAAAGACCTCAAGGACAAGATCGCTCTCTTCTGCGACATTGAAAAGAACGGGGTGATCGAGGCAGTGGACGCCGATTCTATCTACGAGGTGCCCCTGATGCTCGAAGCCCAGGGTTTTGCCGATATTGCCGTGGAACGCCTGGGGCTGGTCTGCGGCAAACCGGACCTCAAAGAGTGGGAGGAACTGGTGTCCGTCTGCCGCAATCCCACGCAGCAGACCCGGGTGGCTGTGGTCGGCAAGTACATCGAACTCCGGGACGCATACAAGAGCATCAACGAGGCTATCTGTCACGGCGGCATTGCCCACCGGGCAGCGGTAAAGATCGACTGGGTTGACGCAGGGGTGTTGGAGAACGGCGATGCCGGGGAGATCCTGGGCGCGGCGAACGGTATCCTGGTCCCCGGCGGTTTTGGCTATCGGGGCATCGGTGGCAAGGTGAAGGCGATCAACTATGCCCGGTCGCATGGAATCCCCTTCTTCGGGATCTGCCTGGGCATGCAGTGCGCCGTGATCGAGTTTGCCCGCAATGTCTGCGGCCTGGAGGACGCCAGCAGCACCGAGTTCGATCCGGAGACACCCTATCCGGTGATCGACCTGCTTCCGGAGCAGCGCGAGGTGGAGGACC
This sequence comes from Peptococcaceae bacterium, assembly GCA_003160265.1. Classification (GTDB taxonomy): domain Bacteria; phylum Bacillota; class DSM-12270; order Thermacetogeniales; family Thermacetogeniaceae; genus Palsa-1188. The sequence goes on along the minus strand of PLQY01000023.1, from coordinate 6,609 downwards.
TGGGCGGCACCATGCGCCTGGGGCACTATACCTGCTTGCTGCAGCCGGGTTCCTGGTCGAGCAGGGCCTATGAGGCCGCATCGGTGGAGGAGCGCCACCGCCACCGCTACGAATTCAATAATGTTTTTCGCCAGCAGATGCAGGACTGTGGTCTGCAGGTCACCGGCACCTCTCCCGACGGCAGGTTGGTGGAGATCGTGGAACTGCCGGACCACCCCTGGTTCGTGGCCTGCCAGTTTCATCCGGAGTTCAAGTCTCGCCCCAACAGGCCGCATCCACTCTTCAAGGCTTTTATCGGGGCAGCCCTAAAAAAAAGTAATGGGTAACGAGTAATGAGTAATGAGTAATATCAGCGAAGTTTGTTCATCGAGCGACTGCTTCGGGTTTAGAAGGCGTTGTTTAGAGGCAAAAAATCTCCGGCTTCTGAAATAAAAGATTTTTGGGCAAAATATGGTGATGCTGACAACTAAGATGTAATTAAGTAATGGGTCATGAGGACCGTCAAAGTTCTTTTATCTTTTCACTCATCACTCATCACTCATGACTCATCACTGGGGGCTTTCGGTTGTACCGGGCGCAACTGATCGAGGAAAAAAACAAGGACTTGTTCAATGATTTTATCTGCTCCTCAAGCAAGCCTCACTTCCTGCAGAGTTATGAGTGGGGGGAGTTGAAGAGTATTACCGGGTGGGAACCGCTCCGGCTGCTGATCTGGCATGACGACCGGCCGGTGGCCGCCATCTCCCTCCTGGAGCGCCGTCTGCCTCTTTACCGCTATCTGCGTCGCTCCATTGCCTACGCCCCCCGTGGCCCCATCATTGGCGAGGAATGTGATCAGGAGGGGGAAAGGTTTTTCTGGGATTCGGTCAAGAGTTTGGCGCACCGGCATGGCGCCATTTTTATCAAGATTGACCCGGACATTCCCACTGAACCCGGCGCCGCCGCGGAGAGCTACCGGATGCGCCTGGCCGCTGCGGGCTTCAAGTCCGGCGGTAACCGGTCCGGCTTCGGGGGCGTCCAACCCCGCTTCGTCTTCCGACTGGACGTCACTCCCACCGAACAAAAGCTGTTAGAGGCCATGGAGAGCAAGACCAGGTACAACATCCACCTGGCGGAGCGCAAGGGCGTCAGCGTGCGTATTGCCCAAGACGCTCACGACCTGAGGCTTTTTTACGACATCCTGAAAGAGACCGCCGACCGGGACCAGTTCCTGGTCCGCAACTTCGGCTACTTTGAACGGATGTGGGATCTGTTCGTGAGCGCGCCCAAGGGGCACCCGGCGGCCCGGATCTTTCTGGCGGATTACCGGGGACAGGTGATTGCCGGGACGCTGGCCTTCCATTGCGGTGACCGGGTCTGGTACCTGTACGGAGCCTCTTCCGACCGCCTCCGGAACGTGATGCCGAACCACCTGCTGCAGTGGACGATGATCCGCTGGGCAAGGGAGCNNTGCAGTCTGTATGACTTCCGGGGAGTGCCCGGCAGAACTGACCCGGATGACCACTTGGCCGGCCTGTACCGGTTCAAGAAGGGCTTTGCCGCCGTCTTCACCGAGTTCGTCGGGGAGTACGACCTGATCCTGGCGCCTGCCTGGTACTTCCTCTGGACGCGGGTGCTTCCCGCTTACCAGAAGGTGACGCGCCGCTTGCTGCGCCAAAGCGACAGCTCCAAGACCGAAGAAGCGCTTTAGTCGTCGATTGGTTGAAACCGGGTACTCTCCCGGGTAGGTGAACATTGTAGACGCCTGGCGCCCGGTGTCGATTGCCAGACTGAGGGTGGAGGTAGAACGTGGAACAGGCTGTTGAGTTTGCCAGTTGGGTGGAGGTCGATCTGGACGCCATCGCCGGTAATGTGGCTGCGGTCAAGGGACTGCTGGAGCCCGGAGTGAGACTGCTGGCGGTGGTCAAGGCGGACGGGTATGGCCACGGGCTGGTCCCGGTAGCCAGGGTTGCGGCCGCCCGGGGGGCGGAGATGCTGGGGGTGACCCACCCCGGGGATGGGGCGGCGTTGCGCCAGGCCGGGATCGCCATCCCGGTGCTGGTCTTCCGCCCGCTGCTGCCGGGCGAGGAGGATGCAGCCGTCAAGTGCGGCCTGACTCTCTCGGTCGGCTCCCTGCCTCAGGCCGAGCGCCTGTCCGCTGCTGCCGGCCGGATTGGGCGGCAGGCGATGGTGCACCTGGAGATCGAGACCGGCATGGGGCGCACCGGTTTCACCCCCGAGGCGTTGCGGGGTGCCCTGGACAAGCTCCTGACTCTGCCTGGCCTGCAAATGGAGGGGATCTACACCCACTTTGCGGCGGCCTCCGGCGACCCGGACTTCACCAAGCGCCAGTTCCGGCTCTTCAATAGCCTGGTGGAAGAACTGCGGGAGCGGGGAGTCCGTATCCCCCTGCGTCACGTGTGCAACAGCGCCGCCACCCTGCTCTACCCGGAACTGCACCTGGAGATGGTAAGAGTGGGCAACCTTCTCTACAGCCGACTGCCGGCGGGCATAAAGGAACATGACTTGCCTGAAGGGCTGAGGCTGAAGGACCCCTGGTCATTCTGGACGCGGGTGGTTCACCTGCAGCCGGTGCGGCGGGGAGATACGGTGGGCTATGGCCGGACGCACCGGATCGCCAGGGACACGGTGCTGGCGGTGCTGCCGGTCGGTTACGGCGATGGCTTCGGGCTGAACGTGACGCCGCGCCCGGCGGGCTGGATCGATCTGCTCAAGGTGCTGGCTAAAACCGCCGGGTCTTTTTTCGGTCTGCCCCTGGGTATCCGTCACGTCAGCATCAACGGCCGAACCGTGCCTATCCTCGGGCGGGTCGGCATGGAATTAACCTGCGTGGACGTGGGTAAGCTACCGGCAGTAAGCGTGGGAACGCCGGTCCGGCTGCCGGGGCGACGCACGGCCATCAAGGCCTCGGTCCCGCGGGTTTACGTTGCCGGAAAGGAGCGGCACCTCGCAGACCAGGTTGAAATCAATAGCAGGAATGCTCTGGATAATGGCGAAATCAGATAAGGGCAAGGATTGAGGTTGGATAATAATGTGTGAACAACTATTATCCAAAAGGGGGAATTGGTATGACGATCAGAATCGATCAACTACTGGGCAGTGAGGCCGACAATCTTTTAAACCATAAGTGTACCACCATCGCCAAGGAAGACCTCCAGTTGCCGGGGCCGGATTTTGTAAACAGGATCATGATCCCATCTGACCGGCCGGTGGCAGTGTTGCGCAACCTGCAGACGATGTTCAACACGGGACGGCTGGCGGGTACGGGATACCTCTCCATCCTGCCTGTTGATCAGGGCATAGAACACTCGGCAGGAGCTTCATTTGCGCCAAATCCGATCTACTTCGATCCGGGGAACATCGTCAGGCTGGCCATTGAGGGCGGGTGCAACGCGGTCGCCTCGACTCTGGGGGTGCTGGGTTCGGTCGCCAGGCAATATGCCCACCGGATTCCCTTCATCCTCAAGATCAATCATAATGAATTGCTTACCTATCCCAACAAATACGATGAGATCCTGTTCGCCAGCGTCGACCAGGCCTTCGATATGGGGGCGGTGGCGGTCGGCGCCACCATCTATTTTGGTTCTGAGGAAAGCAACCGGCAGATCCAGGAGATCAGCGAGGTATTTGCCCATGCCCACAGCCTGGGCCTGGTGACCATCCTCTGGGCATACGTGCGCAACGATGCCTTTAAGGTTGATGGGACCAATTACGAAGTGTCCGCCGATCTCACCGGGCAGGCCAACCATCTGTCCGCCACCATCGAGGCGGATATCGTGAAGCAGAAACAACCGGAAAATAATGGTGGATTTAGGGCGCTGAAATTCGGCAAGACCTGCGATCAGGTCTATTCTGAGCTGACAACGGATCATCCGATCGACCTGACCCGCTACCAGCTCGCCAACTGCTACATGGGGCGGGCGGGCCTGATCAACTCCGGGGGCGCTTCCGGGAAAGATGACCTTGTCCAAGCTGTGCGCACGGCTGTGATCAACAAGCGCGCCGGGGGGATGGGCCTCATCTCCGGGCGTAAGGCATTCCAAAAGCCGATGTCTGAAGGAATCCAACTGCTGGGCGCCATTCAGGACGTGTACCTGAGCCCGGAGGTGACCATCGCCTGACCCTCCCGAGGTTTCAGGCCCGCAAGCGGCGGCGCCCTGGTGAGCGGGTGCCCAGCCTTGCGGGCGTGGGCGCGGCTCCATCGGGGAGGCGGCAGGAGAACCGTCTCCCTGTCTCACCCTGTCTCGCCGCAATTAAAATATTTAGAGGATTTTGTTTAAAAATGGAGAAGTATACAAGCAGAACTCGTCGAGGAGGTCTGTGAGTTGCTCATTACGACAACAACCGCAGTGGCGTTGCGTTGCCCAGAATGCGGCAAAATAAAATACCACTCGCTATCCGTTTTTTCTTTTTCGGCCAAAAAAGCTCTGCGCATAACCTGTTCCTGCGGTACCCTCCTGCTGGTGATCAGCACCAGGGACCGCAAGGCATTTTATTTCCAGGTGGAGTGCCTGATGTGCGAGGGCAAGCACCTGCTGGAATTTTTTTTGAGGGAGATCTGGTCGGGGAAGGTGCTCAGCCTGATGTGCGATGAAACCGATCTGGAGGTCGGCTTCATCGGCCCCCGGGACCAGGTGAAGAAGTGCATCTCCAACCAGGAGCGCTCACTGCAGGAGATGGCGGATGACCTGGGTTATACTGACTATTTTGCCAATCCGGAAATCATGTATGAAATCCTGGACTGCCTGCATAAAATTGCAGAAGATGGCAAACTTTCCTGCCAGTGCGGCAACCAGCAGGTGGATGTGGAGATCTTTGCAGACCGCATCGAGTTGCGGTGCGCCGGCTGTGGGTCCTTCGGGGTGATCCGCGCCGAGACCCGCCATGACGTTGAAGCCGTGAAAAAGATCTGGGAGATCGTGCTGAGTCCGAGCAGCGCCAACACGATCGGGATCGGCAAAGAGGGGCCGGGCCGCAGGCGTTCCAAGAAATAATAAGTAAGGTAATGTTTCATCGTAGGTGCCTGTTCTCTGGGAGGGAGGAGAAGCCATGGATCGGGAGCTTACCCTGGAGTTTGTTCGAGTTACGGAATCAGCAGCTATTGCTACCGGGCGCTGGCTGGGGCGCGGCAACAAGGAAATGGCCGATGATGCTGCCGTCACCGCCATGCGACAGGTGTTTGACACGTGTCTCCCCCCAGGCTGATAGTGACGGAAGGAAGGAGGCTAAAGGAATGGCGTTAGTAGGGAAAGTCTTAGTGGCTCAGGGAGGAGGTCCAACGGCGGTAATCAACCAGTCGCTTGCAGGAATAGTGCTGGAAGCGAGAAAGTTTCGCCAGGTAACAAAAGTGTACGGGGCAGTAAAAGGGGTGCGGGGTATAGTCAACGAGGACTTTCTCGACCTTACGAAGGAAACCACTCACAACCTTGAACAGGTAGCGGTGACCCCATCATCGGCGCTTTTATCAACCAGAGAAAAGCCTGACAGTCGATATTGCCACGAAATCTTCAAAGTGCTGAAAGCCCATAACATAAGGTACTTTTTCTATATAGGCGGCAACGACTCGGCCGAGACCGTGAGAATAGTCAACGAGGAAGCGGAAATTGCGGGCCATGACCTCCGGGCCATCCATGTGCCCAAAACCATCGACAACGATCTGATGGTCAACGACCACACCCCAGGTTATGGCTCGGCGGCAAGGTTTGTAACCCAGGCGTTCATGGGCATCAACCTGGATGTCCGCTCCCTCTCGGGGGTGTATATCGGAGTGGTAATGGGAAGGAACGCCGGCTTTTTGGCTGCGGCCTCGGCGATAGCGCAAAAATATCCAGCGGACGGGCCGCACCTCATCTACCTTCCGGAGCGCAAATTTGTCATCGACGATTTCCTTAGCGACGTGAAAGAAATCTACGACCGGCTTGGTATGTGCATCGTCGCTGTGTCGGAGGGCATTCAGGATTCCGACGGTAAGCCGATAGCGACCATGCTCTGCAAGGAGTTGGAAGTGGACGATCACGGCAACGTGCAGCTAGCAGGGACCGGGATTTTGGGCGACCTGTTATCGCAGACAATAAAGGACAAACTGAAAATATCTCGGGTAAGGAGCGATACCTTCGGGTATCTGCAACGGTCGTTCGTGGGCTGCGTATCGGACGTGGACCAGCATGAGGCGAGAGAGGTCGGGGAACGGGCTGTGCAGATGGCCATGTGGGACAATCGAGACGGGTCAGTGACTATTCACCGGACGGGCTACTACTCGGTGGACTATCAGCTGACGCCGTTTGAGGAAGTGGCGGCCAAGACCAAGCTCATGCCGGATGAATTCATCAACGCCGCCGGCAACCACGTTACGGATGCTTTCAAGTTTTATGTCCGGCCGCTTTTAGGGTCAGGGCTCCAATCGCCGTCGCAGCTTCGAGCGCCCCGGGTCGCCAAGTTGATGATGGAATCTAAATAAACTTTACCACAGATGACTAACCCGCTCTAATGCCCCCGCCTCTTCAAGGCGGCGGGACAAGAGCGGGTAATCACTGTATTAACTGGCTCTAAGGCTTCAGTGGGGGTTACAATCACGATGGCTATCCGCTCTAATGCCCCCGCTTCCTCGAA
>PLQY01000040.1:14880-15043 GCA_003160265.1 Peptococcaceae bacterium | reverse complement strand
GGTCGACCAGTTTCACATAGACGTTGATCTGGTTGGTCTGAATGGTGGAATAGGTTTCTGTGACTTCAGGGTATGTTTTAAGCAGGCTCAGAATCTGGTTGTCCAGGCCGTCAACTGTACTGAGATTCAACCCGGAATCAACATTGGCGACAATGCTGAGGTC
>PLQY01000040.1:0-14774 GCA_003160265.1 Peptococcaceae bacterium | reverse complement strand
AGACCAGCAGGGAGACCAGCACGGCAAAGACCACCGTGATCGCAAAAGGGATGAACAGCCTGCCGATGATCCCCGTCATCATGCTCATCGGCAGGAAGACGGCCACGATCGTCAGCGTGGTGGCCAGGACGGCCGTGCTGATCTCTGCGGTGCCATCCCGGGCGGCTTCCAGAGGGCGCTTGCCCATTTTTAGATGCCGGGAGATGTTCTCGATCACCACGATGGCGTCGTCGATCAGCAGGCCGACCGCCAGTGACAGGGCCAGCAGGGTCATCGTGTTCAGGGTATAGTTCAGAAGCTTGAAGATAAAAAAAGTAGAGATGATGGAGGTGGGCAGCGCCACCGCGCTGATCAGGGTGCTGCGCCAGTCTTTCAGGAACAGGAACACCACCAGGATTGCCAGCAGGCTTCCCTCGAAGATCGTCCGAATCACATCGTTGACCGAATCCCTGATATCGACGGAGTTGTCGCGCACCACGTCNNATGGCGGTACCTGGCGGTAGTTGCTGCTTCAGTTCCGCTACTGCCTGCTTGGCCTCATCGGCCACGGATACGGTGTTGCTGTCCGACTGCTTGGCCAAGTCGATGCCGATCGCCGGCTGGCCATCAAAACGCGCCAGGCTGTCCTGGTCCTTGATGCCATCCTCGACGTCAGCGATGTCCTTGACGTAAAGCTGTGTTCCGTTCTGTCNNCGCCACCGGCAGGTCCCTGAACTGCTCGACATTGTCGATCTTGCCCGCGGTGCGTATGGTCACCTCATTCCTGCCGCTGCTCAACTGGCCGCCGGAGACATCCATGTTCTGGTTTTCCAGGTTGTTCAGCACATCAGTGGTGGTGATCCCGTAAGCTGCCAGCTTATCCTTGTCGAGATTGATCTGGATCTCCCTGGTTTCTTCGCCATAGGTGGTGATCTGGCCGACCCCGTCGATTTTCTCCAGGCGCGGTTTGACCACATCCTCTACCAGGGTGGTCATCTCCTGGAGCGGCAAGCGGCCGCTCACAGCCAGGGAGATGATCGGTTGAGAGTTGAGGTCGAACTTGGAGATGACCGGTTCCTGGATCTGCTGTGGAAGATCACCCCTGATGGCGCCCACCTTGTCCCTCACATTCTGGGTTGCCTGATCAGGAGGCGTTTCCAGCGTGAACTCGATCAGCACCTGGGAAAGTCCCTCATCGCTGTAGCTGGTGATGTGCTGGACGCCGGAGATCTGGCCGACGGCATCCTCCACCTTCTTGGTGACATCGGTCTCCATTTGCGCCGGGGCCACCCCGGGATCGGCAATAGCCACCGTCACGTAAGGTATATCAATATCTGGCAGGTCGTTGATGTTCAGGCTGATATAGCTGACGATACCCAGCGACACCAGGGCCAAAATGATAACTGTGGCAAAAACCGGCTTTTTGAGGCTCAGATCGCTCAGGTTCACTAATGCTTCCTCCCGGCCCAAAGATGAATGATGAGTGATGGGTGATGAGCAATGAACTCAGTTTAGAACAGATGGCTAAGAGCCAGTTGAATCATAACTCGTTACTGTCACTCGGTCCTGGTCCTGGAGAGTATCGACATCGGTCAGGACAACCTTTTGCCCCTCCGCCAGGCCGGAGGTTATTTCCACCATCTGCCCCAGCACCTGACCGGTCTGCACCTGCTGGCGTTGCACCCTGCCGCCGTCGACCACGAAGACGTAATCGAGGCCGGCACTGCTGACCACCGCGTTCTGGGGCACGGCGATCACCTCGATGGGCGTCCCCGTGGTGATCTCCACCTTGACAAACATCCCGGGCTGCAACAGGTGAAGTCCGTTGGCCACCCTGATCTTGGTTTCAAAGACCCGCGAGGTGGCGTCGCCTACCGGGTTGATCTGCTCTACCGTTCCGGCGAAGACGCGGTCGCCGAAAGCATCGGCGGTGACCTTGGCCGCCAGGCCCGGCCTGACCGCAGGAAGGTCGTCCTGCTCGATATCGACCACCGCATAGACGCTGGAGATGTCCTCGACTACCAGGAGAGGCGTTGAGGAAGAGACGCCGGGAGAGAGATATTGACCGACCTCGACATTGCAGTTGGCTGCCACGCCGGAGATCAGGGAGCAGATGGTGGTGTCTTTCAGGGAATCCTGGGCGCTGCTCACTGTGGCTGCAGCAGAGTCGACAGCGGCCTGGGCGGTTTCCATGGCCACCTTGGCATTCTCCAGAGCAGCGGTTGATAAAGCGTTGTTTTCAGATAGGACCTGATCCCGCTGGTAGGTCTGGCTCGCCGATTCCAGACCGGCCTGCGCCGATTCCAGGTTGGCCTGGCCGACGGCGAGGGCGTCCCGGAAACTGCTGGCATCCAGCAGGATCAATGGCTGCCCGGGCGTTACAGCATCCCCGTTTTTAACCTGCACGCCGGCTACCATCCCGGATACCTGGGGGTTGATCGCCGCCTCTTGAACGGCTTCGATGCTGCCCGTCAGGGCCAGTGCCGGCTCCGTTGCCAGCTCGGCAACGGTTTGGGCAACGACGGTCTTGGGCGGCGTCGGTGCGGCAGCCTGCGTTTTGGGGCTGCTGAGGAATCTGGCCAGTACCAAGAGAATGGCAATCGCCGTCACCGCCGCCAGCCAGAGTTTCCACCTGTTCTGCATCGATTCTTCTCCCCTTATTTCGCCATTTCCTCTCTTATTTTGCATGACACTGGCAATTTATTTTGGCCTATTTGCCTGCAAGTAGTCGCCGATCAACTTCAGGAATTGAGCGCCATAATGCTCAAGCCTGGCGTTCCCAACCCCTTTGATGGAGAGCAGGGGCTCCCGATCGGTAGGGCACAGGCGGGCCATCTCGTGCAGAGTGCTGTCATGAAAGATGACATACGGGGGTACGTTAGCCTGAGCAGATAATTCTTTGCGCAGTGTTCGCAAGCGCTCGAACAGTTGAGCATCCTCGATCTGCCCATCTTCTTCTTTTAAAAGTGGCTCCGTAGCCGGTTTCTTTTCCTCGATCCCGATATTCTGTCCATGCTCCTGCAGGTAGTTACGAATTGCTTCCAGGAACAGGGCGCCATAATGCTCAAGTTTGGCAGCCCCCACTCCCTTGACAGAGAGCAGGGACTCCTTGTCGGTCGGGCACAGGCGGGCCATCTCGTGCAGGGTGCTGTCAGAGAAGATGATATATGGCGGAACGTTCTCCCGGGCGGATAATTCTTTGCGCAGCAGTCGCAGCCGCTCGAACAGCAAGTCATCGACGACGACAGCCTGTTTTCTTGGCTGTACTTTCTGAAAGACGTTGGCCTGCCCGTTTAAAACGGGGGCGGCGTTTCCGGTCAACCTCAGCAATGGGTACTGTCCCTCCGTCAACGAGAGATAGCCTTCCGCAATCAGGACATTGATGAGATCGACGATCTCCTTTTCCGTCATCTCCTGCAATAATCCGTACGTCGACAGCCGGTCAAACCCGAACTGCAGCACTTTCTTGCTCTTTGAGCCTTTCAGGACTTCGGCCACCATGATCCTCCCGAAGTTCTCCCTCATGCGGATGATGCAGGAAAAGATCTTCTGGGCCACCACCGTGATATCCGCGAGTTCCCGGTCATCGTTGCAGGAACTGCACCGGTGGCAATCCCCGAAAGTCTGCTCTCCAAAGTAGTTGAGGATGTAGTTGCGCAGGCAGCCTGAGGTATAGCAGTAGTCGATCATGATCTGCAGTTTGTGATACTCGTTCGCCTGTCTTTCGGGCGCCACCGTTGATTGCTCGATGAAGAACCTCTGGATCTGAATATCCTGAGGGCTGAACAGCAGGATGCACTCCCCGGGCTCTCCATCCCTTCCGGCGCGACCGGCTTCCTGGTAGTAGGCCTCGATGTTCTTCGGCATGTTGTAGTGGACCACGTACCTGACGTTGGATTTGTCTATCCCCATCCCGAAGGCGTTTGTAGCAGTCATGACCTGGATGTCGTCGTAGAGGAACTGCTCCTGGTTGTCCATTCTTTCCTGGTCGCTCAGCCCGGCATGGTATCTCCCGGCGGAGATGCCTTTCTTCTGCAATAAGGCGCACAGGTTGTCCACTTCTTTTCTCGTGGCAGCGTAGATGATCCCCGCCTGGCGCCGGTGGGCCTGGATATAGTGCTGCAGGTAATCCCGCTTGTTTTCTCCCCGGATGATGGCGAAGGAAAGGTTGGGCCTGTCGAACCCTGTAATATAAACATCAGGGTCGCTCAAGCGCAGCAGGCCGACGATATCCTGCCTCACTTCTGGTGTGGCGGTTGCTGTAAAGGCAGCGACCACCGGCCTGCTGTTCAATTCCTGGAGCATGGAGGCGATGGAAAGGTAGCTGGGGCGGAAATCGTGCCCCCAGTGCGATACGCAGTGGGCCTCGTCAACGGCGACCAGGGATACGTTCAATGACCCCAGCAATGCCAGGAAGCGTTGGGATTCCAGCCGCTCCGGCGCCACATACAGCAGCTTGTATTGCCCCCGCCTCGCCTTGAAGAATCGTTCTTCCACTTCGAAGTAATCAAGGGAGCTATTGATGAAGGCTGCCGGTATCCCCAGTTTATTGAGGGCATCTACCTGATCTTTCATCAGGGAGATCAGCGGCGAGATGATGATCGTGGTTCCCGGAAGCAGCAGGGCCGGAATCTGGTAGCAGACCGATTTTCCGCCACCGGTGGGCATGATCCCGAGAGTGTCGCGTCCCCCGATAATGCTGTCGATGATCTGCTGCTGTCCTTCCTTGAAGGAAAGGAATCCGTAGTATTGCTTCAGTAACTGCTCTGCGCTCTGTGACAAATAAGCCACTCCAAACCGATTTACCGATGATCCCCAGGAATACAAAAACCAAAATGACTTTGATATTTTTTCGTTAAATAACGGCAGATTCCTTCTTGTGCAACTCCGCCACGGCATCATGCCAAATCAGCCCAATTCATAAGCAGGGAATGTCTTTCCGCTCACCGCTCTTAGGAGTTCATTGTGCAATTGTTTGAGGCTTGCTGGCGGACGATGGCCAAGTTCCAGCTAGAACAGAGAATGATCATCTCCGATGTGCAGGTTGCTTTTTCTAAGATACAGGGAATATACTATTCATTGACTTATATTGTCATTTGAAGACACGGGGGTTTTGGAGCAGCCAGCGTTTCGCAATCCCCCCCCGGGATTTGTTCTAAAAATTTGGAGACAGGATGGTTAGACGACATGGCCAGGCCTTGTATCGGAATCACCACCGCCCACAACGCCGAGCAGGGGAACTACTACTGCCGGCACAACTACATCGGGGGTATCCGGCAGGCGGGGGGCGTTCCCCTGCTGCTGCCGCCGCTGGCGGATCAGGATGAACTGCTGATCTGTGCCGGAAGGATCGACGCCCTCTTGCTCTCCGGCGGTGGGGACGTGTGCCCCGCTCTGTTCGGTGAGCAGCCCCACTGGAAATTGGGGAAGTTTGACCCGGAGCGGGACGATTTTGAGATCGGGATGCTTCGGTTGATGGTCGACCTGGGAAAGCCGGTGCTGGGTATCTGCCGCGGGCTCCAGGTGATCAACGTCGCTTTGGACGGCACCCTCTACCAGGACCTGGCGTCCCAGCAGCCCCAGTCGCTGCAGCACATGCAGGATGCTCCCCGCCGGTATCCCGCCCATTCGGTGACGCTGTGCCAGGGCAGCAGGCTGTCCGATATCCTGGGCGCAACCAGACTGCAGGTTAACAGCCTCCACCACCAGGCGATCAAGGACGTTGCCCCCGGGCTGCAGGCGACTGCCCTGGCAGATGACGGCGTGATCGAGGGGGTGGAGGCGTCCGGCCAACCCTGGCTGTTGGGGGTGCAGTGGCATCCGGAAGTAATGTGGGAACACGACCAGGCGGCGGCCTCCCTGTTTCGGGCACTGGTCAGCGCTTGCCTTTGATCTTTCCCTCCAGCCAGTCCACGAACTGCCGGGCGCTCCTGGGGGAGATGCCGTTGTGCCAGCGTTCCCATCTCAGGGCGGCTCGCTGCAACTGCTCCCGGTCAATCGGGAGTCCTCTCTTAGCTGCAATCCCTTCCGCGATCTCCAGGTACCGGTCCTGGTCCGGGGTCGGGAAGATCACCGTGATCCCGAACCGGTCCGCCAGCGAGAGCCTTTCCTGCACGGTGTCCCCGGCATGCACCTCATCCTTGACGCGAGCGGCGGTGCCATGTCCAGTGGACATGGCGGGGCCCTCCCGGTCGCCGAAGCGCTCCATGATCAGGTGCCTCCGGTTGGAGGTGGCGTAGATCAACACGTTGCCCGGCCTGTGCTCCAGGCCTCCCTCCAGCACCGCCTTCAGGGCGATGTAACTGCTCTCGCTGTCTTCGAAGGACAGGTCGTCCACGAAGACGATGAATTTCTTGCCCCGTACCTTGAGGTGCCTGATGATGTCGGGAAAGTCGAACAGTTGGGTTTTGGGTACTTCCACCAAGCGCAGGCCGCGCTCGTGATACTCGTTCAGCAGGGCCTTGACGGTGGATGACTTGCCGGTGCCCCGGTCTCCATAGAGGAGCACGTTGTTGGCGGGCCAGCCGTCCAGGAACTGCAGCGTGTTCTCGATGACGTCGGCGCGCTCGGCCTCGTAACCGATGAGATCCGACAGGGTCACGGGGTCCGGGTCGTCGATGCCTCTCAGGCAGCCGGCCGTATGGTCCCAGTAAAACGCCTGGTACTTGGCCAGGATTCCGGCCCCGTACCGGCGGTGAAAGGCGATCAGATCATCCAGCCGGTCGCTCCAGCGGCTGCTGGCCATGATGCCGTTCCTCAGTTCTTCGTGCCGGCAGGTGTGGTGTTCCTGGTTCTTCCCCCGGCGATGCTGCCATTCCGGAAGGCGCTTCAACAGCGCCAGCTCCGCTTCGGAACTGCAGCAGTGTTTCGTTGCCTGAGCCTTGAACACCGCCGGGGCAAGGCCTGCCAGTTGCTGGAGACAGTCCAGGTCGTGGGCCGCCGCCGGCGCCAGGGGGTTAGGGAGGCGGCACCCGTTCTCCAGGCTACGGGTAAATGAATTGTCGTGGAAGAGGATCACTTCGATCAGGTAATCATCCAGAGAGTCGGCGGCGCTGTCGGCTAGGGCCTCGAAGAAATCGCCGTAATGGTTGAGAAAAACCCCCAGTTCCACCCGACCCTGCCGGCAAAAGTCGATCAGCGCCCGCAGGCGGCCGATCACCCGGTCCCCGTCAAGCAGGCTCCTGTATACGGTCAGGGAATCCAGGGCCAGCCCGGCGTTTTTCAGCGCCAGGGATTCCAACGATAAAACATCTTCTGTCATGTGATCTCACTCCTGTTGTCTCGTTCGTGACGGGCTGCCGGAGAATAGTTCCACCGTGCCCTGACGTGCTCACAATAAAATTGGCCAAGCGTGCTGGCGTTTTTGCTCAGCATTGACCGCCGGGTGGGGAGGAGGCGGCATTCCTTATAATTAAACGCCGGGCGGTTCTTCTCCTGCTCTGTTTTAAACAGCCCGGTGCGACCGCCCTGATCCGGCAAACCCCTAACTCCTCGTGGGTCAGTTTCATATCGGCCCCGGACCGGATGGAATTCGTGAATGGCGAGCCTGTACTTCTAATTCTTGTTAGCGGCGGAAACAACGGATATAATAGACTGGATGACGGTAGGCGGTGATGTCCAGGTGTGGAAGATAGCCTCCCCGAACCCCGAGTACACGGAGATGATCGGCGAGGAACTGGGCGAACGGTTGGCTCCCGGCGATGTAGTTTCGCTGGTGGGGGAATTGGGCGCCGGCAAGACCGTCTTTGTGCGCGGGGTGGCCAGGGGGCTGGGCTGCGACGGCGTTTCCAGCCCCAGCTTTCTGATTGTCCAGGAATACCGGGGCAAGTGTCCGGTATTCCACTGCGATTTTTACCGCTTGCGGACGATGCGGGACTTGGAAGATATCGGCTGGGAGGAGTACCTGGGGGACATGGGAATAGCCCTGATCGAGTGGGGCAACCTGATCCCTGAGGCATTGCCGGCAGAGTTTCTGGAGGTGCGGATCGATCCCGTGGACCATTCAGATTGCGATCGGCGCCTGCAGTTTATTCCCACGGGTGGACGCTATCAAATGCTGGTTAAGGAGTTGTCACAGAGATTCGGGTTCTCGGAATAGAGACTTCAACACCAATGGTTTCGGCAGCGGTCGTGGAAGACCGGCGTATTTTAGGGGAAGCCGGTTTGAACATCAGGCAGGGCCATATGGAACACCTGCTTCCAGTGGTCGACCAGGTGCTGTCGGGCCTGGGAATGGCCCTTCAGGATATCGATGTTTTTGCCGTGTCTGTCGGTCCCGGCTCGTTTACGTCGTTGCGGGTCGGTATAGCCACTGCCAAGGCCTTTGCGCACACTCTCAGGAAGCCCCTGATCGGGGTACCCACTCTGGACGCTCTGGCCGAAGGCCTGCACGGAACTCCTGGATTGATCTGCCCGGTTCTGACAGCCAGGGCGCAGGAGGTTTACGCCTCTTTTTATGTGAGCGTGCCGGGCGCACCCGTTTGGGCGCCCGAGGGGATGAAGCGACTAAGCGGCTACCTGGCTGTCGATCCCCGGCGTATCGCCGACCGCCTGCAGAATGACCTGCGCGCCAGGGTGACTTTTACCGGTGAGGGTGCGCTGGCCTGGTGGGATGTGTTGCGGGAGGCCCTGGGCGACCGGGCTGCTCTGGCGGAGCCGGCCCAGTTGTGGCCGCGGGCGGCGCTGGTCGCCACCGTGGGGCAGAATGCCCTGGAGCAGCGGCAAGGGGACACCCGGCTGCCCGCGATCCGGGCGCTATATGTGAAACCGCCGGCCATCAGGTGCAAGTGATGGGATGGGGGCACACTCCTCCGTCCCCTGTGGTCAATTGAAGGTGATGATTCGGTGGAGATCGAACTCCGTAACATGGAAAAAGGCGATATTCCGGAGATCCTGGTGATTGAGAATGCTTCCTTTCCAACCCCCTGGGCTGACCACGCCTTTCTCAGTGAACTGAGGAACAAGTTTGCGTTCTATACCGTAGCCATTCACGATGGCAAGGTGGTGGGATACTGTGGCTTGTGGCTTTTCTCCGGGGAGGCGCATATCACCACCATTGCCGTTCACCCGGATTGGCGCGGCCAGGGCCTGGGGAAGATCTTCATGAACACCCTGATCAACAACGCCCGGTGCCATGGAGCAACCACCATGATCCTGGAAGTCCGCCCTTCGAACAGCTCGGCCCGCATTCTATACAAGAGCCTCGGATTCCGCCAGATCGGCTGTCGCCGCAACTANNCACAAGACAGAATTCTGAAGGGAGGATTTAGATAATTGATTATCAGGGGAGTCGTCGACCGGA
Source organism: Peptococcaceae bacterium (assembly GCA_003160265.1). Classification (GTDB taxonomy): domain Bacteria; phylum Bacillota; class DSM-12270; order Thermacetogeniales; family Thermacetogeniaceae; genus Palsa-1188. The sequence goes on along the minus strand of PLQY01000040.1, from coordinate 5,494 downwards.
TCGAGGAAGATACGGTGGTGGTGCTGCTGGGGGAAGAGGGATTGGCAGCTCGCTGGCCGCTGGCTCTATTGCCGGAGGCGAAGGAGAGCGACCTGATCTGTTTCGATTTCAAGCTGGAACTTCCCGGCTCCGAAGTCAAAAAAATGTCTCCGATGTCCCTGCTGGAACGCCTGGTCTGGCAGCGCTAATTTATGGAGCCCAGAAGGTCAAAATAGCTGTTGGTCGTGGGCGGTTGGTCTTGGCCACAGATGACTAACCCGCTCTAATGCCCCCGCCTCTTCAAGGCGGCGGGACAAGAGCGGGTAATCACTGTATTAACTGGCTCTAAGGCTTCAGTGGGGGTTACAATCCCCCTCTGAAGCCAAGACCCAGTTGAAGCTACTGCAAACACAGTTGAGTTTGGGCGTCCGGCTACCGTTTTTCGGGAAGGAGAAGGAATTGGGGCCTGTTTATATCCTTGGCATTGAGACAAGCTGTGATGAAACCGCTGCGGCTGTGGTCGGAGACGGAAAGACCGTGGCTTCAAACGTCGTTGCCTCCCAGATCAACATCCACCGCCAGTACGGAGGCGTGGTGCCGGAGGTCGCCTCCCGCCAGCACCTGGAAAAGATCACTGATGTCGTGGAGGCTGCGCTTACCGGAGCAGGGCTGAGTTTTGCCGATCTCGGCGGAATTGCCGTCACCGCGGGTCCCGGGCTGATCGGGGCGTTGCTGGTCGGCGTGGCGGCTGCCAAGGCCTATGCCTATGCCCTCCAGATTCCGCTGTTGGCGGTGCACCATCTGGAAGCCCACCTGTGCGCCAATTTTCTGTCCTATCACGAACTCGAGCCCCCGCTGATCACTCTCATCGCCTCCGGAGGCCATACCTCTCTGGTGCTGGTACGGGAACACCTGGTATATGAAACGCTGGGCGCCACCCGGGACGACGCCGCGGGCGAGGCCTTTGACAAGGTAGCCCGCCTGCTGGGGCTGCCCTACCCCGGCGGGCCCAACCTGGAGGCCCTGGCCAGCGGGGGCGATCCCCGGGCGATTGCCTTTCCCAGGGCCTGGCTGGGCGAAAAAAGCCTTGATTTCAGCTTCAGCGGCCTCAAGACCGCAGTCCAGAATTACCTGAAGCGCAACAATACAGCCCGGCCGGAGGACGTGGCCGCCAGTTTTCAGGCCGCGGTTGCCGAGGTCCTGGTAGAGAAGGCCCTGGCCGCAGCCCGGGTTGCCGGGGTTGGGCAGATTGCCCTGGCCGGAGGCGTGGCCGCCAATTCAGCGATACGCAGCTTGCTGCTGTCCAGGGCCGAGGAGAAGGGACTGACCTGTTTCATTCCTCCGAAAGGCCTCTGCACTGATAATGCCGCCATGGTTGCCTGCGCCGGCTACTACTATTATTTAGCCCGGCGCTTTGCCCCCCTTGAGCAGGAGGCCTTTGCCAACTATCCCCTGGTGTCCCCTGCGGATAGGCCATGACCCAGTTGAAAATGAGACCGCGATGCTTTTAAATGGGACCTCAGGCTGTCATTATTCAGGACATTTTAGCCTATTAAAAAAAATACAGATCATGGATACTGGGTTGGGACCTGTTGATTATGGGGATAAAGTTTACATTATCTTAACAATAGTGCCCTGGTAAATGTGGATAACCCTGTGGATATGTGGATTGTCTGAAATTTTATAAAAAAGGCGGTATTCTGGTGCATCCAATTTTATTCCAGTTTGGCTTCCTGAAAGTCTACAGCTACGGCTTTTTTATGGCACTGGCCATCTTGGCCGGGACGCTGTGGCTGATGCATAAGGTTAAAAGAAAAGGGGTTGCAGTGCAGTTCGTGATCGACTTCGTGCTGCTGGTAACGGTGGCGGGAATCGTCGGGGCCCGCCTGGCCTACATCCTGCTGTACGACCCCGGTTATTACCTGAGCCATCCCCTGCAAATCTTCATGCTGCAACAAGGAGGCCTGGCTTTTTACGGCGCGGTTCTGTTCTGCCTTGTCGCTGCCGTCATCTATCTGCATACGACCAGGATCCCCGTGTTGGCCTTCTTGGACCTGGCAGCCCCCTGCCTGATGCTGGGCTATGCCATCGCGCGCATCGGCTGCTTCTTAAACGGCTGTTGCTATGGGATACCGACCAACCTGCCCATAGGCATGGTTTTCCCGGTGGTCGACGACCTGCCCCGCTACCCGACCCAGTTGTTTTCAATGGCGGCCGGACTGCTGATCTTTGCCATCCTGGAGGGGGTCTCCTCCCGCATCCGCTTCCGGGGCCAGGTGGTGGCGCTATTGTTTATCCTTTACGGACTGACCCGCTCCGTGATCGAGTTGTTCCGGGAAAACTCCACTTTCTGGGGGGGTGGGGTGGCCTCCCTGGCCGCCCTTTGCGTTGCCCTGGCGGGAGGCGTATTCTACTTTTACCTGGCACGCAAGAACATCGATCCTGCGTCGTCCGATCTGCATCCGGACAATTCGGATGCCTGAGGCAGGAGGCCGTTAACGGCTCCCTTGTCTACTATTAAGGAAGGCTTGTTGGCTCAATGATTCCGTTCATGTTATGGGAAAGTGCAAGCAAGGAGAACGTCCTGCCGCTGACATCCACCTGCAACCTCAGGTGCGTCTTTTGCAGCAACCGCCAGAATCCCCGCGGCGTCAGGGTGTCTGCCGTCCCCCACCTGTCTCTGCCTCTCGTCAAAAGCCTGATCCCCTGCCTCGATCCCGGGCGCAAGATCATCATCGGCGAGGCGGCCACCCGCATCAACGAGGGCGAACCCTTCACCCACCCCCACATCTGGCAGGCGCTGGAGGCGATCAGGGAGCGCTATCCGCAGGCCATGCTGCAGATTACCACCAACGGCACCCTTTTGGATCGTGTGGCGGTGAAACGGCTGGCTGTCATGCAACCGCTAGAGGTCAACCTGTCCCTGAACAGCGCTACTCCGGAGGGACGCCGCCTGCTGATGGGCGACTGCAATCCCGGGTGGGCGCTGGACGCTGCCCGTCTCCTCGGCGATGCCGGCGTCACCTGTCACGGCAGTCTGGTGGCCATGCCGCACCTGGTCGGGTGGCCTGACCTGGAGGCAACCTGCAGTTTCCTGCAGGATCAGGGGGCGGCCACGGTCCGGGTTTTCCTGCCGGGGTTCACCAAACTGGCCGCCTCCTGGCTGCGTTTCGATCCCCTGGCCATGCACCGGAAGCTGAGCCTTTTTGTGCACCGTCAGCAGGAGCGGATGCAGATCCCGCTGCTGCTGGAGCCGTTTCTGGCCGGTACCGGGGAGCAACTGCAGGCTGAGGTCGCCGGGGTGCTGGCCGGCTCCCCCGCCGAGCTAGCTGATCTGCAGGGGGGAGATGTGATCAGGGCAGTGGGCGGCAGGCAGGTGCGCTGCCGCGTGGAGGCCTTCCACATGGTGGAACAGCTTGGGCGCCCGGTCCTCGATGTTGAGAGGCCCGGCCTGACCAGTGCTGGGACGGAGCTCAGGTGCATCGTCAAAAAGAGGGGTGAGGCCTCCGGCCTGGTGATGAACTATGACCTGGACTGGGAGATGGTGGGCCGGGTGGCCGGAGCGATCCGTCATCACCGGGCGAGGCGGGTGCTGGTCCTGACCTCGGCCTGGGGTCTCCCCTGGCTTCAGTTGGCCCTGCCCGAGTGGGAAAGGGCCTGCGGCGAAGTGCGCCTGGAAGCTGTTCCCAACCGTTTCTTCGGCGGTTCCATCGCTGCTGCCGGGTTGCTGACCACCTTCGACTTTGCAACTGCCATCAAAAACATCAAGAACCGGGTGCCGCGCCCAGAGGGCACCCGGCGCGGACAGGATTACGATCTGCTGCTGTTGCCCGGTGTCGCCTTCGACAGCCGGGGGCGCGACCTGCTGGGCAGGCCATACACCCACCTTGGCGCTCTGACGAAGGCGGACGTCAGGATCGTTTGAAGACGTATGGCGGGTGCTTACCAGGGGATTGAAACCGAAGCCGACTCCTTTCAGCGCTTTGGGCAAGAGCCAGGACCTGTATGGCGTTGGAGCCACCCAGGTCACCGACATCACCAATTGCACCTGTGGCCATATTCCGGGGGATATTCAGAGTGAGTAATTTGTGGCTCGCCAGATGCCAGCACAAGCAGGAATTACTCCGTCCAGCCATGAACTTAATCTGTAAAAAAGTTCACGGAGGACGTATGGAATTAGCGTTTGATACCTATGAGTACCCTTTTGGCCAGATCCACGTGGTGATGGACGAAATGGGAGTCAGAGAATTGATCCTCACTTCCGGGCAATGGGATGATTACGTTGCCGGGCACGGAGAGATGAAGCGGGATCTGGCATTGTGCCGGAACGCCGTAAAGGAGCTAGACGAATATTTTTTAGGAAAAAGGCTTGAGTTCACCGTGCCTTTGTCAATCGAAGGAACTGACTTTTGTAAAAAGGTCTGGCAGGAGTTGCAGTCCATTCCTTTCGGGGAAACTCGCAGCTATGCCGACATTGCTCTTGCAATCGGTAAGCCCAAAGCCTGCAGGGCTGTCGGGCAAGCGAACAGGAAAAACCCCATCCCGATCATTATCCCTTGCCACCGCGTGATCGGTAAGCATGGAGATCTGACGGGATACTGCGGGACCGGGCACTTAGAAATAAAAGAATATTTACTTCAGATGGAGAGATCGTACCAACAAAAACTGGTTTCAAAAAAGATCGAGCCCGTTCAGGGCCATGAGAACAGAGAATCTGACAAATGAAAAGCCTCCGGGCTTGTCCCGGAGGCTTATAACAGACATTATCTGCACACCGATTGCGTATCATCCTTCAAGACAAACTGACTCCGGAGGTCTGGCCGAAGGCCGTAGACGGGCCTGTTCATCCGGCTCCAGACCATCAAGCCTGCTGTTCGGTGCCCCGCAGGTAACGGTCGATAGAGGCGGCCGCAATCTTGCCGGCGCCCATGGCGGAGATGACGGTGGCCGCCCCGGTGACGATGTCGCCGCCGGCATAGACGCCCTTCTTGGTGGTCGCCCCGGTCTCCGGGTCTGCCACCAGCACACCGTGGCGCCCGGTCTTGAGGTCCGGGGTGGTCTGGGCGATCAGGGGGTTGGGGCTGTTGCCGATGGCCATGATCACCGTGTCCATGGGCATGATAAATTCCGACCCCTTGATCTGAATGGGGGAGCGGCGGCCTGATGCGTCAGGCTCGCCCAGCTCATACCTGACGCACTCCATGGCCTCGACCCAACCGTCCTTATCCCCGATGATCCTGATCGGGCTGCAGAGGAGGTCCAGTTGAACGCCCTCTTCGATGGCGTGCTCTACCTCTTCCCGGCGGGCGGGCATCTCATGCTCGGAGCGCCGGTAGACGATGTGGACCTCTGCGGCGCCCAGGCGCAGGGAACACCGGGCGCTGTCCATCGCCACGTTGCCGCCGCCCATCACGGCCACCCTGTTGCCCACCTTGATGGGGGTGTCGTAGTCGGGGAACAGGTAGGCCTTCATTAAATTGGTGCGGGTGAGGAACTCGTTGGCCGAATAGACGCC
>PLQY01000014.1 GCA_003160265.1 Peptococcaceae bacterium | reverse complement strand
GACGGCGTCAGCACCGGCTTCTGTGAACGATACAGGATCTGGCGGGGATGCGTCTTCAGGAGCACCATCACCCCGGCCGAGTAGCACAGTTGGTGGACTTCGCTGTTCGACTCCGCCACTTCGCCCACACCGTGGTAGACGATCAGCCAGCCATGCGGGGTCAGGACGGGCGGAGTGCCACCGCCGATTTTGAGCCGCTCCCAGGGCGATACCGGACTCGCCAGCCGGTGATGAGAGGTGAACCAGCCGAGGATGTGTGGTTCACGGCCTTCCATGTCCATGTGGATATAGGAAATCCAAATGCTCTCCCGATGGAGATCCACCTTACGGGAGGCGGGGCGGCGTGCGGTTTCCTCCGGACGAGTCCCGGGAAAGAGCGGCCGGTGGAGCATGGCCAGTGCTGGATGTCCGGATGGATTGTTTATAGCGGTGGGGAAGATGCTGGCATCTTTGTCATCCACACCGTCGAACTCGATGCCTTCGTGCGGACTGAAGGTGGCCAGTCCCAGACGCTTCCAGTGGAACAGGTCCTTCGACCGTGCCAGGGCGATCCGTGGGCCCTGGGACGAATAGGCCGCGTAAGTCATTATATAGCTCTGGAAAGGCTCGAAGAAAGTGATACGCGGATCCTCGCAGCCACCGCCGTCCGGCCGCAACTCGTAATCCGCTTCCGGCTCCAGCGCAATCCCCAGCCGTTCGACACCGGCCGGGTCGCCGGCCTTGTTAAACAGCACCCGGGCAATCCCGATGCGGGAGTAATTGCCTTTGGCCACGAGCCGCGGAAACAGGTNNAATTCACCATCAGGGCCGCGCACGGCAGCCGGATTCAGGACTCCCTCGACCTCCTGGGGGTTTCCCGGTTCCGGCTCCATCACCGTTCCCAGACGTTGCAACTGGAATCCGCTCATCGACTCTCCTCCTCATCCTTGGGCCCTGTCTGCTGACCACCCTTCAAGCAGGCAATGATGGCCTCGATAACCCGCTTCGTCTCGTCGGGATCCCTGACTTGGATGCACACGACACCGGTCTTTCTCGCCGGATAGTCGTTACCGCCGGCAAACAGGGCATCCCCTATATAGATCATCTCCGCGATCGTAATGCCAAGGGTGTCCCGGAGTTTTCCAATACCGTAGGCCTTGTCAATGCCAGGTTTGGTGACATCGATAGAGGTTGTGCCGCCCAGGCCGACTGAAAACTCGGGAATAAGGGGGCCGAGGATTGTCTTGATCTTCTGCCGCTTGGCAAAATCCGGGTCCCATTTTTTCTTTTCCTCCAAGGGGGCCTGCTGACCTAATGCCGACCAGGTGATCTGGCTGCCCCGGTCTTCCATCTGCTCTCCCCAGAGCTTTTCAAACTTGAAGGCCGCCAAACCGATCGCCTTCTTGAGTGAGTCGATAATCTTCTCTTTCTCCCCGGCGGTGAAATCTTCCGAATAGAGTTTCTCCCAGCCTGTTTTATATTGGTAGAACTTTGTTCCATCTGTCGGTATGAGAAACAGGTTCTTCAGGCGTTCGTCGTGGGGAAGGTTAGCCAGCACCTGTTTTTCGAATTGCGGCCAGGCGCCGCCGGAAATAATAGCCACCTTGACAACGCCGAGCAGGGCGCTGAGCAGCGTTGCCATCTCAGCGTCAAGAGATGATTTGCTCTCGGCAAGCGTGCCGTCCAGGTCAAAGACAATCAGTTTTTTCATTTTTGCTTTTTTCTCCTTCGTCTAACCTATGTTCCGGCCTTGGGCACTGTTCGCAATGCCCGCGCCGGCCTAAAACCTTGGGCTATGTGGCTTCCGGCACCGCAATTTCCAACAGGATCACTGCACCGCGCGGATGGAAGGAACAAGCACCGACCACGGCCGGCAAGAGAAATACATCACCCTTACCAACGGCATAAACAGCCCCACCATGCTCTAACTGGCCCTCGCCGGCGATGCAGACCAGCAGACGCGGCGTTCCCGCCGCCCCCACCACAAACGGTAATTCCCCGCTCAGTCGCCATAACCTGAAGTAGTCACAGTCAAAGAGTCGCTCTCGCAGCGCCGGCTTCGTTGCCTCTATCACCGGCGCCACCGGACCGACCGCGGTTTGGGCGAAATCAATACAGGCGATTGCCTGCTCGACCTGCAGGTCTCTTGGCTTGCCCGTGTTGGCGTCAAGGCGGTCCCAGTCGTACAGGCGAAACGTCACGTCGCTGTTTTCCTGCACTTCGAAAACCAACGGGCCTCCCAAAGAGTGCACGGTTCCGGCTGGCAGGAAGACGCCGTCGTCAATCTTCGGCGTGAAGCTGGCCAGATGGTCCGCCACCGTCTGGTTCGCCAGCGCCCGCCGCAGATCGTCCGCGGTGGTACCCGGATTCAATCCCGCGTAGATCCGGCTTTCCGGCCCCGCTTCCAGCACGACCCAGGCCTCGGTCTTGCCATGCTCGCCCGCCGGTAGATAGTCCGTCTGTAGATCCGATGGATGCACCTGGACCGAGAGCATTTCGCGGCAGTCGAGAAACTTCAGCAACAGGGGGAACCGCTGGAAACGCCCGGCCAGTTTTCCCAACATCTGCTCAGGGGACTGCTCGAGCAATTGCCTGAGAGTCAAGCCCTTGAGCGGTCCATCGGCGACGCGGCTGGGGTGGTCATCGCGGTCACTCAGTATCCAGGCCTCTCCGATGGGGCCGTCGCCGGGCAGCGGCGCTGTGAGCAGGTTTGCCAGGCGCTGGCCGCCCCAGAGCCGGTACTGGTAGATCGGTTCGAATCGCAGTGGATACAACGGTATTTGACTCATGGCATGTGCCTCTCGTGCGGCTGGGTTGGTTCCCATTTCCAGTTGCGAATTTCCGGCAGGTCTTCTCCATGCTTGTCGATGTATTGTTTATGCTCGACGAGCTTGTCCTGCATCATCTGCTTCATATAGGCCCCCTTGGCGCCCAACTGCGGTAGCCGATCAACCACGTCCTGCACTAAGTGGAACCGGTCTAGGTCGTTCTGCACCCTGATGTCAAAGGCCGTCGTGATCGTGCCCTCTTCCACGTAGCCCCGGACGTGCAGGTTGCGGTTGGTGCGGCGGTAGGTCAGCCGGTGGACCAGCCAGGGGTAGCCATGGAAGCCAAAGACGATGTGCTTGTCTTTCGTGAAGAGGGCGTCGTAGTCAATCTCGCTCAGCCCGTGCGGGTGCTCGCTGCTCGGCTGCAGCTTCATCAGATCGACGACGTTGATCACCCGGATTTTCAGGTCCGGCAGGTGTTTGCGCAGGATGGAAACGGCAGCCAAGATCTCCAGAGTGGGTGTGTCTCCGCAACAGGCCATCACCACGTCCGGCTCGGCACCCTGGTCGTTGCTGGCCCATTGCCAGATGCCAATCCCTTCCGTGCAATGCACGACCGCCTCGTCCATCGTCAGCCATTGGGGCAGGGGGTGTTTTCCCGCCACCACCACGTTCACGTAGTGCCGGCTGCGCAGGCAGTGATCGAAGACCGACAACAGGCAGTTGGCATCGGGTGGCAGGTAGACACGAACGATGTCGGCCTTCTTGTTGA
>PLQY01000087.1:5228-5403 GCA_003160265.1 Peptococcaceae bacterium | reverse complement strand
CACCGGAGGTGGCGGTCTCGATCACCCGGGCCACCGCCTCGGCGCAGGCCAGGTCGCAGGCCGGGTAGTCGAGGTTCAACGGGCAGCGGTAGCAGTAGGCGTTCGGCACGAAGGAGATCCCCCCGGCGGGGTTGGAGTCGGTGCGCCACATGCCCAGACCGGTGAGGCTCATGCC
>PLQY01000087.1:0-5211 GCA_003160265.1 Peptococcaceae bacterium | reverse complement strand
CTCTGCCAATTCCACGATCGGCTGGGTCAGGTAGATGTTGCAGACGTGCTGCAGGGCCTGTACCTGGTCGCAGATCCGGGCAGTGATCTCCGGGTGGCAGTGGCCGGCGTTGATGACAGAAACGCCCGCGAAGAAGTCCAGGTACTGCCTGCCGTTGCTGTCATACAGGTACTGGCCCCGCCCCCGCACGAACTGTACCGGCTCCTGATAGAAGTGATTCAGGCAGGGCATGATATATTCCTTTTTCTTGAGAAGGATCTGCTCTGGTCCCATGAAACCTTCTGGCACTGTTGACACTCCCTTCCGTCACTCTTTCACCTGGACTCCCCGCAAGTAGGGGCCGGCGCCAAAGGTGGCCGTTCTTGCCTGCAGCAGCCGCTCCCAATCAGCAGTTGCAAATTCATAGGTCTCCGGGTCTCTCCAGAGGCGGTCGATGTTGGCCCGGTAGAGGGCAGTCACCGCTCCCGCCTCCCCGGCGCTGTAACACGGGATCTCCAGGCGAAGACTGCCGAACCCGGCCCCGTAAAAGGAGCGCAGATAGGGCAGGAGGGCGAGCTCGTGGGCCATGAACAGGTGGTTGCGGCAACTGGTGTCGATCTCCAGCGGGTGCACCATCCCGGCTGTGTCCCGCAGCCCGAATCGTCTCCGGCGGCAGGATCCGCTACAGATCTGGAAGCGGGTGCTCCCATCCAACAGGGCTGCCGGCAGGCAGTGGTCGCTGACCATGCCCGGGAGCTGGCCGTGAACGACCGCCTCCAGGGCCAGCGGCGACCTGGCCGGCAGGGCCAGGATCTCCTCGGCCCGGAACTCCAGCGGGGCTGTGGTCTGGACGACGCCATACGACTGCAGCAGGGCGGCCGCCCTGCTGTTGGCGATGTTGCAGGAATAGTCCGCGTAGAGGGGCAGGCCAGTGGCGCTAGCGGCAAAGATGGTGCCCAGGTTGGTGACCAGGATCCCGTCTGGCTGGGGCTGAAGCTCGAGGAGGTCAGACAGGAACCGGTTCACCCGGCCCATCTCGGACGGCATGGTGATCCGGGGGGTGCCGATGACTACCAGCGCCGGGTCCACTCCCTGAGCCCCCGGCGCTGTCCTCGCCCGGGCGGCTGTAAGCAACTCGGCGAAGTCGCCGGGGCGCCAGGGCCGGCCCTGGCTGAGGAAGGATTCGCCGCCGGTGTAGATCAGGTCGGCCCCGTGCTCCAGTGCCGCCAGGGCGGCTGGTAGGGAGCCGGCCTTGACCGCCAGCCGCGGGCGGTTTTGAGATGTGTGATGTGCGATGTGAGAGGTGGCGCCCGCCAAGGCGGGCACCCGCCCGCTTCTCACATCCCAAACGGGCAGGGGGTTGTCGAGGATATTGCTCTGGGTGATCTCGGGTTCGCGCACGGCGCTGCTGAAGAAGCGCGGCTCGCGCTCCCCGGTGTAGCCGACGGACGTCGGCCCCGGGTTGCCGAAGGCGTAGATCGGGCTCAGGTCCCGCACCCGCACCTGCTCCAGTTCCCGGTATTCATCCCAGTCGAATTGGTAGCTGCAGGGGTCGGCGTAGTACCGGTCCAGGGCGCGGCGGTAGAAGCCGATCAGGCTCCCGAGGAAACCGGCCTCCCGCATCCGCCCCTCGATCTTCAGGGAGCAGACCCCGGCGTCGATCACCTCCGGCAGGAACGGCAGCAGGCAGATGTCCTTGACTGCCAGGAAGTAGGGCCCCGTGTTTCCGGAGTGCTGGCCGGGCGGNNTCGGCGCCGCCGGGGGCCAGCACCGACCCGGTCTCCCGGTCGATCAGTTCGAATGGCCAGCGGCAGGGCTTCAGGCAGCGGCCACGGTTGCTGCTCTCGCCGAACAGCATCCCGCAGAGGTAGCACTGGCTGCTCTGGGAGAAGCACATGTCCCCATGGGCGAAGTACTCCAGTTCCAGGTCGGTCTGGCTGTGCCACAGCTTGATGTCGGCCAGGGTGACCTCCCGGGCCAGGATCACCCGCCTGATTCCCAGGTCTTTCAGAAGCTGCAGACCCTCCAGGTTGTGGGCGTTCATCATCACGCTGGCATGGAGGGGCACCCCGAGGTTCAAGTCGTGGGCAAGTTGGACCACTCCCAGGTCCTGGGCAATGATCCCGTCGGTGGCGATCTCCTCCAAAAACTGCAGGTATTCGCCCAGGTCGTCGATCTCGGCGTTGGTCAACAGGTTGTTGACAGTGACGTAGACCTTGACTGACCGCTCGTGGGCGTAACTGACCACTGACCGCAGTTCTTCGTCGGTGAAGTTGAAATCCTTGCTATGCAGGCGCATGTTGTATTTCTTGCCGCCCAGGTATACGGCATCGGCGCCGGCGGCGATCACCGCCTCCAGCACATTCCACTTGCCGACCGGGGCGAGCAGTTCCACCCTGGAAGAGGGTAATCTATTGGACATATGCTCGACTCCTGACTGTTAGATTTTGATAAAGACGTCAAGAGCGGTGAACAGCAAGAGCACCACTCCGATTATTTGGTTGACATAATAGGCGGCCATGGTCACCCTGTTCAGGTCATCCGGCTTCACCAGCAGGTGCTCCCAGAAGAGCAGGCCGGCCACTACCAGCAGCCCCAGGTAGTAGAAGAGGCCGAGGGTGGCATAGGGCGGAGCCAGGAACCTGGGCAGCGCCAGCAGCAGCAGGATCACCGCCAGGTGCAGGCCCCGGGCGATCCTGAGGGCGTTCTGAACTCCGAAGCGGGCGGGGATGGCGTGCAGGCCGGCCTGGCGGTCGAACTCCACATCCTGGGTGGCGTAGATGATATCAAACCCGGCGACCCAGCACATGACCGCCCCGGATAGCAGGATAGGGGGGACGGCAAAACTGCCGGTCACCGCCAGCCAACTGGCCGTTGGGGCAATGCCGCAGGCAAAGCCCAGCACCAGGTGCGAGGCCCAGGTAAACCGCTTGGTATAGGAGTAGCCAACCAGGATCAACACTGCCACCGGCGCCAGCATCAGGCAGAGCGGGTTCAACTGCCAGGCCCCCAGGAGCAGCAGGGCGAAACCGGTGATGCTCAGGCTAAGCACCTCGACTGCAGTGACCTGGCCCTGCGGCAGGTGGCGGTGGGCGGTGCGGGGGTTGGCAGCGTCGTACCGGAGGTCGATCAACCGGTTGATGGCGTTGGCCGCATTCCGGGCGCCCACTAAAGACACCAGGATCCAAACAAAGGTGCGCAGGGGCGGCAGCCCGTTTGCCGCCAGCAGCATCCCCATCAGCCCGAAGGGCAGGGCGAACAGGCTGTGGCTGAACATGACCAGTTCTCCGTACAGCCTGAGCTTGGCCAGGCCGGAGTGAAGCTTGGGTTCGGTTATAGACATCGTTTCATCTCCAACCTGGGGATGATCGTTACCCTCGCTGAGAGGCGGGGGACTACTTTTAAACAGATTTCGCTATAAACATGGCTATTCCTCTTCTCAGTGGATGGGAACTGCATAAGGACGGATGATTTTTCGCACACTATGGGTGCCTGTATAATGGCTGGATAAGGTTCGGACGGATGGGCGATCAACATCAACCAACCTATAGATACCTAGACAAGTATCGAACAGGAGGTTTCCGGATGAAATTTGCTGATCTGCGAGGACTGCCGGGATTTCTGGCAGCCTGGGCCTGCCTGGTTCTGTTGCTCGCCGGCACTGTCTACTACGTCTTTGGTTTCGGCGTCCAGCGCCCGTTTTTGCCGCCTTCGGGCCCCGGGGTCCAGATCCAGCAGATGGCGGAGGCCGCTCCGGATTCCGACGCGGACAATGTGTCGCTGCTGGCCCGGGTCATCCAGGGGGAGGCCGGAGATGAGCCGTACGACGGCAAGGTCGCCGTCGGGGCCGTGCTGCTGAACCGGATGCAGAGCAGCGCCTTCCCGCGCACCCTGGCCGGCGTGGTGTTCCAGCCCTATGCCTTCGAGTCGGTTACCAACGGTCTGATCTGGGCGAGCCAGCCCGCCTCGGACTGTGTCCGGGCGGCCTCCGATGCCCTGAGCGGTTGGGACCCGACCCAGGGCGCCCTGTACTTCTGGAACCCGTCAAAGGACGTCAACCCCTGGGTCTGGACGCGGCAGATCCTGACCCAGATCGGTCATCAGATTTTTGCCAGGTAATGGTGGTTAGTGGCCGAGTGCCCGCTTGCGGGCGACTGACATGCATCCAACGGCCCACGACCAACAACCAGAATTGGAGGAGTAACGGAATGAAAACATCGCGCCAAACCGTGGCTGTTATTGCCCTGGCAGTTTTGTGGTGTACCACTGTCTTATGGGGGATAGGTCAACTGCGGGCGCGGCGCCAGGCGGATGTGCTGCTCCAGAACAAGTACGGCCGGGCCTTTTACGAGACCAAGCAGCGAACCAAAAATGTCGAGGCGCTGCTGTCCAAGGGCCTGGTGAGCGGTTCCCCGGACCAGATGGACGCCATTCTGTCCGACCTCTGGTACAATGCCAACTCCGCCCAGGAGAATCTGAGCCAGTTGCCGGTCTCCCACGACGTGGTCGCCAGGACCTCCAAGTTTCTGTCCCAGGTCGGGGACTATGCTTATACGCTGACCAAGAGCAACAAGACCAGGACCCTGGGCGACAAGGACTGGGGGACCATGCAGCAGCTCTACCAGACGTCTGTCTCCCTGAATAAAGAGATGTCTACGGTGGAGCAGGAGTCGGCCGCGGGCGCCTTTCAATGGACGGAGGTCCAGAGCGGTTTGAACCGGCAGTTGCCGCAAGGCGCGGTCAGCAGCGCCGACAACAGCTTCCGCAGGGTGGAGACCCAGCTTCACGAACTGCCGGTGCTGGTCTATGACGGGCCCTTCTCTGACCATATAGATCAGATGAAACCCCTGGGCCTGACCGGGGGCACGGTGACCCTCGACCAGGCCAGGAATATCGCCGGGCGTTTTGCCGATCTGGGCGGGGCGACAGTGCAACAGACGGTTCTTGCCAACGAGGTGCAGGGAAAGATCCCGTCCTACAGCATCCAGCTTCGCACTGGCAACAAGCCCGTGGATGCCATTACCGTAGACGTCAGCAAGCAGGGCGGACAGGTGGTCTCCCTGCTCAACCCGCGTACCGTCTCCACAACTAAGCTGAGTGACGAGCAGGCCCTGACCAGGGCGGAGAATTTTCTGAACTCCAGGGGGCTGACCGGCTTCGTGTCCACCTACGCCTTGCGGGGGCAGAACATTGCGACGATCTCCTTCGCCTACAGGCAGGGCAACGTGGTGT
>PLQY01000018.1 GCA_003160265.1 Peptococcaceae bacterium | reverse complement strand
GCTCTTATCCCACCGCTTCAGAGAAGCGGTGGCTCCGCCAGCAGCCTTTGACAGCCTTGCCGGTCTATCCCTCGAGGGCAATGCTTTCCCGCAGGGATTCGGCTGCCTCACTGCGTGCAGGGTGGCGTTGTCTCACGTCCATCAGGAAGAAGCTCAGCATAAAGCCCAGCAAGCACAGGACGGATGCAACGATGAAGACGTCATCGATGGACTGGATCATGGAAATATATTCCATCTTGATATAGACCAGGCCAAGCCCCAGGGCACTGGACATGCTGGCGGGCTGCCCAAACTGATACGCCAGGCCGATCAGCCTTCCTTGCATGGCCAGTCCTGTCGTGCTGGTGGACAGGTTCGCCGCCTCGGCCAGACGAGTTGCGTGGAATACCTGGCGGTTTTGCATAATCGTGGAGAGGATGGCGATCCCGAAAGAGGCGCTGACCTGGCGCACCTGGTTGATGGTGGCGGAGGCGCGCCCGACGAGATTCGGCGGGGCGGCATTCATCCCGGCGTTCGTCGTCGGCATCATGCAGAGACCCAGGCCGAGACCGCGGACCATGATCAACATGGTCATGTACGAAAATGGGGTGAGGTCGTTGAAGTTATGCATCATATAGGTGGTCACGGCAATGATGGCGGTCCCCGTGATGACAATGCCCCTGGCGCCGTACCGGTCAAAGAACCACCCGCTGAACGGCATGACCAGACCGGAGGCGATAGCCGCGGGAAACAGGATCAACCCACACTTCAGGGCTGTCTGCCCGAGCGCGTCCTGGATCAGGATCGGCATCAGGAAAGTGACCCCGAACATTCCGATCGCCAGAATCGATGCCAACACATTGGCGATGGTGAAGACCATATTCTTGAACAGGCGCAGTTGCAAGATCGGCTCCGGATGGCCGATCTCGTTGATGATAAAGGCGGTTAGACTGATAACCGCGATGACGAACAGCGATACGATAAAGGGAGAGCCCCAGCCGTCCGTGGAGGCTTCGCTGGTGGCCAGCAACAGGCAGAAAAAACCGACGGAAGAAAATATCACTCCTGTCAGGTCAAAGTGCTTCCCCTTGATCAGATCTGATTCCCCTAGCTTTGTATACACCAGAAAGAGGTTGATCAGCCCGATCGGCACGTTGATATAGAAGATCATCCGCCAGTCGAGGTATTGCACGATGTATCCACCAAGAGTCGGGCCGATAGCCGGCGCCGCCATCGAGGAGATGCCCCAGACCCCGAGCACCTCCCCGATCCGGGCGCGCGGGCAGGTCTTATAGATGATGGCCATGCCTAGCGGCGTCAGGATGCCGCCGCCCACGGCCTGGATCACCCTGGCGACGATCAGGCTGTCCATGCTCCAGGCAAACCCACACAGGAAAGAACCCGTCACGAACAGGGCGAGCGCCATAAAATAGCAGCGCTTGTAGCCGAAGGTGTCCCCCAGATAGCCGGACAGCGGCATGACCACTCCCAGGGTCAGCATGTAGGCGGTCACAACCCAGGCAATAGTGTCGGTATTGGCGCCAAAGACCGCCATCATCTTGGGGAGAGCGACGTTGACGATGCTGCTGTCCAGGATCGCCATAAAAGTCCCGATGACAATAATGATGACGACCGACCAGGGGATCTCTTCACTTAGTCCCATTTTTTTAGGTGCTTTTGTAGGATTCATATCCTTTGCAACCCTCGAACCTCGAATACCTATATCGTGTGAATTTTGACATCAACCGACATACCGGGTTTGAAGATCAGGCCGTCTTTATTGGTGACCTCGATCTTTACGGGCAAGCGTTGCGTAACTTTGTAGAAGTTCCCATACTCATCCATTTCGGTGGGAAACGCGGAGCCTGTTGCCTGAGTCACACCACCCAACTCGATGACCTTGCCTGAGAAGACCCTGCCGGGGTAAGTATCGACCCCGACGTCGACATTTTGCCCCAGGCGAATGCGGCCGTAAGCGGTCTCCTCTATATAGGCCACCACCCAGGATGACTGGAGATTGGAAATGGATAGGATCGCCTGTCCGGGAGACAGGGTTTCTCCCATGGTTGCAGGCACCCTGACCACGGTGCCGCTGATGGGGGCATAGATGAAGGATTCGTTATAGGTCAGCCTGGCCCTGTCGTATGCGGCCTGCGCCTGCTTCAGTTGAGCCAGGTAAGAATCGGCGTCGGTATTGTCGATCGCTTCCAGTTGGGCATGGGCGTCCTGTAAAGATGCCTGGGCCGATAAGACGTTGGTCCGTGCGGCATCCAGGCGTGCCTGAGCCGTGCCGTACCCCGAGGTGGCGGAATCCAGGGCCTCTTTGGGGGCGCCCCCGCCGGAGTAGAGCGCCTGTGTCTCATCAAGGTTTCTCTTGGCGTCACCGATGGCGATCTCAGCCGATTTGGCCTGGTCCTGGGCATTCGCCAGGCCCTGCTGAGCCTCGTCGACATTGGCCTGGGCCGATTTGAGATCATCGGGCAGCTTGGCGTAATTAGCTTTGGCCTGTTCCAGGGCGCCTTCGGCCTGAGCCACGGCGACAGCCAACTGGGAATTATCCAACTCCGCCAGTTCCTGGCCTGCCGTCACGACATCCCCCTCGGAGACCCAGAGATTTACCAGGCGCCCCTCGACCTCGGGACTGATATCGGAGATATCGGCAGTCACCTGAGCGTCGTCGGTGCTGTAGGTGACCCTGAGCAAGTGCCACCACCAGAGTCCACCCACCAGCAGGACAACGACCAGGGCGGCAATCGGCAGGCGCATACGCTTCAGAATCACCTGCCCCTGACCTGTTGACAGTTGATCCTCCAACCTTCTCCCCCCGGTCTCTCCCAGATAGGACATCATATAAAAAATATCATACTATTTTCCCGCCGTTTTGTGAACCTCTGTTCAATAAGGATTCTCTCTTTATGTTTTCATTTGTCGCCAAAAGTGGCCGGAATGAACAGGAAGCTCCAGGCGTTGACCTGCCTGGAGCTTCTCTTTGTTGCATCTGCCGTAGCTTTGAATATGGCAAGGATGCGGCGCAAGCTGCCGGATGCTACTGTTCGTAGCGCTGCGAGGCGATCACCTGTTCCCCATAGGTGACGCTGAAGACGTGAGAGCCGTCGGCCTTGCCCATAAAGAACAGATAGTTGGTCTTGGCCGGGTAGAGCACTGCTCTGATCGATGCCAGGCCGGGGTTGCTGATGGGGCCGGGAGGCAACCCGTAGTGGAGGTAGGTGTTGTACGGCGACGGTGTCCGCACATCCTGGTCAGTCAGTTTTTCCTTGGGTGTGCCTAACACGTACTGAACTGTGGCGTCAGACTCCAGGGGCATCCCGATACGGAGGCGGTTCAAGAAAACCGAGGCGATTATCGGGCGTTCCGAGTCCAGCTTCGCCTCCCGCTCAACAATTGACGCCAGGATGACCACCTGCCTGATGCTCAGGTGCTGCTCCTGGGCGCGCGCCTGCAAATCCGGGGTAAAGGCGATATTGAAACGGTTAAGCATCAATTCCAGGATCTCCTGGGAGGTGAAGTCGGACGTCAGGTCGTAAGTAGCGGGGAAGAGAAACCCGTCCAGGCGCTTCGGGCCAGCAGGGGCATCCTTTAAAAACGGGTATGCAAAGTTCTCCGTCGCCAACGCATTCTGCCAGTCACCACCGGTCACGATCTTCTTGCTGACCAGCAGCTTGCCAATCTGGTCCGTGGTGTATCCCTCCGGAATGACCACCCGGTAGCTTAGCATATCTCCCCCGACTATGCGTTCCAGGATCTCCCGCATCGACAGGTTATTACTGAGCTGGTAGGAACCGGCCTCGATCTGCTTCTCCGCTCCTGTCAACTGCGCATAGAACACAAAGAACGAACTGCTGGAGATCATGTCCTCACCCTGCAACATATCCCCGATCTCTCTCAATGAAGCGCCTTTCCTGACAGTGAAGACACCGGCCTTGATGTTGTGAGTGCGCACCCCGACAGGGATGAGCATATTATCGATATAAAACTGTGCTCCCAGCCAGAGACAGCCAAATAAAAACAAGACAACCCCCCAATAGACCGGGTTGCAGGGATTGATCCAACCTCTCGATTTAGCCATCAGCCTCCAGCTCTCCGCCGCTGTTCTGATCCTATTATACCCTCTTGAAACCGAAGCACAACGACAACCTTCCACTTATGATCAAGACGCCTCTGGGATGTGAGGTATTCCCGCCTACCGGCTCCTCGCATCGCATACGGTCTCTTGTGTGGATTCTAGAAGGCCTCTAACCTCTGGCCAGGTGTACTTGATGTGTTGGCGGCAGGAGCCTGGGCAGGCGCAGCCGGGGCCGGCTGCTGCTGGTTGCCGGGCGCTGGCGGTGTCTCTGGCGCCACCATTGTCCCCACATGAACAATCTTGTCCATGGGGGCATAGGTATCATCCGAGAGCAGGGTTCTGACACCGTTGATCACCCTGTAGGCCCGGACCTGGTAGCCTTTCACGCCCTCGGTCTCCACCAGGGTCTTCCCCTGGTAAAGCGCTGGATCGTTTTCGGTGACCACCTTGAAATCCAGGATCTTGTCCACATCCGTCTCCAGGTCAACCTTCTTCTTTTCAGCCGTATTCCCCAGAATAGCGATAGTCAGCGCACCCCCGCCGGCCCTGGTCTTGATGTACAGGTAGCCACCGGTGTTGTTGCAAAACCTGAGGTCATAGAGCCCATAAGCCACCGTGGCATCCCTGCCTAGTGGCACGTAGGTCACCGGCAGGGAATGATTGCTGCGTTCGACTATCTGCAGCCCGGCCAGCAAAACTGAGTTGTAGAGGGTGGAGGAAACCTGGCAAACGCCTCCCCCGATTCCCGGGGTAAACTTGTTTTGTTCGATCACCAGGGCTTCCTTATAGCCTTTTTCCTCGCTGCGGGGACCGACAACCTGATTAAAAGAAAAGACCTGGCCGGGCTTGACCAGGCTGTTGTCCAGGGCGTCCGCAGCCACATTGACGTTATAGGTGCGGTTCACGTTCGAGGTATCGAAGTAGGTGGTGTATGACGCCAGCAGGCCTGTGACTTTCATACCCAGAACATCCTGGGTGGTCACCTTGGGCTGCTGATCCACCAGGTGCAGGTCAACAACCTCGTCAAAGGGAAAGGTGTCCTGTGCCAGGGCATTGACCGATGCATCCAGGTCGAGCACCTTGCCGGGCTTGCTCTCGATGATCTTGACCTGATAGGCATCATTCACCACCAGTTTGGCGTTCTGCGGGGGAGTGGACAGGTCATTGGCAAATGCCTGCAGGACAGACTTGGCTCTGTCGTTGTCGAGTGTCACCTTGAGAGGCGCGTCCACCTGATAGTAGAAGGCCTGCCACAACTCCCGGGGGCGTTCCCAGACAGGCCCGCTCCGGCCGGCCATCATCGCAAGACGAGTATTTTCGACAGGGTCAAGTTGAAACCCGAGATCTCTTCTGGATACCTGCTGAACGTGATCGCCTAGCACCAGTTTCACCTTGGAGGCGAGCAGTTCATCCCTGATTGACTCCAGTTTCTGTTCCGCTTCCTGTTCCGTCAGACCCCCCAGCCCGATCCCCTCGACCTTTACCCCCGGGTAGATTCGCCCCTGCCAGGCGTGATTCCACCTGAAGACGCCGAACAGGGCAATCCCGACCACTGCCACAGCCAAAATAACGATATACCCGACGCAAAATCTCCTGGACACGACAATAAATCTCCTGACCAAGGAGGCCCCTTCTTCCACCGATTCACTGCATTCCTACCCCATGTATTATTGATATGCCAGATTATTAATAGTTATTACTATCTTTTCATACATCTTCCTCTCCGGCTATTTCTTGCCAGGCATCGGCAACCTTTTCCCATTCTTCGTCGTCCTCTATGTCGTAAAGGACTTCGTCGCCCTCATCGTCGATGCCAAACCTCAGAATGATCGCCTCTTCTTCCTCTACCGGCTGGAGTATGGCATACTCCTTGTCGTTGACGGTAATAGTGTCGATCAGATTGAATTCATGTTCCTCGCCGTCATCATCCGTGAGCACAATAACTTCGTCCTCTTCCAAATCCATGTCTAAACACCTCCATCATTTTTTAACCTACCTGCAGCAAGCCGGATGTCGGATCCCACTCAATATTACCCTAATAATGCAATTTTATACAACCTACCTGGGATATGCGCAGCGCGGGTTTAGAGGCAAGCCAGTTTCTCCTAACGTTCGCTGCCGCGCCCGCCAAAGCCGACACCCGCCCACTTCCCACTCCTCAGATAACCATCCAGGATCAGGCAGGCCGCAACTTGGTCGATCACTCTGCGCCTGCGGTTTCTGCGCATATCACCCTCCAGTAAGGATTTTTCGGCAGCAACGGTTGACAGCCTCTCATCCCAAAACACCACGGGGACGCCCAGATACCCTTCCAACTGGTTGCCATAGGCCATGCACTCCTCGCCCGACCGCCCCAGTTCACCGGACATGCTGAGCGGCAGGCCGACGACGATCCGCTCCACCTCATACGACTGCGCCAATTCTTTCAGGGCTGCGCAATCATGCTCGAAGCTGCCGCGGTTCAGGGTGGTCAGAGCCTGAGCGGTAATCCCGAGCTCGTCGCTGACGGCAACACCTATTCTCTTCTGGCCAAGATCGAGCCCCATGATCCGCATCAGTCGCTCCCTTGCTTGTTCAAAACCTCAGTAAACCTTGATACAAAAATAGGGACAGACCCCCGCGCAGTAACCGCAGAGCAGGCAGGATGACTCGACTACGTGGATCCTGCCGTCGGCGCCCAGTGACAGGGCGCCTTGCGGGCAGATCTCGGCACATTGGCCGCATCCCTCGCAGCAGTCCTCGATGTGCAAGCGCCGCGCCCCGAGGGCACCCGGCCGGGCGGTAGCAGCCCGCAAGCGCTCCGTGACCGGCATGCCGCAGGCCAGAGCGACATTGCAATCAATCTCGGCCCGGGTCTGCATTCCCACGGCCACCGAAGTGGCACATTCCTGCCCAAAAGCATAGCTCAGGGCCTGTTCCGCCTGGTGCAGCAGGTGGCCTCCGCCCAGGGCCTTCATCAGGTAGACCCCTTTCCCCTGGCCCCAAGCGCTCTTGATGGCATCCAGCATCGCCTCCCGGGAGCCGACCAGAATGCCCAACCCCCTGATGTTGAACAGCGGATGCACCACATCGATCTCGGGCTTGTCCAGTACCGCCCGCGCCCCCGCCACCGTATGGGTGGAGAGTCCGACCGCTCTGACTATCCCTTTTTCCCTAGCTTCTATGAGAAACTCCAGGGCCTGGTGATGGCCCTGTAGAGTTAGGGCAGACTCCTGTTCGTGCAGCAGAAAGATGTCAATGTAGTCGCGATCCATTTCCTTCCTCGCCCGGTCCAAGCTGGCGCTCATCTCCTGGGCCGTCACGGCGTAGGACTTGCTGGCAATAATCAATGGCTTGTCTTTAACTTTACGCAGTAAAGACCGGAGATATGGGTATGTCCTGTAGTCTTCGGCAGTATCAAAAAAATTGACCCCCTGGGATGCGGCATATTCCAGCAAGGCAACGCCCTCTGCCAGGGGCAGGTTGGCTTGCAGGGGGCCTATGGTCAACACTCCAAAGCAGAGGTGGGACACGCTGAGGCCAGTTTTACCCAGAGTACGGTACTCCATCTATCTGGCCCCTATTCGCATTTTCCCAGGTAACTTTTGATCAGCGTTTCCAGCAGTTCGTCGCGCTCAAGGCTCCTGATCAGGTTACGGGCATTGCGGTGGTTGGTGATGTATGCCGGATCCCCCGACAGCAGGTAGCCGACCAACTGGCTGATCGGGTTGTATCCCTTTTCTTTCAACGCCTCGTATACCGTGCCCAGAACCTCACGCGCCGGTGACTTGGTCTCATCCCTTATCTTGAAGGTCATGGTGTGATCAAGTGGTTCTTCTGGCACCAGTCCTCACTCCTTTTTAGCGCGGAAGCCTCCGCATTTATGTGTGGGGAGGAAGCGCCTCGCTTTATCCCCCGTATTGGGAGGTGAACAACTCTATCTATATTTACCTTAACTCTATTGACTCTATTCTCTTTAGGATGATGTATTCCTCCTGATTTTCGCAAAAATCATCCCACAGAGCGCCGCTGTTACCTTTTAAGGCCTGCTCTTTCCTGTCCGGCCGCCAGTTGGCGCTTCAAGATCCCCACCGCGGCCTGGAGCGCTTCGTCCAGATGAGCCGGGTCCTTGCCTCCGGCCTGGGCCATATCCGGCCTGCCGCCGCCACCGCCATCCACCAGCCGGGCCAATTCCTGAACGAGAGCGCCCGCATCCAGCCTTTCCCGTTTTACCAGGTCGCCGGTGACGAAGCTGACCAGCCCGACCTTGCCGGCAATCGCGCTGCCCAGCACGATCACTCCCGAGCCCAGTTTCTGCTTCAGGAGATCGCCGAGGCTACGGAGAGCGTCCATATCCGGAGCTGGAACCTTGACCGCCAGCAGCTTCACGCTATCCACCTCTACAACCTTGCCAAGCAGAGCGTCCACATCGCTCAGCATGGCCTTGCCCCGGAGGTCTTCCAGGTCCTTTTCGACAGCGCGAAGCTGGTTTTGAAGCTGTTCTATCCTTTGCAACAGGTTGTCGGGGGCGACTCTCAACAAATCTGCCGCCTGGACAACCACCTGCTCCTGGCCCTTCCAGTGCCTCAACAGTTCGGCGCCGGTCAGGGCCTCGATGCGTCTCGTTCCGGTGCCGATGCCGGTGTCGGACAGAATCTTGAACAGGGCCAGCTCACTGGTATGGCGTACGTGAACTCCGCCGCAGAGTTCCCGACTGACATCACCGATGGCCACCACCCGGACCTGATCACCGTATTTTTCACCGAAGAGGGCCATGGCGCCCTGTTTCAGGGCTGACTCCCGATCGGTGACGGAGACGTTGACCAGCCTGTCTCCGAGAATCTCCTGATTGACAATATCCTCGACCTGCTGCAATTCCTCCGGAGCGAGCGGCGCAAAGTGGACGAAGTCAAACCGCAGCCGGCCAGGCCCCACGTAGGAACCGCTCTGATGCACGTGCTCTCCCAGGACCGTGCGCAGGGCCTGGTGCAGCAGGTGAGTGGCTGTATGATTGCGGGCAGTCGCCTGCCGGCGCTCACGGTCCACCTCCGCCAGCACCAAGTCGCCCTTGCGGAGAACTCCTTGCCGGAGGCGCCCCTGGTGAACGATCAGGTTGCCTATTTTTTTAGTCTCCTCGACCTCGACCACACCGGACGGCCCCTTGATCATCCCCAGGTCGCCTACCTGGCCACCCCCTTCGGCATAGAACGGGGTGGCATCGAGCAGCACCTGGACCCGGTGATCGGCCGTCGCTTCTTCCACTTCAGCGTCATCCTCGACAATCGCCATGACGTGAGCGCTGGATGACAGGCTGTGATAGCCCTGAAAAGCGGTCTCAAGCTCCCGGTAGGCATCCCAGGCGCCGAAGGCGGCCCAGGCGGCTGCTTCCAGGCGTGATGCCCGGGCGCGCCCCCGCTGCCCCTCCATGGCCGCCCGAAAGCCTTCCAAGTCCACAGTCAGCCCGCGCTCCTCCAGGATCTCCTGGGTCAGTTCCAGCGGGAAACCAAAGGTATCATAAAGCCTGAAGGCAATCTTTCCGGGCAGTTCCAGTACCCCGGACTGCGCCGTCCGGTTCAGGTGCTCCTGCAGGATCTGCAGACCCTGCTCCAGGGTTTCCCCAAACCGCTCCTCCTCGATGGCCACGATCCGCCTGATAAAATCCTGACGCTCCCGTAACTCGTGGTAGGTGTCCTGGTATAAGGTAATCGTCTTGCCGATGATCCGGCCCAGAAAGGAACTCTCTATACCCAACAGCCTGCCGTAGCGAACCGCTCGCCGCAGGATGCGGCGCAAGACATAGCCCCTGCTTTCATTGGAGGGAGTCACTCCGTCCGCAATCAGAAAAGCCACCGCCCGGGCGTGATCGGCGATCACTTTCAGGGCGACATCATCCTTGGCAGCTGCTCCGTACTCGATCCCCGCTACCGCGGCGGCCTCTTTGACCAGGGGAAATAGGAGGTCGGTCTCGAAGTTGTTGGGCACGCCCTGGATGACGGAGGCAATCCGCTCCAGGCCCATCCCGGTGTCGATGTTCTGGCGGGGCAGGTTGATGAGTTGGCCGTCCTCATTCCGGAAATACTGCGTGAATACCAGGTTCCAGAGTTCGAGATACCTGCCGCAGTCACAGTCCACTCCGCACTCGGGACGACCACAACCACGCCCGGGCCCAAGGTCGACCAGGATCTCGGAGCAGGGGCCGCAGGGGCCGACAGGTCCGGCCGCCCAGAAGTTGGTGTCGGCGCCAAGGCGAACGATCTTCTCCCTTGTCATTCCTGCTATCTGCCGCCACAGCCCGGCCGCCTCATCGTCATCGGTATAGACGGTGATCCACAGATCCGCCGGCGGGAGGCCAAGTTCCCTGGTCAGGTAATCCCATGACCAGGCAATAGCCTCTTTTTTGAAGTAATCCCCGAAGGAGAAGTTGCCCAGCATCTCGAAGAAAGTGTGGTGGCGGGCTGTCTTCCCTACAATTTCCAAATCAGCCGTGCGCAGGCACTTCTGCACGGTGGTCACCCGTGGATGTGCTGGTGTCTTCTTGCCCTGAAAATAGAGCTTGAAGGGAACCATACCGGCAACGGTGAGCAACAGTGTAGGATCATCTTCAGGAATCAGGGAGGCGCTGGGCAGGATAAGATGGTCCTGCTTGCTGAAGTATTCGAGAAATTTTTGCCTCAATTCGTTGCCGCTGACCAACTCCAGAACCCCCCACCGAAAGCTTGCAAATTCATCACAGATGACTACCCGCTCTAATGCCCCCGCTTCTACAAAGCGGTGGGATAAGAGCGGNNAACGAGTTCTAAGCTTCAGTGGAGGAATGCCCCACTGAAGCCAAGAACTTGTTGAAGCCAATTATACCTTCAACAGCATTTTTTGTCAATAAACCCAGGTATTCTGTGTCGTTGGGCGCCGTGACCTCCGGGTTACCGGGAGCGAGCGCCACTCACCATCAAATGCTCCGGTCCCAGAGCGAACGCAGTCCCACTCGCATCAGGCAGGTCACCGGAACGGCAAAGATCAGGCCGAGAGCGCCAAAGAAATATCCTCCGATCAATAAAACCAGCACCATCGTCAGCGGATGCAGACCCATCCGGTCTCCCAACAGGCGTGGCACCAGGATACAGCCTTCAAGCTGCTGCACCGCCAGGTAGACAATCAGCATCAGGATCCCCTTCATACGGTTTTCCACCAGGGCGATCCCGATCACCGGAAAGGCGGCGATGACCGGCCCAAAGAAGGGAATCAGGTCTGCCAGGGCGGTGAAGATACCGATCAGCAGAAAAAACCGCAGCCCAATCAGCGCCGCCCCCAACCCCGTCAAAAAACCCACCACCGCAGATACCAACAGGTGCCCCCGCAGAAACTTACTGAAGATCAGATCCGCCTCCCTCAGGAAATGGACCAAGTCGCCGCGGAGTTCCGGCGGCAGGAAGGCCAGGAACCGCTTCTTGAGGTGCTCGTAGTCTTTGAGCATATAATACGCCAGGAATGGGGCCAGGAGAAAGCTGGGGAGTTGGGCGATAAGCCCGAGCAGGCCCTCGGCGAAGCTGAGCATCCGCTCATACACGCCGTTGCGAATGCGGCTGGACATCTCCACCAGGATCTGCCGGGCCTCAGGGGGGAGCAGCACCCTGTCGGAAAGGCGGTTGAGATAATTCTGAAACTCCATCCAGGTGCTGCTGTAAACTGGCAAGATGCTTTCGAACGTCCTCGTCTCATTGAACAGGGTGGGTATGAACAGGAACAAAAAAATGCCCGCCAGGATGATCCCCGCGGCATATACGGTTAGAGTCGATTTTGCCCGGTTGACTCCCCGGGTTTCCAACATGCGCACAAAAGGATAGACCAGGTACGCTATCAAGGCGGCGATCGCAAACGGTATCAGCAGTGATCGCACCAGGTATACAAAGACTGCAACGACTAGGCCAACGAGGCAGAGGACNNACGACCAGGCCAACGAGGCAGAGGACGATGATGCGAAAAGTTTGCCGCTTCATGTTCTCCGGCCTCCTAGATGGTGGTTGGTCGTTTGCCATTGGTCGTTGAAAAACCACTAACTAGATTTTGCCCATCCAACCACAGCCAATGACCATTAAAATAGTCATTGGCTGTTTGTTGCTATACGCTGCTTACCGATGGCTACCCGCTCCAATGCCCCCGCTTCTCCTCCGCACAACGCGCCCGCCATGCGGGTGCCCGGCCACTAACTACCAATCCTAGCGGCGCAACATATCCCCCATTCCCCGGGAGATCCCGTGCATTACTTTCCTGGCGCGGTTGCCGATCTCTCCCGACTGCATCAACGGTTTCCGCTCTGGTCTGTGGCGGGCGGCAAAGAACATGCCCAGAATTACCCCCATAATCCCACCGGCAAACAGTCCGCTCCAATAATTTTGCCTATCCAACTAGATCACTCCTTGGTTTTTTTATGGAAAACTTTGCTTGCGTCGAGCGTAAGCGAAGACGGAAGCCTCAGATCGATGCCCTGACGTACAAATGCGCCAAAAAACTCGCATACCGCTGGAGAACACCAGGCCTGGAGTATCAAAAGACGCCACCTGGGAGACATTCCTCTAAGAGGCGTGCCTCCACTCCTCTTAATGATGAGCAGTTCACACGCTATTGTCGACGGGAACAACCATGGACATCAGGCTCCCATCTTCATTGATCTCGTAGACTTCCCCCTCCCCTTGGGTGCTGAACTCGACAAAACAAGACCAGCAATAATACTGATCCGCACCCACTTTGCCTGTCTGGTTGCTGCGGCAGATTGGGCACTGCATCATTCTGCATCATCCTTCCTGTTTAAATCCCTTACCACAACAGCTTCCACTCCCCAGACCAAAACCGCGTCCGGCGGCAACACTTCCCTGCCGGAGATAAAATCTCCGACGAGGCCACCCGAAACCTCATACCCTACCAGCAATTCACCATTGTCATCGAACACCAGGTCCTGCAAAGTGCCCAGGTTACGCCCGGTATCGGTCACCACCAGGAGACCGACAACAGTGCCAATACTCTTATCGCCATCGCTATCCGCTTTTCCTCTGGTCGTCATTTCATCCACTACAGTCACTGCATCCTGACCCATGAAAGCAATATCGCCGACAGGAATAGGCTCCAACCTGGAGACAACCCCTCCGGTGTCCAGGCTAATCGCCTTTATTTTTCTTTGATCATGGTTCCAGGAGAGGTCAGTTACCAAACCCAACTCTTTTCCCGTTGACAGCTTGATTACCGGCAACCCGACAATCTCCCGGCCCCTGCGCATTCGCCCATCTCCTTGCAACTATTATTACCTACCGAAAAAATAAAATTCACTAAAAATACGCGCTGAAGTCCCCGCCTTTAGAATTCAGGCGTTGCTGGAAGCCAGTTGAATCCCTAGAGGGGGAGAAGTCAAACAGAAGGCGTCTACTTGTGGTCGCGCCGGGCTGCCAGCCGTTCTCTGATCTTCTTCTCATGGCCGGATTCCGAAGGCTCGTAGTATTTCCTTCCCTTGAGGGTATCAGGCAAATATTGCTGGGCAATGTAAGCATCTGGAAAGTTATGGGGATACAGGTAGCCCTGGCCATGTCCCAGTTTTTTGGCGCTCCTGTAATTTGCATCCCGAAGATGTTTGGGTACGGTCCCGATATTCATCCGCTCCAGGTCCTGCCTGGCAGCGGTGAGCCCCTTGTAGGCCCGGTTGCTCTTCGGTGCGCAGGCAATGTAAACCGCCGCCTCCGCCAGCAGGAGTTCTCCTTCCGGCATTCCCACGTACTCGATTCCCTGGGCTGCAGCATTGGCAACCACCAAGGCCAGAGGATCCGCCAGCCCCACATCCTCTGAGGCACAGATCACGATGCGCCTGGCAATAAAGCGCGGGTCCTCGCCTGCCTTGAGCATGCGGGCCAACCAGTGGAGCGCCGCGTCCGGGTCTGACCCCCGCATCGATTTGATAAAGGCGGAGATCACATCATAATGGGCATCCCCGTCCTTATCATACAGTACCAAGCGCTGCTGCACGGCCTCGGCGGCCTCATCGCCTCCGATCCGGATTGCGCTGTCCGGGGCGGCGCCGGTTTTCGGGCGGGTGATGCGCAGGGATGCTTCCAGGGCGTTGAGCAAAACACGGGCATCACCTCCGGATACCCGCAGCCAGTGCTCAATGGCCTCCGGGGCCACCTCGATGCGCAGTTTTCCCAACCCCCGCCCGGGATCCGTCAGGGCGCGCTCCAAAATCTGGCGCAGTTGCTCCGGTTCCAAGGGGTAGAATGGCAACACCCGGGTCCGGGACAGGAGCGGGGCATTCACCGAGAAAAAGGGATTTTCGGTGGTGGCGCCCACCAGCACGACAGATCCCCTTTCCACCGCAGGCAGGAGCACATCCTGCTGGGCCTTGTTGAAGCG
>PLQY01000106.1 GCA_003160265.1 Peptococcaceae bacterium | reverse complement strand
CGTCCTGTTGCTCGACGAACCGACTGTCGGGCTTGACCCGGTGGCCCGGGGGACGGTCTGGGACCTGCTCAACAACTTCCGGCAGCAATACCCGCTCAGCATCCTGATCACGACCCATTACATGGAAGAGGCGGAAGCCTTATGCGACCGGGTGGCGATCATGAACCACGGGCACATCGCCGCCCTGGACACCCCCGCGGCACTCAAGGCGGGGACCGGTAAACCCGAGGCCACCCTGGAGGATGCCTTCCGCTATTACACTGGCGGACACTACGAGGAGGAGGCAGATTATCGTGACGTCAAGCGCACTCGCAAGATCGCCAGGCGCCTCGGCTGACAACACGCCGGAGGCGCGGCAGGAATCGTGGCTGGCAGTCTGGCTACGCGGCATTGCGGGAGTGGTGGAACTGGAGGTGCGCAAACTCTGGCACGACCCCACAGAAGTGTTCACCAGGGCGGTTCAGCCAGCCCTGTGGCTGTTGATCTTCGGCGAGGCCTTCAGCCGCCTGCGGGTGATCCCGACCGGAGGCGTCTCCTACCTGACCTTTATGGCGCCGGGCATTCTCGCCCAGTCGATGATGTTCATCTCGATCTTTTTCGGGATCGCCATCATCTGGGAGCGGGACCTGGGGCTGATGCAGAAGATGCTGGCCCTGCCCCTGCCCCGCAGCGTCTTCATCCTGGGCAAGGCCCTGGCCGCCGGCGTCCGGTCGCTCGCCCAGGTGGTGGTAGTCGTCATTATCGCTCTTTTAATGAGCATTCCCCTGCGGTGGCAGTTGGTGCCACTGCTCGGCGTGATCGCTACGGTCATGATCGGCGCCATGATCTTTGCCAGCTTCTCGATGATCCTGGCGTCCATCGTCAAGACCAGGGAGCGTTTCATGGGCCTCGGGCAACTCTTCACCATGCCCTTCTTCTTCGCCTCGAACGCCCTCTATCCGATCAGCATCATGCCGCCCTGGCTGCAGGTGCTGTCGCGCATCAACCCCCTCACCTACGTGGTGAATCTGCTGCGCGGCTTCCTGGTCACCGGTCAGGTAAACGCCCCGGCCGATTTCGGTATCCTGATCGCCGTGGCCGCGGTGATGGTAATTTTAGCCACCTGGCTCTACCCCACCGCCATCTACTAGAAAAAGTGATGAGTGCTGAGTTTAAAATCACTCATCACTCATCACTCATCACTCATCACTCATCACTCATTTGGCGGCGGCGGCGGGGGCAGGCGCCTGCTTGATGCCGAAAGCCAGGGTGTCCCCGGCGGCATCCACAGTGATCACGTCGCCTTCCTTGATCTTGCCCTGCAGCATCTCCTCGGACAGCCGGTCCTCCACCATGCGCTGGATCACCCGGCGCAGGGGGCGCGCCCCGTACATCTGGTCATAGCCCTTCTTCGCCAACAGGTCCTTGGCGGTATCGGTGAACTCCAGGTACAGCCCGTACTCGGCGATGCGCTTGGTCACGCTCTTCAGCATCAATCCGACGATCCGTTTGATGTGCTCCTCATTCAGGGAGTGGAAGACGATGATCTCATCCACCCGGTTCAGGAACTCGGGGCGGAAGGTGCGCTTCAACTCCTCCATCACCCGCTCCTTCATGGCCTCGTAATCTTTGGTAGCAGCGGTCGCCATACCCTCGGGCTTGAAACCCATCCGGGACTCTTTCCTGATCAGATTGGCGCCCACGTTGGAGGTCATGATCACCACGGTGTTGCGCATGTCCACCGTACGCCCCCTGGAATCGGTCAGCCGTCCGTCCTCGATCACCTGCAGCAGGACGTGGAACACGTCCGGGTGCGCCTTCTCGATCTCGTCGAACAGCACCACCGAGTAAGGGTGACGGCGTACCGCCTCGGTCAACTGCCCGGCCTCCTCGTAGCCGATGTAGCCAGGAGGAGCCCCCAGCAGGCGGGAGACCGTATGCTTCTCCATGTACTCGGACATGTCAAAGCGGACGATGGCCTCCTCGTCCCCGAACAACGCCTCTGCCAGGGTGCGGGCCAGCTCCGTCTTGCCGACGCCGGTGGGCCCGAGGAAGATGAAGGAGCCGATCGGGCGCTTGGGGTCTTTCAGTCCGGCACGTGCCCGCCTGATCGCCCGGGCCACGGCGGCCACCGCGTCCTCCTGGCCGATCACCCGCTCGTGCAGCACGTCCTCCATGTGCAGCAGGCGCTCGGATTCCTCCTCGCGCAGTTTTTTGACCGGTACCCCGGTCCAACTGGAGACGATGGCGGCGATGTCCTCCTCGGTGACGATAGACTCCTCCAGTTCCTTGCGCTGGTTCCAGTTGTTCTTGATCTGCTCCAGGTCTGCCCGCATGTGCTGCTCCTGGTCGCGGAGAGCCGCCGCCTTCTCGAACTCCTGTCCGACCACGGCGGCCTCCTTCTCCTTCTGCAGCAGTTCCAGCTTTTCCTCCACTTCCTTGACTTCCGGCGGGGTGGTGAACATCTGCAGCCGCACCCTGGAGGCCGCCTCGTCCATCAGGTCGATGGCCTTGTCCGGCAGGAAGCGGTCGGAGATGTAGCGGTGGGAGAGGGTGGCGGCGGCGACGAGGGCCGAGTCCTTGATGCGGACCTTGTGGTGCGTCTCGTAGCGCTCGCGCAGGCCG
>PLQY01000099.1 GCA_003160265.1 Peptococcaceae bacterium | reverse complement strand
GTCGCCGCCAGGAAATTGTTAAGGGAGCACGAGCATGATTCGTGCTCCCTTGTTTATGGGCCGGCGCATTCCAAAAACTGCTTGACGCCTGATATATATCCTGATACTATTACATGTATCAGGAGGTGATACTTTATGGACGACTATCAGATGGTACATTTGAGATTGCCGCTCGGTCTCGTAAAGGATATTGATTCAGTGGCGAGCAAAGCTGGGGCGAGCAGGAACGAGGTTGTGACGGAAGCGGTTGGGCGTTATATTACCGGTGTACGTATGGCAGAACAGATTTGTAGAGCGTGCGGCAGTCTTGACGAGAAAGACGCTCCCGAATGGACCGCTGGTGGCGCGGATTGGGTACGCCGCATCCGCGAGGAGGAAGACAGGGGGAAGAAGAATTGGGCTACCTGATTGATACCTGCGTTTTCATCGATCTCTTGATGGATAAGCTTCCAGAAACTGGGCGGAATTGGCTGGCTGCAAATGCTGGGGCCGGGCTTGCCAAAACGAGCTCCATCGTCTATCACGAGTTGTTATTCGGCGCTGATACTTCCAAAGCGCATAAAGAAGTAGCGGATCTCCTGCGAGGATGGACAATCCTTCCCGTCGATCAGGCTGTGGCTGCACAAGCGGCAATTCTCAGGCGGCTGGGTAAAGCCAGAGGAGAAAAAATGGGCATAGCAGATGCCCTAGTTGCCGCAACCGCTGAGTTGCACAAGCTCAAAGTGGTAACATCAGACGTGAAAGGTTTTCCGAAAGAAAGCGTGATCAACTTGCGGGAGATCAATCTCCCAAATATTTAACATTCTTAGGCCACCATAATTCCTGCTTTTTCTTCAAGCGGGGATTATGGCCTCTAGTGGTGATCTCTTAGCTGTCATTTAACGTGAACAGTCACAGAAGGGATGGCGCAGGATGCCGGAATATGAGGAATATGACAACATGGGCCTCTCTGAACTGCGGGCAGCGCTTGATGAACAGCAGAGGCTGCTGGCCGATATGGAAGAGCAGTTGACGTTCTTGCTGCGCTCTACCGGGCATCACATCGGGGGAACTTATCGCAAGAAGCGTGCGGCTGAGGTGGATCAGCAGCGAGCCCTGGTGGCGATGCTGCTCGCCAGGCTGGATCTACCTTCAACCTGGAACCGGGTGAATAGGTCGGATGCGATCAGCAATAAAAAAGCGCCAGTGGCCGAAAACCACTAACGCCATTTTTCTCTTTGATCGGAATTGCATTCTGGGCGCCGTACTCTCTACCGGTTCATATTCATCTGCCGCTGGATGATCGCTCCAATATTTCTCAGCGAATTTAACCAAATTCGGCGAGAAGTCCCCTTCATCCATGGGAGGGGATGAATCGCCATTTCCTTGGAAGCCCCCGCTTCTGAAGCGCGACAGGTGTTGGCCCTCCCTCTTGAACTGCAGCCGCTGTCTGTGTATAATACATTCCATGAGTGTTGATATTCCTCGGTAGCTCAACGGTAGAGCGTCCGGCTGTTAACCGGAATGTTGTAGGTTCGAATCCTATCCGGGGAGCCAGAAAAAGCAAGGCAGGACGGCTAAGTTGTGTTCTGCCTTTTTGATTTCAGATCTCTGAACGACACACTATTGATCTGGTTGATTCAGGAACGGGGATGGCGGTATGGTGGTAGATTTTCACGTGCACTGTTTTCCGGACAGCCTGGCCTTGAGGGCGATTCCCGAGCTGGCGGCAGCCGGCGGCATACAGCCGTACTCCGACGGTACCGTCTCCGGACTGCGTCGCTCCATGAGGGAGGCTGGCGTCTCACTGTCGGTGGTGCAGCCGGTGGCCACCCGGCCGCAGCAGGTGCGGGTGATCAACGCCTGGGCGGCGGAGCAGGAAGCTATCCGTCGTTCGAGCCGGCAGCCGGAGCAGTTGCTGTTTTTTGGCACCCTGCATCCGGACCTGGTGGACTGGCGTGCGGAGATCGGGCGGATCAGGGAAGATGGGTTGCTCGGGATCAAATTTCACCCGGACTACCAGGGCTTTTTTGTGGATGAGGAGCGGATGTGGCCGTTCTACGAGGCCCTGCTCCAGGAGGGCCTGATCATCCTCTTTCACGCCGGTGAGGATGCCGGGTTTCCCCCGCCGGTGCATTGCACTCCCGAGGGGCTGGCCAGGGTCCTGCACCGGTTTCCCGGCGGGCGGATCGTTGCCGCCCACATGGGTGGCTACCGGTGCTGGGAAGGTGTGGCTCGCCACCTGGTCGGGAAGGAGATCTACTTTGATACCTCTTTTTCCTTCGCAGACCTTGGTGCTGCAGGTATGGCCCGGCTGATCCGCGCTCATGGGCCGCGCAAGGTGCTTTTCGGTACCGATTCTCCCTGGACCGGCCAGAAGGAATCGCTGGCAAGCATCCAGGGCCTGGATCTGCCTCCTGGCGCCGAGGAGCGCATTCTCTACCGGAATGCTTTCTCCCTGCTGGGGTTTTCAACGAGTCCAGGGGCTTAGCGAAGCATTATTTTTTTGTGGAAGTTTTTCGGAGAAGGAATTTCAGATCTACTGGCGAATAGTTCCCCAAAGGGTTTATACATTCCTGTACATTAAGGGAGGGGGTAACAAGCATGGCCGAGAAGACCGAGAAGAAGACGTACAAGTTCGATTTCGAGATCAAGCCGGAGCTCTGTATGGACTGCGCTACCTGCTGGTTTGTCTGTACAAATGATGGCGGGAGTAGTGCGGTTTATGTAAAGATGAACGGGACAGCCGAATACACCATTGACAAGGATATTTGCACCCGTTGCGCCCGGTGCTTCAGGGCGTGTCCGGTAAACGCCGTGTGGCGGGTCAACAAAGCTGAAGAAAGCGCAAGCGCCTGACTATCCTTCATACATCCCTTTCCTTCCCCTGTCGCCTCCTGCGCTGGGCGTGGATTGAAGAGGAGTGTTATTCCCTGCGCGCCTGCAGGGAACTTTTTTTGGGGAAGTTTGCGAATCCAATTGCGGAGCATGCGCAGCAATAGCAATTTCCCACAAA
Source organism: Peptococcaceae bacterium (assembly GCA_003160265.1). Taxonomy (GTDB): domain Bacteria; phylum Bacillota; class DSM-12270; order Thermacetogeniales; family Thermacetogeniaceae; genus Palsa-1188. The sequence goes on along the minus strand of PLQY01000099.1, from coordinate 8,543 downwards.
TTTTGGTGCGCTCCCGGTTCTGCATATTGACAGGCGATGTGGGACTATGCTAAAGTAAGGTGCAATGTCTGTATGCTTGAACAGGTTCCAGTCTTTTTTTATTTGTAAAGCTACTATGGGCGTGTCAGGAGGTGGCCAGGTTGCGCGTCGGAGTTACTTTGGCCTGTACCGATTGCAAGAACCGTAATTATACCACGCAGAAGAATAAAAAGAACGACCCGGACCGGATTGAGTTTAAGAAGTTTTGCCCGGTTTGTAAAACTCACACGCTGCATCGCGAGACGAAGTAGCGGATACCGCTCCCGCTTGCGGGGCGAGGCAAGGACTGCCAAAGGATGTGAAGGTGGCGCGATGGGGAAAAAGGCCAGCACGATTAAGGCGAAGAAGGGCTCCAAGGCTCAGGACGATAAGGTGAAAACCGAGGCTGGGCAGGATAATACTCCGGGAGAGGCGGTATCTGCGGCCCCGAAACCGAGGCTGGGCTTTTTGCGTCTGGCCAAGGGCGGCGAAAAGCCCCAACCGGATGGCTCCAAGAAGGTTCCGGCAGCACTGGGCAAGGGTAAGGAGCCGGTGCGGGGGCCTGCCAGGAAGGAGCCTGTGAAGTCCAGGATCCAGTTTTTCCTGGATGGAGTCAAATTCCTGCAGAGCGCCTGGGCAGAATTGAAAAAAGTGCACTGGCCATCCCGCCAGCAATTGGTGATCTACACCGCAGTGGTGATCGTCTCCGTCGTGATCGTGGCAGCTCTGCTCTGGATCGCGGACTCGATTCTCAGCCAGCTCCTGGGCTATATCCTGTAAGCTGCGGGTACCCTAGGTAATAGAGTAGTTTGGTATGATGAACGGATTAAACAAAAGTTTTCCGGCAGCGCTGGTCGCTTGTAGCAATACCCCGGGGAGGTGGGGGCCTCAAGGTCCCTTGTCTTTATGGAAAAGAAATGGTTTGTGATTCACACTTATGCCGGTTATGAAAACAAGGTCAAGGCCAACCTGGAAAAGCGGGTCGAATCCATGAACATGCAGGAGAAGGTCTTTCGTGTCCTGGTGCCCATGGAGGACGAGGTCGAGATCAAGGACGGCAAGCGTAAGGTTATCAAGCGGAAGATCTTTCCTGGCTACGTGCTGGTGGAAATGATCCTCACCGACGATTCCTGGTACGTGGTTCGCAACACGCCCGGCGTGACCGGTTTTGTGGGTTCGGGGAACAAACCGATCCCGCTGCTGCCGACGGAAGTGCGCGTCATCATGCGCCAGATGGGCCTGGATGAAGTACGCACCAAGATTGACCTGGACCTGGGCGAGAGCGTGCGGGTTATCACCGGCCCCTTCGAGAACTTTATCGGCACCGTTGAGGAGATCTACCCGGAAAAGAGCAAGCTCAGGGTGCTGGTCTCCATGTTCGGGCGGGAGACGCCGGTGGAGTTGGAGTTTAATCAGATCCAAAAATTGGCCTGACATTTGACCAACAGGTAAATGTCAACGGCTACTTTATAACGACTGCGGCAGAAAACCTGACCCCTAAGTGGGTCAGGATGAATGCCGCACAAAGTTTCAAAAGATCTACCTTTTTAATACCTCGGGCTTTATGCCCGAGGAAATAAGAATCAAAGATTCTTTTATATTGAAGGGAAGAGTGAAACAATATGGCCAAGAAGGTTAACGCCATCATCAAGCTTCAAGTGAATGCAGGTAAGGCCACGCCGGCTCCACCAGTCGGCTCCGCCCTCGGTCCCCATGGCCTGAACATTATGCAGTTTTGCAAAGAGTTCAACGAGCGCACCGCCAGCGATGCGGGGCTGGTGATCCCGGTAGAGGTGACCGTCTACGCCGACCGGACATTCAGCTTCATCTGCAAGACCCCACCGGCATCCATCCTGTTAAAGAAGGCGTTGGGGATCGAGGCCGCCTCCGGCGAACCGAACCGGAAAAAGGTCGGTAAGGTAAACCGGACCAAGGTGCGGGAGATTGCCGAATTCAAGATGCGGGACTTGAACGCAACTTCGGTGGAAGCAGCCATGCGCATGGTCGAAGGTACGGCCCGCAGCATGGGTATCGAAGTCGTCGAATAGTGATGAGTGATGAGTTCGAGTGGGAGGAGCAATCCGCTAAACCACGAGGAGGTGGCAACAATGCCGAAGAGAGGCAAGAAGTACCAGACAGCCCTGGAAAAGTTCGACCGGAACGCGCTTTACGAACCGCCGGAGGCGTTGCGGCTGGTCAAGGAAACGGCGACAGCCAAGTTTGACGAGACCGTGGAGGTCTCCATCAGGTTGGGGATTGACGTCCGGCATGCTGACCAGCAGGTGCGCGGGGCGGTAGTGCTCCCGAACGGGACCGGCAAGTCCCGGAAGGTGTTGGTGTTCGCCAAGGGAGACAAGGCTCAGGAAGCTGCGGATGCCGGCGCCGATTACGTGGGCGCCGAAGACATGGTGGAGAAGATCCAGGGCGGTTGGATGGGTTTTGAAGTAACCGTGGCTACTCCGGATATGATGAGCACGGTGGGCAAGCTGGGCAAACTGCTTGGCCCCCGGGGGCTGATGCCGAACCCCAAGACCGGTACGGTCACCTTTGACATCGGCCGGGCGGTCAAGGAGATCAAAGCCGGGAAGATCGAGTACCGGGCTGACAAGTCGGGGATTATCCATGCTCCCATTGGGAAGGCTTCCTTTGCACAGGAGGACCTGGGAGAGAACTTTTCTACCCTGCTGGATGTGGTGCTTAGGGCAAAACCGGCTGCGGCCAAGGGACAGTACCTCAAGAGCGTGATCGTTTCCTCGACCATGGGGCCGGGGATCAGGGTCAGCAACCAGCGGCCGGCCAGCTAAAAAATGGGAATTGCTATTGCTTAGCTTTGCTGCGCAATTGGATTCGCAATTTAATTTGAATTCAAAATGAATATCTGTTATGATCTGTTAGTAACCGGAGACAGCAGGCGCCGTATGGCTTAATGCGCAAACACCTGCCGAGGTTCAGGGGCTCCTCCAACATTGAGGATGAAGCTTTCAATTGCCCTCCTGTCTTCCGGGAGGGTGTTTTTATTTAGGTGATAGAAGGAGGTGCGAGATGGCAACAATCGAGAAGAAGAAGCAGTTGGTGGCCGATCTGCAGTCCAAACTGACCTCATCCAAGGTGTCGGTGTTTGCGGATTATAGGGGGTTGAACGTGGCTAGTGCCACGGCGCTCCGGGTTTCTTTCCGGGAGGCCGGCGCCGAGTTGTTGGTCGCCAAAAACACTCTGACCAAGATTGCCGCCGACAGGGCAGGCATCCATGGGCTGGAGCAACTGCTGACGGGGCCGACCATCATCGCTTTCGGTTATGCTGACCTGGTAACGCCGTCGAAGCTGTTGAACAGCTTCCTCAGGACTAACCGCAGTATCGAGATCAAGGGCGGCTTGCTGGATGGCCGGGTGATCAGTGCCAGGGATGTCAGGACGTTGGCTGACCTTCCGAGCCGTGAAGTCCTGATCGCCCAGGTGATGCGCGGTCTGCAAGGCCCAATCGCCGGGTTGCAGAGCGTTCTGGCCGGGCCAATACGCAAACTGGCGACTGCCCTGCAAGCGATACAGGAGCAGAAGGCCGCAAGTTGAGTGCCAGCTTGCTGGCGCGGGACTTCCGGCATCAGGCATCTGAACACGAAGATCTTCAATAAAGAATACAGGAGGATTGTACATGAGCAAGGTAGCAGAGATTATTGAAAGCGTCAAAGGTATGACAGTGCTGGAGTTGGCTGAACTGGTGAAGGCCCTCGAAGAAGAGTTCGGAGTCAGCGCAGCCGCCCCGGTTGCCATGGCGGCAGCTCCGTCGGCAGCGTTGGATGCGCCCGAAGAAGAGGAACAGACAGAATTCGACGTCATCCTCAAGACCATCGGTGACAAGAAGATCAATGTTATCAAGGTGGTGCGGGAAATCACCGGCTTGGGCCTCAAGGAGGCCAAGGACCTGGTTGACAGTTTCCCGAAGACTGTCAAAGAAAAGGTGAACAAGGAAGAGGCCGAGGCCATCAAGGCGAAACTGGTCGAAAACGGCGCCGAAGCGGAGATTAAATAACGGCTGTATTCGCTCCAGGAGCGCATTTAGCAAGGTTCAACTGGGTCTTGGCTTCAGTGCGTGATTGCTTTTCCCCCACTGAAGCTTANNAGGAAGCGGTGGCATTAGAGCGGGTAGTCATCTGTGCAAAAAGGTTCAATGAGCTGCGGGAACCCTTCGCGATAGTCGTGGCAGAGGGATTCTTTGCTTTTTTCATGCAATTTTGCTTGACAATGATTGGCCGATATGCTAATATCTATTGTTGTCTATTGTGCCAGGCTATATTATTAATGCTAAATAATCTTTATAATGGAGGTAAAAGGATCGGTAGCCCAATGTGTTTAACTGTGGTTGACCGTTAGAAAAAGTATTGTTATCGAAATTCCAACGACCGATGACTCACGACCAACGACCAGAGTGAGGTGAGGATGGCGTTATGGCTTATCCATATGCGGTTCAGTCGGGGCAGCACCAGCGCTACAGCTATGGGCGGATCCGCGAAGTTTTGGAAATACCCAACCTGATCGAGATCCAGCAACAATCCTATGGGTGGTTTCTCAGTTCCGGCCTGCGCGATCTGTTTCAGGATGTCTCTCCAATTCAGGACTTTACCGGAAACTTGATGCTGGAATTTGTCGATTACGCTCTGGGTGATCCCAAATACTCCGTGGAGGAGTGCAAGGAGCGGGATGTGACCTTTGCGGCGCCCCTGCGGGTGAAGGTGCGTTTGACCAATAAGGAAACAGGGGAGATCAAGGAACAGGACGTGTTCATGGGTGATTTTCCCTTGATGACTGAGAAAGGAACCTTCATTATTAACGGCGCGGAGCGGGTGATTGTCAGCCAACTCGTGCGCTCGCCCGGCGTCTACTATCATTCGGGCAGCGACGCCACCGGCAAGAAAACCTACAGCGCCACGGTCATCCCCAACCGGGGCGCCTGGCTGGAGCTCGAGACCGACACCCACGACGTGGCTTACGTGCGGATCGACCGCACCCGAAAGCTGCCGGTGAGCGTGCTGATCCGCGCCCTGGGCTATACAACCAACGATCAGATCCTGGAACTTTACGACCAGGACGAATTTCTGAAGATCACTCTGGAGCGGGATACCTCCCAGAACCAGGAGGAGGCCCTGGTGGAGATCTACAAGCGGTTGCGCCCCGGTGAGCCGCCGACCATCGACAGTGCCCGGGCGTTGCTGGAGGGCCTGTTCCTGGACCCGCGCCGCTACGACATGGGCTATGTCGGCCGCTACAAGTTGAACAAGAAACTGAAGCTCGACCCGACCTATACCGGACGGTGCCTCCGCAAGGAGGACATCCTGTCGGTGGTGGGCTATTTCCTGAAGCTGATGCACGGCGAGGGCAACATCGACGATATCGACCACCTGGGCAACCGGCGGGTGCGCTCGGTGGGCGAGCTGCTGCAGAACCAGTTCCGGATCGGGCTTGCCCGGATGGAGCGGGTCGTCCGGGAACGCATGACCATCCAGGATGTAGAGGCCATCACCCCCCAGGCGCTGATCAACATCCGCCCGGTGGTGGCGGCAATTAAAGAATTTTTTGGCAGCAGCCAGTTGTCGCAGTTTATGGATCAGACCAACCCGCTGGCGGAGTTGACCCACAAGCGGCGCCTGAGCGCCCTCGGCCCCGGCGGCCTCAGCCGTGAGAGAGCGGGTTTCGAGGTACGTGACGTGCACCACTCCCACTACGGCCGGATGTGCCCGATCGAGACTCCTGAAGGACCGAACATCGGCCTGATCGGGTCATTGAGCACCTTTGCCCGGATCAACCGGTACGGCTTCATCGAGACTCCATACCGGAGGGTCGACAAGGAGCAGGGGATCGTCACCGAGGAGATCGTCTACCTGACCGCCGACGAGGAGGAGGAATATATCATCGCCCAGGCGAACACCCCCCTCGACGGGGATGGACGCTTCCTGAACCCCAGAGTCGACAGCCGGCACGGGGCGGATGTTTTGGTCGGCCCCTCGGGTCAGGTGGACTACATGGACGTTTCCCCGAAACAGGTGGTCAGCATTGCTGCTGCCCTGATCCCTTTTCTGGAGCACGACGACGCCAACCGCGCCTTGATGGGGGCGAACATGCAGCGCCAGGCGGTGCCCCTGATGCGCACCGAGGCTCCCCTGGTGGGAACCGGGATCGAGCACCGGGTTGCCCAGGACTCCGGAGTGGTAGTCAGGGCACGCCATGACGGCACGGTGGCCCGGGTGACCGCGGACGAGATCCAGGTCAAGCGCAGCAGTGGCAAGCATGATCTGGACAAGTACACCCTGACCAAATTCTCGCGCTCCAACCAGGGAACCTGCCTCAACCAGAAGCCGATCATCTCCAAGGGCCAGCGGGTCAAGGCGGGAGAGATCATCGCCGACGGCCCCTGCACGGAGGGTGGCGAACTGGCCCTGGGCCGGAACGTGCTGATCGCCTTCATGCCCTGGGAGGGTTACAACTACGAAGACGCCATCCTGATTAGCGAGAAGCTGGTCAAGGAGGATTACTTTACATCCATTCACATTGAAGAGTATGAGTGCGACGCCCGGGACACGAAGCTGGGCCCCGAGGAGATCACCCGGGACATCCCCAACGTGGGCGAGGACGTGCTCAAGGACCTGGACGAGCGCGGAGTGATCAGCGTGGGCGCTGACGTCCGGCCGGGCGACATTCTGGTCGGCAAGGTGACTCCCAAGGGGGAGACCGAACTGACCGCCGAGGAGCGCCTCTTGCGGGCGATTTTCGGTGAGAAGGCCCGGGAGGTCCGGGACACCTCGCTCAGGGTTCCTCACGGTGAATCCGGACGGGTGGTCAATGTCAAGGTTTTTTCCCGGGAGAACGGCGACGAGTTGCCTCCGGGGGTCAACAGGCTGGTACGGGTCTATGTCGCCCAGAAGCGGAAGATCTCCGTGGGGGACAAAATGGCTGGCCGGCACGGGAACAAGGGAGTTATCTCCCGGATCCTGCCCGAGGAGGACATGCCGTACCTGCCCGATGGAACGCCGGTCGAGATCGTGCTCAACCCGCTGGGTGTTCCTTCACGTATGAATATTGGACAGGTCCTGGAATGCCACCTGGGAATGGCGGCCCACAAACAGGGCAGGTACACCGCCAGCCCGGTCTACGACGGGGCGCGGGAGTCGGATATCATGAAGACCCTGGAGCAGTTGCACATGTCCAGCGATGGCAAGATGCAACTCTACGATGGCCGTACCGGCGACCCCTATGACCGGGAGATCACGGTCGGCTACCTCTACATGCTGAAGCTGGCCCACCTGGTGGACGACAAGATCCACGCCCGGTCGACGGGACCATACTCCCTGGTGACCCAACAGCCCTTGGGGGGCAAGGCCCAGTTCGGCGGGCAGCGCTTCGGAGAGATGGAGGTCTGGGCACTGGAGGCCTATGGCGCCTCCTATACCCTGCAGGAGATCCTGACGGTCAAATCTGACGACGTGGTCGGGCGGGTGAAGACCTATGAGGCGATCGTCAAGGGCGAAAACGTCCCCGAGCCAGGGGTGCCGGAGTCTTTCAAGGTGCTGATCAAGGAACTGCAGAGCCTTTGCCTGGACGTACGGGTACTCTCGGAGACCAACGAGGAGATCGAGATCCGGGAGAGCGAGGAAGATATCACCGAGACCGCCAAGGAGTTGGAACTGGATATCGGCGAGGCCCGGCTTCCGGTCGCCAAACCGCCCAAACTCAGGTTTATCCCGGCGAAAGATCAGGAAGAGGCCGAAGATGGCGGGGTCGAGGACGAGGTGGGTGCTGAGGCTGAGAGCGAGAGCGTGGCCGACGTGCTTCCCCTGGTGGAAGAGGATACTGCCGGGGATGAACCCGGCCATCCCGGGCGCGGCCTGAACAGCCTGCAGGGATTGCTGCCGCTGGTGGGAAAGAGTGACGATGACGAGAGCGACGATGACGAGGCGAAGGTAGATGAATGAGCCATTTTAGTGGTTAGTGGTTAGTGGTTGGATGTTGGAAGGCATATATCAAACGACCAACGGCTAATTGCCAACGACCAAATGGGAAGGGAGTCGATCTTGTTGCTGGATGTCAGTAACTTTGAACGGATGCGCATCGGCCTGGCCTCTCCGGAGCAGATCCGGGCCTGGTCGAGCGGTGAAGTCAAGAAGCCGGAGACCATCAACTACCGCACCCTCAAGCCTGAGCGCGACGGTTTGTTCTGCGAGCGGATCTTCGGACCAACCAAGGATTGGGAGTGCCACTGCGGCAAATACAAGAGGGTACGCTACAAGGGGATCATCTGCGACCGCTGCGGCGTGGAGGTGACCCGTTCAAAGGTGCGGCGGGAGCGGCTCGGCCACATCGAGCTGGCGGCGCCGGTATCGCATATCTGGTATTTCAAAGGGATACCAAGCCGGATGGGGCTGCTCTTGGACATGTCTCCCCGGTCGCTGGAGAAGATCCTCTATTTCGTGTCCTACGTCGTTAACGAACCGGGGAATATCGAGGGCCTTGCCAAGAAACAACTCCTCTCTGAGGCA
>PLQY01000060.1 GCA_003160265.1 Peptococcaceae bacterium | reverse complement strand
GGTGGAGCAGATCGCCGAGATCTACCGGGCTGCTTTATAGAGAGGTGAGAAACCTGGCACTAAAGTTCGGTTACCTCACCACAGCTTCATATACGTGAACAATAGACAGCAGACATCTTCCATTAAGGCTGGGGATGCCGGAATGGTGGGGTTGTAAAAACGTGCTCCATATGGCATGATTGCACTTGGAGAAACCTGATGACCGGGTGCCCGCATGGCAGGCGCGTTGGCGGGTCAGAGAACGGTTGAATCGAAGACATAACTATTGCCACAACGGCCAACGGCTAAAATGGTATGGGACGGGCCCGCTTCGGCGTTGCGTGCGATGGTGCGGTGACGCCGTTGTTGCCTTGATTAGTCCGGGATGTCCTACCGCAATACGGCGGAAAAGCTTGCCGGAGAATTGGAGAGAGAGCGATGGAGGACCGATTCGGCAGGACGATCGATTACCTGCGTATTTCTATAACCGACCGCTGCAACCTGCGGTGTCTCTACTGTATGCCTGCCGGGGGAATCAAAGTGAAGCCCCGCGACGAGATCCTGCGCCTGGAGGAACTGCTCCACCTGACCAGGATAGCGCTACAGCTCGGGATCAACAAGTTCCGGCTGACCGGCGGGGAGCCCCTGCTGCGGCGCGGGGTTATCCCCTTTGTCCAGGCCCTGGCCCTGCTGCCGGGTGTGGCCGACCTGAGTCTGACCACCAATGGGGTGCTGCTGACCCATTACAACGAACAACTTTGGGGGGCCGGAGTGCGGCGACTGAACATCAGCCTGGACACCCTGGACCCGGTGAAATACAGGCAGATGACCAGGGGTGGGGACTTCCACCAGGTCTGGGATGGCATTATGGAGGCCCTGGCCGTGGGCTTCCGGCCGGTCAAACTCAACGTGGTTGCCCTGAATCAATTTAATGACCGGGAGTGGGTGCAGTTTGGCCGCCTTACATATGAGCATCCTCTGCACGTCAGGTTTATCGAGATCATGCCGGTGGGCGCCAGCTGGGAACTGGCAGGAAGCCACTTTGCCTCCAGCCGCCAGGTACGGCAGAGGATCGAGCAGGCCCTGGGGGCGTTGGACCCTGCCGAAGCGGTGACCGGTAGTGGGCCCGCCAGCAGTTACCGGTTGGCCGGCGCCCGGGGGACGATCGGCTTCATCGGTGCCGTGAGCGACCATTTCTGCGACCGCTGNNCGCTGACGAACGAGCACTTCTGCGACAGCTGCAACAAGATGCGGCTGACCGCCGACGGCAAGCTTCGGCCCTGTCTCCACGACCAGCGGGAGGTCGATCTGCAGCAGGCCCTGCGGTCCGGAGCCAGTGATGCGGAGTTGCAGGATCTTTTCAGAGCCGCCCTGCTGCTGAAACCGGCCAACTACCACGAGGCGACGGGCGCCCCGGCGAATGGGCGGGGCATGTGCCAGATTGGGGGTTGAATCAATGTCCGGGTTGACTCATTTTGACGAGCGCGGGCGGGCGCGCATGGTCGACGTCGGCGCCAAGCAGGAAACAGACCGTCTGGCCAGAGCCAGGGCGGCAGTGACCATGAAACCGGAGACTCTGTCCCTGATCAGAGCCAGGAGGATGGCCAAGGGGGATGTGCTGGGGGTGGCCCAGACCGCCGGCATCATGGCGGCCAAAAATACATCCGGGCTGATCCCTATGTGCCACCTGCTGCTGCTGGATGAGGTCGGGTTGGACTTTCGCCTGGACGAGCAGCGGAGCGCCGTGGAGATCGAGGCCTGGGTACGGAACCACGGCCGGACCGGTGTGGAGATGGAGGCCNNCTGACCATCTACGACATGTGCAAGGCAGTCGACCGGGGCATGGTGATCGGAGAGATCCGGCTGGTGGAGAAGTCCGGGGGCAAGAGCGGCGCCTATCTCAGAGAAGGGGAGCAACAATGGCCAAGATCATAGCGGTATGCACCAGTCAGAGCAAGGGAGAGCGCAAGACCGACGTCGGCCAGGGGTTGCTGGTGGCGGACCACGGACTGCAGGGAGACGCCCATGCCGGGCCCTGGCACCGCCAGGTGAGCCTGCTGGCCCTGGAGAGCATCGACAAGATGCGAGCCCTGGGGCTGGACGTCGGCCCCGGTGATTTTGCCGAAAATCTTACCACTGAAGGGATAGAGCTGTTTACCCTGCCCATCGGTACCAGGTTAAAGCTGGGGGCCAAGGCCCTCGGCGAGGTGACCCAGATCGGGAAGGTCTGCCACGACCGGTGTGCTATCTATTACCAGGCCGGGGACTGCATCATGCCCCGGGAGGGGATCTTCATCAGGGTCTTGCAGAGCGGCCCGATCAGGGCCGGAGATCCGGTGGCCGTCGTTGCAGACTAAAAAGAAATGCATCAGACACCTGTTGGAGGTGGCAACAGTTGCGAGTAGCAATTTTGACGGCCAGTGACAAGGGATCGCGCGGCGAGCGTGAGGATCTCAGCGCCGTCGCTATCAGGGAGATGGTGGCCACCATCGGGGCTGAAGTGGTCGCCTATGATGTGGTTCCGGACGAACAGGAGATCCTGTCAGCGAAGCTAATCGAATACACAGATACTCTTGGGGTAGATCTGGTATTGACCACCGGTGGCACCGGGTTGGCCCCCCGGGATGTGATCCCGGAGGCGACCCTGACCGTGGTGTCCAGGGTCATCCCGGGCATTCCCGAAGCCATGCGGGCTGCTGGTATGCAGCACACCCCCCACTCGATGCTCTCCCGCGCCGTGGCCGGGAGCCGCGGCCGCACCCTGATCGTCAACCTGCCGGGCAGCCCCAGGGCTGTTCGGGAAAACCTGGCGGTGATCCTGCCGGCCCTGCCTCATGCCCTGGGCATCCTCCAGGGGAGCGCCGGGGAGTGCGCCCGTCCGGACAACCAGCATACCTAAAAAGGCGGCTCGTGAGACATCCCCGAGCCGCCTTTTTAGGCCCACAGCAACCTGCACTCCGGCTGATCGAGATCCTACCCCGAAGCCCGCAAGAACCTTACGGCTCCTGCAAACCTCTTTCGAACCCCGACCAACCTTTGCTCGACCGGTCAGGGATCCCCTCGGAGCCCGCAAGAACCTTCCGGCTCTTGCAAACCCCTGCGGAACCCCAGCCAGTCTGCGCTCGGCCGGTATGGATCCACCCTCTCGAGCCTGCCATAACCGGTCTGGCTAGGGCAAACCCTCATTTGAACCCATATCGACCTTAACTCCGGCCTTTGCAGATCTGCCAAGGGAATACCTTTTTCGACCTGCAAAGACCTTTGCTCGACTACTGCAGATTCCTTTTCAGGATAATCCGTATATTTCGAGACCTGCAGTAGTCTTAGCTCGGCTGCTGTGAACCTGGCTATATTGTTTCCGCAATTCCGGATCGTATTCGCCACAGATGACTACCCGCTCTAATGCCCCCGTGCGGAGCACATCCGAAGCGGTGGGATAAGAGCCGGGTGCCCTCGCTGAAGCCAAGGCCCAGTTGAATGCATATTCTGCTGGTATCAGGGGAAAACTTAGGCAGCAGGCGCAAAAATTAACCACAGATGACTACCCGCTCCACATCTTCCATAAAAAATGATTAACGCTGGAGATATTAAGCCATAACATCTCCATTACTGTGCGAAACGCCCGATAATAGCCTAGCATTCCCTTATATTGGTTTGCGTTTCCCTTTAGTAAAAATTATTATTATACATAGGAATTAGCACTCAATATAGTCGAGTGCTAACAGGTATCAGGAAGACTATGGAAAAAGGAGGTATGGTTATGAAGCTGAAACCATTGGGTGACAGGGTCGTATTAAAGCTCGTAGAGCAGGAAGAAAAAACGAGAGGCGGCATCCTGCTGCCGGACACCGCCAAGGAAAAGCCCCAAAAGGGGGAGGTACTGGCGGTCGGAACCGGTAAGGTGCTGGACAGTGGAGAGAAAGTCCCCCTGGATGTGAAGGTCGGGGACAGGGTTATCTTTGCGCGGTACTCCGGTACCGAAGTAAAGGTTGAGGGAGAAGAGTATCTGATCGTAAGCGAGCGGGACATTCTCGCCGTCGTCGACTAACAATCCGGGAGGTAGGTAGGAGATGCCAAAGGAACTCAGTTTTCGCGATGAAGCCCGCGTTTCGCTGGAAAAAGGGGTCAACAAGTTGGCCGACACCGTAAAGGTGACGCTGGGGCCGAAGGGGCGCAACGTGGTTCTGGAAAAGAAGTGGGGTCCGCCCCAGATCACCAATGACGGGGTGACCATTGCCAGGGAGATCGAACTTGAGGACGTTTGGGAGAACATGGGCGCCCAGCTCGTCAAGGAGGTGGCCACCAAGACCAACGACGTGGCAGGTGATGGTACCACCACCGCTACCGTGCTGGCCCAGGCGATGATCAGGGAAGGCTTGAAGAACGTGACTGCCGGCGCCAACCCGATGATCATCAAGCGGGGTATCGAGAGAGCGACCGAGGCGGTTGTGGCGGAGATTAAGAAGATGTCCAAATCAGTGGAGAGCAAGGAGGCCATCGCCCAGGTAGCCTCGATCTCGGCAGCCGACCCGGAAATTGGTGGTTGGGTGGCCGATGCCATGGAGAAGGTGGGCAACGACGGGGTGATCACCGTCGAGGAGTCCAAGACCATCGGCACCACGCTGGAAGTAGTGGAGGGCATGCAGTTCGATAAGGGCTACATCTCCCCTTACATGTTTACTGATGCAGACAAGATGGAGGCTCAGTTGGAGGACCCCTACATCCTGTTGTATGACAAGAAAATCTCCGCTATTGTGGATATTGTTCCTATCCTGGAGGCAGTTTCCCAGGCTGGCAGGCCGCTGTTGATCCTGGCCGAAGACGTGGCGGGCGAAGCTCTGGCTACCCTGGTGGTCAACAAGATCAGGGGTGCTCTCACTTGTGTGGCTGTGAAGTCACCGGGCTACGGAGACCGCCGCAAGGCCATCCTCGAAGACATCGCCATCCTTACCGGGGGCACGGTGATCAGTGAAGAGGCGGGTTACAAGCTGGAACACGCCACCCTGGACATGCTCGGCCGGGCCGGGAGGGCGGTGGTCGGCAAGGAGGAGACCACCATCGTCGAAGGCCGGGGTAGCACTGACGAGATTGAGAAACGGATTGCCACAATCAAGCACCAGTTTGATGAGGCCACCTCCGATTACGACCGGGAGAAGTTGCAGGAGCGCATGGCCAAGCTGGCCGGAGGCGTGGCGGTGATCCAGGTGGGAGCGGCTACCGAGGTGGAGCTGCGGGAAAAGAAGCACCGGATCGAGGATGCTCTGGCGGCTACCAGGGCGGCTGTTGAGGAGGGCATCGTCGCTGGCGGCGGCCTAGCCTTAGTGCGGGCAATTCCCGCCCTGAGCCGGCTTGAGGCCCATGGGGATGAGGCAACCGGAATCAGCATCGTGAGAAAAGCCCTTGAGGAGCCGATGCGCCAGATCGCCAGCAACGCCGGTGCCGAAGGCTCCGTGGTGGTGGAGAAGGTCAAGGGATTGGAGCAGGATGTGGGTTTCAATGCGTTAACCGATAAGTATGAGAACATGTTCGAGGCGGGGATCGTCGACCCGGTCAAGGTGACTCGCTCCGCTCTGCAGAACGCCGGCAGTATTGCCGCCATGCTGCTGACCACCGAGTGCCTGATCGCCGACAAACCGGCGCAGGATGATGCGGCTCTGAAGATGCCGCCAATGTCCAACATGCCGATGATGTAGAATAATGTTTTAAAAAATCTAGGAATACCAATGCCCGGCGGGGATTTGCATTAAATGATTGGCAAAAAATGTGTCCAAGCATGTCCAGAGGAATCCGTGTAATATCAAGGGTTCTAGCCTAGTCTTGTGATCAACATCGTGATCAATTTTAGGCAATGTGATCAGTTCCGTGATCAAAACATAATCCTAAAAGCAAAGCTGCAAGCCGATGGGCTTGCAGCTTTGCTATAGAGTCATAGGAGTCGCGCGGTCAGGCACCGCCTCTTCCTCGTTGAAATTGATGATCGTCTCACACTCCAACTGTGCTGCGCTCACATTTCATCTCTCCCCTCAAAAAATGGTCTTGGCAAACAAAAAAGCCCTTTTCGCAAAGGGCCTGCTCAAACTAATTATTTAGGGGACGCTGATCGGCGTCCCCAATATCTCCAAAGCTCATATTTAGCTTTTCGGTTGGGTAAAATCCTCTTCAGATAGATTCCTATACCTAGTCAAGCAGATAGGTCGTCAGGTGTTGCGCTAGTAGCGACGCTGGAGACATAGAATTGATTCTGTGGGGCACTCACGGCTATCATGATCGCTAAGCGGTAATCTTGCCCTCCAGGACCTGAATCCGTTTTTCATGGTCTCTGTGAGCCTTACCAGTCGCTTCAGACAGTGCCTCAACACGATCTAGCCTGGTTTCAATGCGTTCATGGCCTTTGTGAAGTTCCCTAATTTCTGATTGCAGTTTAAATTGGCCTTCGCTGAGGTGCGCCTGGCCTTCACCAAGCTTATGGACATCGTTCAAGATATTAACGACAGTGAAACCGATTTTGTTGGTGTCCTGCTTCATGCCTGTGAT
>PLQY01000007.1 GCA_003160265.1 Peptococcaceae bacterium | reverse complement strand
TATACCTCAGAATTTAAAGGGGATGCATCAGACTACACTCCTTTCGGATTTCGAAGCGGTACTTTATTCGATCGCACACTCCAAGTTAATCCACTCTCTTTTAACCAGGGTGATTATCCCAGTAAAACTTTGCTCTCCAGCTTGTCAGAACGCCCGCTGCTATACGCAAGCTGTTTGCATCATTGACCAGATTTGCACCCTCAGCCTCGTCAGCCCACTCTCTCAATTTGTGTTCGATGGCTCCATAGTCCAGGTGCTCAGTGGGCGTGTTCTGCTTCAGGATACCAGGAGGTGGCCCTTGGGCGAGCGACCGGTCCACCGCCTCCCAATCGACCTTGATGCGCGGAAACTTTGTTGCGACACGCCGTTTGGTGAGCTCAGAGGCATAGAATTCCGAGAGGCTGGCCAAAGTGACCTTCTTGGACCGACCAGCTTCATAAACCGTGTCTACCAGTTGGGCGTATTGTCCCCTCCAACGTATGCATGCCATGTCGGATCCTCCTCCATTTTCCGTGTGTAAAAGAGGCATCTTTCTCGGCCGCTTTTGCCACCTGGTGGCAAAAGCCTGTCCCTGGCATACCCAAGATCGGGGTGGAGTTTCTAATTATCAAACTCTGCCTGGCAGGTCATTCTGTTGGCGCTTCCCTCAAGCCAGGCGCTCTTATGCTTGCTTTTGAGCGGCAGGTTATCGGCCGGCGTCTGAAAGAGGAACCGATTTCCTTCTTCGTAGGGGGTCCCTTGAAGCAGCCCCTGCTGGTGCCATTGGATGGCAGTACGCGGGGAGATGCCCAACCTTTCCGCTATTTCATACTTGGTTAAAAGACCGATTTCTCTTAGGCGCGTGTAGCGATCCTTCAATTTGTAGGTTTCCCGGACATAACGAACCAGATGGGCATCGAATGGCTGGCCGGCGCCAGTCGTAAATCCCCGGGAGTTTAGCTCCCTCGCCACTCCTGACTCGGTAAGCCGGTCCAAGAGGCGGTCAATCTCCTCTACTATCTGGCGCGGGGTCCGGCGGGCGTCTGGTCCACTGAGAAGTAAGGGCAGTTTGATGGATCGCGTGGCTCCTCCCCGGAAGCGCACGTGAATGTCAATGCAGTCGCCCTTCAAGAGAGTGACATCCTCGATCAGCAACCGGGCCAGTCGTTTGCGTTCCCGGTCCGGGGTGCGGGGATCATTCCATAGCCGGGGAAAGTCCGCCGCCAGTTCCCTGATCTGCTGGCGCTTCTCCTCGCAGAGGACGGCAACCTTGGTCTTTTCCTCATCTAGCTTCTGCTTTGCCTCTTCGAGATCGCGCAGGCGCTGGTTCCACTCCGCCTCCAGGGTATCGGCTACCAGGCGGTGATCCGGATCGACCTGCAGGTAGCGGCGCTGGGCCAGGTCCGCCTCGTACCGGGCGCGCTCGACACCCTGGCCGAGCAGCCGCTTGACCTCTTCGCCCCGCTGGCGCAGTTCGTCGTCGATCGAAAGGACTGCCTCGATGGCCATCGGGGTCACCGATTCCACCAGAAGCCGGCCAATCGCCTCATCGATGGTGCGTCCGTTGATAACCTGACAGTATCCTGGCAGGGCATGCTTGATGCGATCACGCCGGCAGGTATAGAGAGGGACGAGCTTACCCCGGTAGGTGTTGTAGCCCACATTCATGCGCAGACCGCAGCGGCCGCAGATGGCGAGGCCCTGCAGCAGAGCGGGGCCCTCCCGGGGTGGGCTGCGACGCTCAGCGCCCAAGGCTAGGGCGTTATCGCGGAGGCGCCGTTCGTTTTCTTCGAACTCGTCCCAGGTGATGTATCCCGGATGAACATCCTGTATCAGGGAGATCCACTCCTCCCGCGGAAGTTTCTCATACAGGCAGTGGCCACCGGGACCCTTTCCATGCCGTCTCTCCCGTCCGAAGAAGAAGGCGCCGGCATAGCGAGGGTTATGAATGATCTGCAATGCTTTACTATGAACAAGCGGGCCCCAAGCGAGTTCCCCTCTGTGCGGTCCCGTGCGCAGGCGGTGGGGGAAGAGGATCTCCTGCTCCCGGAAAGCCTTGACTGTGGCCGTAGCGGCGCCGGTGCGCCGGAAGGTCTGAAAAAAGAGTTGCAGGCTCTCCTGTACCTGCCGGTCCGGGTCCAGAACCACCCGATCATCCGGCCCATACACGAAACCGATTGGTAAGGGCGATTTTAACTCCCCCCGGCGGGCCTTGCTGAGGATTCCTCCCCGCATGCGCATCTTGAGGAAGTGCAGTTCAGCCTCGCTCATCGTTCCTTTCAACCCCAGGAGCAATCGATCGTTGAAGGAGTTGGGATCATAGATGCCGTCCTCGTCCAGGATGAGAGTATCGGTGAGTGCGCAAATCTCCAGAAGTCGGTACCAATCCGAAGAGCAGCGGGCGAGGCGGGAGACCTCGAGCCCCAAAACGATGCCGACCCGGCCCATGCTGACATCGGTCACCAGCCTCTGAAATCCTTCCCGTCCCTCCGCGGAAGCACCGGATTGCCCCAGATCCTCGTCGATTGTCACCACCTGCTCCGTGGTCCAGCCCAGCGCCAGGGCTCGCTCCCGCAGGGCGTACTGGCGATGAGTGCTCTCCGTGTTCTCAAACACCTGCCGCAGGGTGCTCTGTCTTACATAGAGGTAGGCAGCGCGCCTCAAGTGCCGGGTCGTGATCTTTTGGTGCTGGTCTTGCTCCATGTTTTAATCACCCCTTTCATAGGACCCGTAATGTTTTAGCAAGGCCAAGTTGCCGCCTGGATCGCCATTTCCAAAAGAAGCGAGACCAGATCATTCTTCTGGTACGCGCCATCTCCGATCCTTTCCCGGCATTTAGGCAAGGACGGCGGCGGGCTCGTCCAGGTGCGCATCCATTTGACTAGTCCATAGCGCAGGAAGATGGCCAGGCCATGGGCCGGGGCAGGGGATGATACCGGAGCTCCTCCGGTCACAAGCGTCCGCATTGCCTCGTAGCGCATGACCCAGTCGGCCTGCTCTACCGTTACCCTATTTTGAGCGCCCCCTTTTTGCCAGGCGCCTCAGGCCCCGTTCGATGCTGCGCGGGTGCGCCTCGATGCCCAGCTGCTGGTGGAGACGCTCGACCAGTTCCTTCATCCTGGGAGGCGGCTTTTCTTGGAGCCACCCTTCAATCGCGGCCATCACCTCCCCGGTCAGCTTGTGAGCATGCCTGGGACCGGGTTTCTCCGGGAGCAGTCCGGGCAAACCACCAGCCTCAAAGTCTGCCCTTGCCTGGTAGAAACAGGGTCGGGAAAAGCCGAACTCCTGGGCAGCCTGGGAAACCGGGATTCCGTCATTATCGACGCGGCGGAGCATCTCATACTTGACCTGAACCAGGTCCTTGGAATCGAAGAACCGCCTTCCCGAGTGGAAGAGTTCACCCTGCGCATCCTCCGGATGGGGGTTTAAAGAGTGGGCATCTCGCAGTGACTGTTCCTTCTCGTCCATGGCTTCACCTCCTATCTATGTTATTATGATTATGCTGTATTATGTTTGGCATGTCAAGCAAATAATACCGTTGTTACTAACTATAATCCACTTTTAATCAGACATAACCGGCGTAATTATCATTACAATAGCGGCATAATCTATATTACAGTTTCTCCTTCAGGGTTTGAATGAGGTTGGCAAGAGCCATTAGGTCGGCCGGTCTGAACAGGGCACGGCCATTTGCCAGATTCACGAAGGGATCCACCGGGGCGAGATCCGTCCAGACCACAGGCATTGACTGCACGTGGCCACTGGAGCCGGTGAACATGACCCGATCCTCACCCCAGTTCTTTCTTAACGTCAGATATTCGAACTCTCGTCCGAACCAGGGGTGGAAGGGGTGGGTTACGCGGAAAAATCTGTTGCCATTGTTGGCAACGATAGCAGTTGACGGTTTACTGT
>PLQY01000036.1:4631-19934 GCA_003160265.1 Peptococcaceae bacterium | reverse complement strand
TGCCTGACAAGGAGATCCCCGTAGACGGGGTCTTTATCATCCGCCCCGTGGCCCCGGCTGAGCGGCTGATTGCCGGGCTGCGCCAGGAGCAGGGCGCCATCACGGTGGACCGCACCATGGCCACTAACATCCCCTGCCTCTTTGCCGCCGGGGACTGCACCGGGAAGCCCTACCAGATCGGCAAGGCGGTCGGCGAGGGCCTCACCGCCGCCCAGTCGGCGATCCACTGCCTGGACAGCAAGCCGGACGCCTGACAGCGCCGGCTGCATTGAACGNNTGGTTTTGAATTCAGGCTTGATCCTGATATAGCCCAGTAATTACAAGCATTGTGGGCTTATGGCCGGTTCCAGGAATAACACATAATAATTACAGATTTATAATAAATAATAAAAAATCTATTGACATCGGGGTGCTGGATTATTATACTAATTAGCAAATCTTGTGTTCCAGATTTCTGTCCGCCAAACTCCGCATTCGGGGGCATTAGAGCGGGTAGTCATCTGGTAAATTGCCTCGGTGAGCCGAAAGCGACGGGGGAGACATTCCACCAATTTGCTGAGCAAGCCGTGGGGCCTGCATTGACCCGATGAAAAGGACTTGAAAAAAGTCAGCGGGCAGTGACGTCCGGGCAGGGTCGATCATGTGGGAGCCCTCTCGTCCCTGACAGTGTTCTGTCTTGGCGAGGGGCTTTTTTAGTGGGAGGATTTTGCCGGCTGCCGGCCGGAGAATGAAGAATAGGTTCAGAATAAGAAAGGAGAGGTGAGTATTTGGGGCTGATCATCTATCTGGATGGGCGTTTTGTCGACGAGGACGAGGCCAGGGTTTCCGTATTCGACCACGGGCTGCTTTATGGAGACGGCGTGTTCGAAGGCATCCGGGCTTACGAGGGCCGGATATTCCGTCTCCAGGCACATATCGAGCGCTTCTTCGAATCCGCCAAGTCGATCATGCTGGACATCGGTATGCCGCCGCAGGAGGTAGCGGAGGTAGTATTGGAGACCCTGCGCCGCAATGGCCTGCGCGATGCCTACATCAGGCTGGTGGCCACCAGGGGCCGGGGCGACCTGGGGCTTGACCCGCGCAAATGCCCCAAACCTACCGTGTTTTGCATCACCGCCCAGATCCAGCTCTACCCGGAGTCCTTGTACGAGCAGGGTCTGGACGTGGTCACCGCCGCTACCCAGCGCAACACCGTCAACACCGTCAACGCCAGGATCAAGTCGCTGAACTACCTGAACAGCGTGCTGGCCAAGATCGAGGCCAATCTGGCGGGAGTTCCGGAGGCGATCTTTCTCAGCAGCGAGGGCTATGTGACAGAGTGCACCGGTGACAACGTCTTCATTGTCAAGAAGGGGAGGGTGATCACGCCTCCGTCCTACCTCGGCCTGTTGGAGGGGGTGACCCGCAACGCCGTCCTGGAGCTGGCCGCCAAGCTGGGCTATCCGGCGGTCGAGGCCGTCTTCACCAGGCACGACCTGTACATAGCCGATGAGTGCTTCCTGACCGGTACGGCGGCGGAGATGATCCCCGTGGTCAAGGTGGATGGACGTCCCATCGGCGACGGCAAGCCGGGCCCCGTCACCAGGGTGTTGCTGCAGGAGTTCCGGAAGCTGGCGGTGGTTGACGGCCCGGAGATCTTCCCGGCCAAGGGCGAGACGGTGGCTGCCGCCCCCCGCTCGCTGGAGGCGCGGAAGGGCCGCCTCAAGAAATAGGCCGCAGCGGAGCGAGGGCGATGCAGTCCAACGGGGGCGCCGTCGGCCCGGCCACCGGCAAGCCGCCCGGGAACCATATCGATCTGACGCTTGAACCAAACGAAAGGAGGTGGAGTTGTTGAAACTTACCGGCGCGGAGATTATCATCAAGGCTTTCGAACATGAGGGTGTGGATATCGTATTCGGCTACCCGGGAGGGCAGATCCTGCCTTTCTATGACAAGCTTTTTGACTCATCCATCAGGCATATCCTGGTGCGCCACGAACAGGGCGCCGCCCATGCCGCTGAAGGCTATGCCAGGGCCACCGGCAAGCCGGGGGTCTGCATAGCCACATCCGGCCCCGGGGCTACCAACCTGGTGACCGGGATCGCCAACGCCTACATGGATTCCATCCCGATCATCGCCCTGACGGGGCAGGTGCCCACGACCAAGATCGGCAGCGATGCCTTCCAGGAGGCGGACATCACCGGCATCACCCTGCCGATCGTCAAGCACAGCTACCTCGTCCGGGACGTGAACACGCTGGCGGGCATCGTGCGGTCGGCCTTCCACATCGCTACCACCGGGCGTCCGGGCCCCGTTTTAATCGATCTCCCCAATGATGTCTCTACAGCCACGGCGGAATTCGAGTACCCGCCACCGGTCGCCCTCAGGGGTTACCAGGCCAGGAGGGAGATCGACCCCAATCTAATCTACCAGGCGGCCAAGGCCATCGGCGAGGCCAAGAAGCCGGTGATCTACTCCGGAGGCGGTGTGATCTCCTCGGGGGCGTCTGAGGAACTCCGGGAACTGGCAGAGAGAGCCCAAATTCCGGTTACCACCACCTTGCTGGGCAAGGGTGCCTTCCCGGAGACGCATCCCCTGTCGTTGGGGATGCTGGGGATGCACGGCACCAAGTATGCCAACTATGCCATCTCTTACAGCGACCTGATCATCGCCATCGGGGCGCGCTTCGACGACCGGATCACCGGACGTCTGGATACTTTTGCGCCGCACGCCAAGGTGATTCACATCGACGTCGACCCGGCGGAGATCGGGAAGAACGTGCGGGTGCATCACCCGCTAAACGGCGACGTCAGGGCGGTGCTGAAGGAGCTGCTGCTGCGCCTGGAGGCGCCCGAAGACCAGGAGTGGCTGAAGCAGGTAATGGCCTGGAAGGCGGAGAACCCGCTCACCTATGCCTGGGTTGACGGTGTGATCAAGCCGCAGTATGTCATCGAACAGATCTGGGACCTGACCAGGGGCAATGGCATTGTGACCACCGAGGTCGGGCAGAACCAGATGTGGGCCGCCCAGTATTACAAGACCCTGGCGCCCCGCACCTTTATCTCCTCGGGCGGGCTGGGCACCATGGGTTTCGGCCTGCCGGCGGCCATCGGAGCGCAGGCGGGCTGCCCTGACAAGCTGGTGTTTGACATTGCCGGCGACGGCAGCATCCAGATGAACTCCCAGGAGCTGGCGACTGCCGTGGCCTATAACCTGCCGGTCAAGGTCGCCATCCTCAACAACGGCTACCTGGGCATGGTGCGCCAGTGGCAGGAGTTGATGTGGAACCGCCGGTACTCCCAGACGGACCTCAACGTCGGCACCCCCGACTTCGTGAAACTGGCGGAGGCATACGGGGCCCTGGGGCTGAGGGCCACCCGCCCCGAGGAGGTGCGCCCGGCCCTGGAGCAGGCGATCGCCACCCCGAAGCCGGTGGTCATCGATTTCGTGGTGGCCCGGGAGGAAAACGTGTTTCCCTTTGTGCCGCCCGGTCAACCGCTGACTAAGATGGTGGGAGGTTAGGACGATGAGACACACTCTGTCTGTTCTGGTGGAAAACCAGCCCGGCGTGCTGACCAGGGTGGCCGGACTGTTTGCCCGGCGCGGCTACAACATCGAGAGCCTGGCGGTCGGCCAGACCCATGACCCCAGCGTCTCCTGCATGACTATCGTGGCCGGCGGGGACGACTTGGTGATCGAGCAGGTGGTCAATCAGCTCGACAAGCTGATCGACGTCATCGAGATCCGGGACATCACCCAGGTCAAGTATGTGGACCGGGAACTGATGCTGCTCAAGGTCAAGGCCGAGGCTTCCATGCGCGGCGAGATCATGCAGATCGTGGACATCTTCCGGGCGCGCATCGTGGACATCGGCCAGGAAACCCTGACTATCGAGTGTACGGGCGATGCAGGTAAGGCCCAGGCGATCGAGAAGTCCCTCAAGCCCTTCGGCATCCTGGAGTTGGCGCGGACCGGCAAGATCGCCATGGTGCGCGGTCCCAAATACGGGGACGTCTGATTGTGTGCATTCAACTGGGTCTTGGCTTCAGTGGGTGATTGCTTTTCCCCCACTGAAGCTTAGGCCAGTTAATTAGGGGCGNNCGCATTCTTCCTCCGCATCCAGCGGGGGGGGCATTAGAGCGGATAGTCATCTGTGGTGTATGAGTGCTTAGAAGTGGAGCAGGAGGTGATAATCAGGTGACTGACCGTGTCTTCATTTTTGACACCACCCTCCGGGATGGCGAGCAGTCGCCCGGAGTAAGTTTCAACATCCAGGAGAAGCTGGAGATCGCCCGCCAACTGGCCAGGCTGAATGTGGACATCATCGAGGCCGGTTTTCCGATCGCCTCGCCGGGAGATTTTGCCGCCGTCCAGGCGATTGCCAGGGAGGTGCGGGGCCCGGTGATTGCCGGACTGTGCCGGGCCAACCCGGTCGACATCGACCGGGCCTGGGAGGCCCTGCAAGAAGCGGAACACCCGCGGATCCATATCGTGATCGCTACCTCTGACCTGCACATCAAGCACAAGCTGCAGAAGACGAGGCCGGAAGTGCTGGAACTGGCGGTGGCTGCCGTCAAGCAGGCCCGGGGCTATACCGGTGACGTGGAGTTCTCGGCCGAGGACGCCTCCCGCAGCGATCTCGCCTACCTGTGCGAGGTGCTGGAGGCGACGATCGAGGCCGGGGCTACCACCGTGAACATTCCGGACACGGTGGGGTACGCCGTGCCGCAGGAATTCGGGGAGTTTATCACCCAGATCCGGAGCCGGACAAAAGGGATCGACCAGGTGGTGGTGAGCGTCCACTGCCACAACGACCTCGGCCTGGCGGTGGCCAACTCCCTGGCGGCTGTCAAGAGCGGCGCCCAGCAGGTGGAGTGCGCCGTCAACGGCCTGGGCGAGCGGGCGGGCAACGCCTCCCTCGAGGAGATTGTGATGGGTCTGTACACCCGGCAGTCCTACTTCAACAAGGAGACCGGGATCAAGTACGACGAGATCTACCGCACCAGCAAACTGGTGAGTCTGTTGAGCGGCATGGCCGTCCAGGCGAACAAGGCGGTGATAGGCAAGAACGCCTTCCTCCACGCCTCCGGCATCCACCAGGACGGCGTGCTGAAGGAGCGTTCCACCTACGAGATCATGAACCCGCAGTTGATCGGGCTGCCCCAGTCCAATATCGTGCTGGGCAAGCTGTCCGGCAGACATGCCTTCCGGGAGCGCCTGGCCGAACTCGGGCACATGCTGGACGGCGACCAACTGAACCAGGCCTTCGAGCGTTTCAAGGCCCTGACCGACCGCAAGAAGGAGATCACCGACCGCGACCTGGAGGCCCTGGTCAAGAACGAGATCAAATCTGCTCCGGAGTTGTACCAACTGGAGTACTTGCACATCTCCAGCGGTACCACGGTCGTCCCGACGGCCACGGTCGGTCTGAAACGGAACGGCAGCACCCAGGAGGAGGCCGCCTGCGGCGACGGACCCGTGGACGCGGCCCTAAGGGCGATCGATAAAATTACCGGTTTGCGGGACATTAACCTGAGCGAGTATACGATCAGCGCCGTCACCGGCGGCAAGGACGGCAAGGACGCCCTGGGCGAGGTCACCGCCAGGGTCGAATACGGCGGCAGGCCATTCATCGGGCGCGGCCTTTCCACCGACGTCGTCGAGGCCAGCGTCAAGGCCTACCTGAATGCTGTCAACAAAGTGATCTACGAATCCGGCCTGGCCACCGACGACTTGGGTGTTTCAGGCAAGCGCCGCCGGGGCCGGCCAAGAAAGAGAAGTGAGAAGTGAGAAGCGAGAAGCGGGAATAGAAGGTTTTGGCAAAGCCAAAACCAACAAATATCTCACCTCCAACCGCACACCTCTCACCTCCCAAGAGGGGGGAACATCATGGGCATGACGATAACTGAAAAGATCCTGGCCGGCCACGCCGGCAGGGAGCGGGTGGCCCCTGGCGAACTGGTCAACTGCAGGCTGGACCTGGTACTGGCCAACGACATCACCGCCCCGTTAGCCATCCAGGAGTTTCGCAAGCTGGATCTCCGCAAGGTTTTCGACCCCGGGCGGGTGGTCCTGGTGATGGACCACTTCACCCCCAACAAGGACATCAAGTCTGCGGAGCAGTGCCTGGTGATCCGGGAGTTTGCCCGGGAGTTCGGGATCGTCAACTACTTTGACGTGGGTGCCATGGGGATCGAGCACTGCCTGCTGCCGGAACAGGGGCTGGTGCTGCCCGGCGACTGCATGATCGGAGCGGATTCCCACACCTGCACCTACGGGGCGCTGGGGGCGTTCGCCACCGGGGTCGGGAGCACCGATCTGGCGGCGGGCATGGCCCTGGGGGAGTGTTGGTTCAAGGTGCCGGAGAGCATGAAGTTCGTCTTTCACGGTGAACTGCGCCCCTGGGTGGGCGGCAAGGACCTGATCCTCTACACCATTGGCCAGATCGGGGTGGAGGGAGCGCGCTACCGGGCGATGGAGTTCGCCGGGGAGACGATCGGCGCCCTCTCGGTGGAAGGCCGGCTGACCATGTGCAACATGGCCGTGGAGGCGGGCGCCAAGAACGGCATCGTCGCTCCGGACGACAAGACGCTGGACTTTGTGGCAGGCCGGAAGAAACGGGAATTCCAGGTCTATGCCAGCGACCCGGATGCCTGCTACGTCGAGGTGTACGAGTATGAGGCGGGGCAGATCGAGCCCCAGGTGGCTTTCCCGCACCTGCCCGAGAACTCCAGGCCGGTCTCGGAGGCGGCGGGGATCGCCGTCGACCAGGTGGTGATCGGCTCCTGCACCAACGGGCGTCTGGAGGACCTGAGAACCGCGGCCGGCATCCTCAAGGGGCGCCGCGCCAGCAGCAGGCTGCGCCTGATCGTGATCCCGGGCACCCAGGAGATCTACCTGCAGGCGATGCGGGAGGGACTGCTGGAAGTCTTCGTGGAGGCCGGGGCGGCAGTCAGCACACCCACCTGCGGGCCCTGCCTGGGCGGCCACATGGGCGTCCTCGCCCACGGCGAGAGGGCGCTGTCCACTACCAACCGCAACTTTGTGGGACGGATGGGCCATCCGGAGAGCGAGGTCTACCTGGCGGGGCCGGCGGTGGCCGCAGCCACTGCCATTACCGGCTACATCACCCACCCGGAGGAGGTCGCGCAGTGATCATCAAAGGACGCATCTGGAAATTCGGCAACGACGTGGACACCGACCTGATCATCCCGGCCCGCTACCTGAACACCACCGACCCGCAGGAGTTGGCGTCCCACTGCATGGAGGACGCTGACAAGAGTTTTGCGGGACGGGTTCAGCCCGGCGACATCATTGTGGCCGGCCGCAATTTCGGCTGTGGCTCCTCCCGGGAACACGCCCCGGTGGCCATCAAGAGCGCCGGCGTGAGCTGCGTGATCGCCGCCAGCTTCGCCCGCATCTTCTACCGCAATGCGGTGAACATCGGGCTGCCGATCCTGGAGGCCGGCGAATCGGTGCAGGCGATCGAAAACGGCGACGAGGTGGAGGTCGACCTGGCAACGGGCAAGATCAGGAACCTCACTCATCCGGCGACCTACCAGGCGGCTGCTTTCCCGTCGTTTATGCAGCAGATCATTGAAGCCGGCGGGTTGATCAACTACGTCAGAGAGAGGATGGCAGGTTAATTTGAACAACTATAATATCGGTATTCTGCCTGGTGACGGAACAGGGCCGGAAGTTGTAAGAGAAGGTCTGAAAGTGCTGGCCGCAGCAAGCAAAAAATTCGGCTTCTCAGTGGAGTCGGAAACCTTCGACCTGGGAGCGGAGAGGTATAAGAAAACGGGTGAGACTCTGCCTGATTACGAAATTGAGAGGATAAAGACCAAACAGGCCCTGCTTCTCGGAGCTATCGGCCACCCCGATGTCAAACCCGGCATCCTGGAAAAAGGGATTCTGCTCAATCTCAGGTTCACTCTCGACCAGTATATCAATCTGCGTCCGGTCAAGCTCTATCCGGGAGTCGATACCCCGTTAAAGAACAAGGGGCCTGATGATATCGATTTTGCTGTCGTCAGGGAAAATACTGAAGGGCTTTACGCGGGAGTAGGAGGAACTTTCAAGAAAGGCACTCCCGACGAGATAGCCATTCAAGAATCCATCAATACCCGCAAGGGCGTTGAACGCTGTATCCGGTTTGCTTTTGAATACTGCCGCAAGAGGAACAAGAGGAAGAAACTGACCCTCTGCGGCAAGACCAATGTTCTCACCTATGCCTTTGATCTGTGGGAGAGGGCTTTCTACGAAATCGCCAAGGAATATCCCGGCATCCAGACCGATTATGCCCATGTGGACGCCACATCGATGTGGATAGTGAAGAACCCTGAATTTTTCGACGTCATAGTTACAGACAACATGTTCGGAGACATCATCACCGACATCGGAGCGGTAATCCAGGGAGGACTGGGCGTTGCCGCAGGCGGAAACATCAATCCCGAAGGAGTTTCCATGTTCGAACCAATCGGCGGTTCGGCTCCGAAGTATACGGGCAAGAATGTGATCAATCCGGTGGCTGCAATAGCTTCGGTGCAGATGATGCTGGAATACCTGGGCGAGGTCCAGGCGGCAGAGGCAGTGGAGAAGGCGATCATGAAGGTGGTAATCAGGCTCGACAGCATGTCGGCAGGAAAGATGGGATACAGCACCACCGAAGTGGGGGATATGGCAGCTAGTTACATCTAGTAATGAGTAATGAGTGGTGAGCAGGCATGCAGGCTTGCATGCATCCAACGACTAAAGGACAACTACTAATATGAAAGGATGATCCAAAGTGGGGATTACTTGGACAACAAGGTAAAGGTGCAGATCTACGACACCACCCTCCGGGACGGCGCCCAGGCGGAGGGGTTCAGTCTCACCGTCGCCGACAAACTGAAGATCACCAGGAAGCTGGATGATCTGGGCGTGGCCTACGTGGAGGGTGGCTGGCCCGGTTCCAACCCCAAGGATACCGAGTATTTTCAGCGCGTGCGCAGCCTGGCCCTGCAGCATGCCAGGATCGCCGCCTTCGGGTCGACCCGCAAGGCAGGGGCCGGCGTCGCCGATGACGCCAACATCCGGGCGCTGCTGGAGGCGGAGACTCCCTGCGTATGCCTGGTCGGCAAGACCTGGGACTTCCACGTGCACACCGCCCTCCAGACCACCCTGGAGGAGAACCTGGACATGATCCGGGACAGCGTCGCCTATATGAAGGCCAGGGGCCGGGAGGTGGTCTACGATGCCGAGCACTTCTTCGACGGCTTCAAGGCCAACCCGGACTATGCCCTGGCCACCCTGAAGACGGCCGCCGCAGCCGGGGCGGACTGGATCGTGCTCTGCGACACCAACGGCGGCACTCTCACCTATGAGATCGAGGAGATCTGCGGGCGGATCGCCCGGGCTATCGACACGCCGCTGGGCATTCATACCCACAACGACGGGGAACTGGCGGTGGCCAACAGCATCGCCGCCGTGCGCTGCGGGATGCGCATGGTCCAGGGCACCATCAACGGCTACGGGGAGCGCTGCGGCAACGCCAATTTGTGCTCGGTGATCCCCGATCTGCAGCTCAAGATGGGCTGCGACTGCATCGAGCCCGGGCTGCTGCAGCACCTGACCGAGGCCTCCCACTACGTGGACGAGATCGCCAACATGACCCCCCGCACCCAGCAGTCCTTCGTGGGGGCGAGCGCCTTCGCCCACAAGGGCGGCATTCACGTGAGCGCCATCCTGAGGAGTCCCCTGACGTACGAGCACATAGATCCGGCCCTGGTGGGCAACCACCGGCGCGTGCTGGTGTCGGAGCTGTCGGGGCTCAGCAACATCTTCAGCAAGGCCAAGGAACTCGGCCTCGACCTCCAGCAGGGCAGCACCGAGGTCCGCGACCTGATCCAACAGATCAAGGACCTGGAGCACCGGGGCTACCAGTACGAGGCGGCCGACGCCTCCCTGGAGCTGTTGCTGCGGCGTGCGCTCGGGCAGTGCCGGGAGTTCTTCACCCTGGAAAGGCTGAATGTCCATGTGTTCAAGCGCCCGGATGACGGCGGGGTGATCAGCACCGAGGCCACCATCAAGCTGTGGGTGGGCGACCAGGTGATGCATACCGCCGCAGAGGGGAACGGGCCTGTGGCCGCCCTGGACAACGCCCTCCGCAAGGCCCTGGAGGGGTCCTACTCCTGCCTCGGGGAGATGCACCTGGTGGACTACAAGGTGCGGGTGCTGGACGGCAAGGATGGCACCAATTCTACGGTGCGGGTACTGATCGAGTCCTCGAACAATCAGGATGTCTGGAGCACTGTGGGGGTTTCCGAGAACATCATCGAGGCCAGTTGGCAGGCCCTCGCAGACAGCATGAACTACGCCCTGCTGAAATCAAGTAATGAGTGATGAGGATCGAGTGATAAGTTTCAAGAGAGAGAAATTCGAGGATTCTCATTACTCATAACTCAACACTTCATTGTGGCACCGTTTGGAGATAGTGAAAGACTGGAGGGGAAGCGCCGGGCAGATCCAACTCGGACGACCGCTGGACGGTTGGATAGATCTTGTAGACGGCTAGGTTGTCGAGTATGCCCCCCAGCAACTGCAGGCCGGACATCAGAGTGTCCGGGTTGCCGATCGCTTTGATGGTACAGGGGAAGGTGACGTCAGCGCCGTTGACGGTGATGGTCATCTTCTCCTTGTTCCAGTAGATGGTGGTCCAGGTGGTGACCCGCTGGTCGTTGATGCTGATCGCCTCTGCCTGGGATGCCCAGAGTTCGTTGACGATATCAACCAGGTCAAGGTAAACGATGCTGGAGCCGGGAGGTATGGTGACGGTGACACCCGGGCCCTTGACCGGGATCACTCCGAGGGCGATCTTCAGTTGGTTGGACTCTTCGGTCAAGTTGTTCACCAGGGAGGCGCTGTTGGTGGTGTCGCTGTTGAGCGCCTGCTGCTGCTGCTCCAGGTCTTGCGATTCCTTTTCCAGGTTGGTCCGCTTGTCTTGCAGCCCCTTTAAGATCAGTGTCAGGTCGTCGGTGCTCTGCAGCGAGAGGTTGCTCTGGAAGATTTGCTGGGCATGAAACTGCACCGAGATCAGGATGCCCAGCAACAGGAAGACGATCAGCACCGGGGTGCGCCACTTCTTGATGTTATCCATCCTTATTTGCCCCCTGCGCAGATAGGCGGCGTTTCTGCATCCAGTTGGCCAGCATCTCCCGCCGGATGGTGGCCAGGTTCTGGAATATGCGCACTCCGAAGACGAACACCGCGGCCATATACAGGTCGACTCCCAGCCGGTCGCCCAGGAAAGCCAGCAGCGCCGCCAGCAGGGCGTTGGTAAAGAAGCCGGTGAGGAGCACCGCCCCGTCGAACTTATCCTCGATGATCGATTTCAGCCCGCCGAAGACTGAATCCAGGGCGGCCAGCAACGCCACCGAGAGATACTTGGCGAATATCCCCGGGATCGGTATGGCCAGGGTCGACCCGATGCCGATCCCCAGCAACAGGCCGAGAATTGGTAGCCACATGCGCTATTCCCCCTATTAGCCGTGGGCACCCTACCACCAGCCACTATTTGGGTGTGGCGTATGAGAACTGGTAGCTGCCCTTGTAGGCGGGCACCAGGACTGCCGGACTGCTCTCCTCGCTCACCGGGAAGCCGGCCATTTTCAGGATATTGTACTCGTTTTCCGGGGACTCCAGCACACTGGTCAGGTCGTCCGGGTTCCCGATCGCCCTGATGATGTAGGGGGGCGCCAGGCGGGTGGAGTTTACCAGGATGGTGGTGCCAGCGCACCGGACTTCTGTCGTGGCGACAACCCGCTGGTCATTGACGGAGATGGCCTCGGCCCCTGCGGACCGGAGATCGTTGACGATATACAGCAAGTGCTGGTCGTGGATCAGGTAGTCGTCCGGATTGTACTGTGCGGGATTGAGGTTCTCGGCGGCTTCGGCGTCCTTGCGGCTGTCGTCCAGGGAGATGACCAGCCCCGGCCCCTGGACATCGGTGAAGCCGGCCAGGGCGTCCTGCTGCTTGATCTGGTTCTGCAGGTCCGCCAGGGTCTGGCGACCGGCGGCGCTGTTCAACTGGAAGGTGTTGAGCAGGTTCCTGCGTCCGCTGACGTCCAGTTCGATGCCGGCGATCTGGCTCTCCTGGGATTTGATCAGGTTGGCCAGGTTTTCGTTTTGGGTGCGCGAGGGAAGAGTGCCGCTGCTGGCCATGCTGCGCAGGGCAAGTATCAGCAGCAGGCCGGATAGGAACAGCACCAGCGTCAGTGGCAACTGCCATTTTGTAAGGGTTTGCTTTCCCAGCTTGACCATGGCCTCCTCATTGAACCGTAGGGGATATTCCATCGGGGGCATTCCCCGGGGGCCGCGCCCAGAGGGCACCCGGCGCGGCCCCCGGGCAATGCCCCCGGCGCGGGATGTGTTCCCATTCATCTAATGATTCGATGGCGGTGGCGAACCTCCTGCCAATGCCGAACGATCACCAGGGGCTCCAGATACCTTTTGCGGCGTGCTAGGTATATATTACCATATATATACGTTCGCCGCAAGCATGCAGGATGCACGGTGCGCAGGCGGGTAGTACGGAAGAAACCAGAAAAGAGGGATATCTGTTGCTGGGACGAAATATTTTTATAGAGACCGCGGCGGGCGGCGCCATGTCGGGGTACCAGCCTCAGCGGGTCGGACATGGCGCGGGCAGGTTGAAAGATTGAGGCCGCGGCGGATGCAATTAGTTCAAGGGATGGTTTGAAGCAAATCGAACGGAGGCGCCTCGATGCAGTTGTATGGCGTCCTGGCAGTGACCGGCCAAAATTATTTGCAGGTGTTATCCGGGTTCGTGACGGGGTTCACGGCCAGGTTCCTGCCCTATCTCAGCTACGTCGATCTCCGGACGGTGATCGACATCCTGGCGGTGGCCTTCGTGTTCTACAAGGTGCTGATGTGGATCAAGGGGACGAGGGCGGTCCAGCTTCTGAAAGGGCTGGCATTGCTGGTGATCGCCTCCACCCTCAGCGAGCGCTTTCAGTTGTACACCATGAGCTGGCTGCTGGAGAAGACCTGGACCGCCCTGTTCGTGGCCCTGCCGGTGGTCTTTCAGCCGGAGTTGCGCCGCGCCCTGGAGCAGTTGGGCCGGGGCGGGTTCTTCGGGCGCTCCCTGTTCAATGTCGACGAGGATAACCGGCGGGCAGTACGGGAGATCGTCCGGGCGACCCAGGTGCTGTCCCGGCGCAAGGTGGGCGCCCTGATCGTGTTCATGCGGGAGACGGGCCTCCAGGAGTATATCGACAGCGGCATCAAGATAGATGCCCTGATAACCGCCGAGCTGATCGTCAACGTCTTCGAACCCAACACCCCCCTGCACGACGGGGCGGCGATCGTCTTCAACGGGAGGATGCTGGCCGCAGCCTGCTTCCTGCCGTTGACGGAGAACCCCAACCTGAGCAAGGCATTGGGCACCAGGCACCGCTCGGCCATTGGCATCACCGAGCACAGCGATGCGGTCTCCCTGGTAGTCTCCGAGGAGACCGGGACGATCTCCCTGGCCGAGGACGGCAGGATCACCAGGGGTCTGAGCAGCACGGATCTGGAGAAGCGGCTGGATGAGCAGATCCTGCCGGGCAGCAAGAGAACGGGGAGGGTGAGAAATGGCCGGGGATAAGCGGAAGAACTGGTTGGCGCGCAACAATGTGGGTTACAAGATCCTGGCGGTGTGCCTGGCGTTTTTGCTCTGGTACTTCGTGGCCGGACAGACCGACCCGCTGGCCAAGCAGACCTACACCCGCCCGGTGGAACTACGCCCGTCCACGGCACAGTTGGTGTCCACGACGACGCTGCCTGAAGTGACGATCACCATCAGCGGCACCAAGGCCCTGGTTCAGTCCCTGCAGGAGCAAGACATTCACACCTTCGTGAACGTGTCCGGCCAGACAGCGGGCGTCTACTACCTGCCGATCCAGACCAGCGTGCCGGACAACATCCGGGTGCTGAGCATCTATCCGCAGACGGTGCGGGTCAGCCTCGACCACCAGGAGTCAAAGAAGCTGCCGGTGAAGGTGGTGCTGCAGGGCACTCCCGCCCCGGGCTTCATGATCCTGGATCCTGCAGTCACGCCGGCTGTGGTGACGGTGAGCGGCCCCAGCGGCCTGCTCGGAGGGCTTCAGGAGGTTCAGGCGGTGGTCAACACCACCGGGGTGAATGCCAACATCACCACCAAGGTGTCCCTGCAGGTCTCCGAATCCGGCGACGATCTGGAGTTGAACCCGAAAGAGGCGGAAGTGGTCGTTCCGGTGGTGCCCAGCGGATTAGTGAAGAATGTCCCGGTCACTGCCGATATCCGCGGTACGCCCGGTATGGCCCAGACGGTCAAGTCGGTGGCGGTCGAGCCGACCATGGTGGCGCTGACCGGTGACCAGAACGTGCTGGCCGGACTGGTCACGGTCTATACCCAGCCGGTGGACATCTCAGGCGCTACAGGCCAGGTGGTCGAGAGCGTGGATCTGGCCCTGCCCCAGGGCGTGTTCCTGGTCACCCAGGGGCAGGCGCCAATTACGGTGACGGTGGATCTGGGCGCTGCGGCAACCGGGACGACGGGTCAGCAGCAGTGACCTGCCGGCAACCGGGCCGTACGGCGCTTAACCGGATGACAGGCGCTCCGGTGCGCGGTCTTCGGCCTCCGCTCTGTTTCTGGTCCTGAGCTTATACAGGTACACGGGAATCAGCAGGATTAACACGATGATCCCGCAGGCGGCGAAGCCGAACCTGGCACCGATATAATCATCGGCCAGGCCTGCGTACAGGTTCCCGATCGGCGTGGAACCGGAAAAAACGAGAGTGTACACGCTCATGACCCGGCCGCGGAACTCGTTCCCGGTATTGATCTGCAGGGTAGAGTTGATGGTGGCGCTGAACAGGTTGAAGAAAATACCTGTCGCCGCAATGTAGAATCCGGCGAGCAGAAAGTTGGTTGTGAAACTGTTCAGGATCAGGAAGATACCGATGATCGTCGGGACAACATAGATCACCAGTTTACTCGGGCCAGACTTGCTCGTGAGGGCAACCAGCATGGCCCCGATCAATGCGCCGACCCCGGAGAAGGAGAAAAGGATGCCCATGCCCATGCTGCCCTGTTTCAGGACAACCTCGGAGAAGACGGNNTGTAATTTTCACCACAGACAGCACGTTGTTGTTCATGGCAAAAGTGCCGATGATGGTCAGCAGCAATACGGCATCGAAGAGAATCCGCCGCTGGTAGATATAGTTGAGGCCGTCCTTGATATCCGCCAGGATGCGCTTGCTTGACGTTACTGTGGTCTGAATTGTCAAGGGGTGAATAAA
>PLQY01000036.1:0-4615 GCA_003160265.1 Peptococcaceae bacterium | reverse complement strand
CGATGGCGTTCATCAGGTCCTCTTTGCCCACCAGTTGGATGACAAAGGATTGACGCGTCGGCATATCGAGCGTGTTGACAAACCCCAGGGCCGCGGCCAGTACCAGAATGTGCCAGAACTGAATATGTCCGGAAAAATCGAGGAGTGCTAAAATCAGGGTCACGACCAGAGACGCCGATTGGGTGAAAAACAGGATCTTCTTCTTGGGGAGCCTATCGATCAGCACTCCCGCAAAAAGCGAGAAAAGCAGTACTGGCATGAACTGGATGGCGCCCACCAGGCCGAGCAGAAAGGCCGACTTGGTAAGGGTATAGGCCAGCCAGGGCTGGGCGAGATTCTGCATCCAGGTGCCGATCANNTATCTAAAGTTGCTATATTTGAGGGGGATGAAGGGGTTGTTGAAAGATCTTTTTTCCTGGCTCGGTAGATTCATTAATATTGGTTCCTGTTCGTTTCTGATTTATTTTTAAGATATACTAAACAGTCGGGCATGATGCAAGTCAAATTTCTCAACGGCGCCCCAGGAGGGAAGACATAACGTTTTACCTCCCGTGTATTTAGGTAACCTAAGTATATTATATTACGATATGGTGGCTCATTTGTCAGTATTAATCTATTATCCTTCAAGCAGGGGATGATCGCCCGCCAGCCGGTTATCCGGCGTTGGTCCAGAGGCGGCGCCCTCTTTCCTCCCATGGCACGTGACCCCAGGTTTTCCAAAGGGAATATGGTATAATAAGACGGATTTGTTCACGGGGGAGGCATACAGCAGGATGGGGACTCTTTTCGGTACGGACGGGGTCAGGGGCGTGGCCAACAGGGACCTCACGGCGGAATTGGCGTTCCGCCTCGGACGGGCGGGGGCATACGTCCTCAACCGGCACGGCGCCAGGCCGCGGATCATGATCGGGAAGGACACGCGGATCTCCGGCGATATGCTGGAGGCCGCCTTGGCGGTGGGCATCCTGTCGGTTGGGGGCGACTGCATCAGGGCGGGCGTGATCCCTACCCCGGGGTTGGCGTACCTGGTCCGGACGATGGACTGCTGCGCCGGGGCGATGATCTCCGCCTCCCATAACCCGGTGCCCGACAACGGGATCAAGTTCTTCGCCGGGGACGGCTTCAAGCTGCCGGACGCCGTGGAGGACGAGATCGAGGCCCTGGTCCGCGATGAGCAATTCCCCTTCCCGCAGCCGGTGGGAGGGGAACTCGGCAGGGTCGCCGTGGACGGGGACTGCGCCGAACGATACCTGGACTTTCTGAGGGAACAGGCGAGAGACCTCGACCTGACCGGGCTGAAATTGGTGATCGACTGCGCCAACGGCGCTGCCTCACATATCGCCCCGCGGTTGTTCGCGGGACTGGGCGCCCAGATGCAGAGCATCTACAGCGAGCCGAACGGGATCAATATCAACGCCGGGTGCGGTTCTACCCACACCGGGCCGCTGCAGCGGGTGGTGCCGGACCTCGAGGCCGACCTGGGGCTAGCCTTCGACGGGGACGCCGACCGGTTGATCGCCGTTGACGAGCAGGGGAGCGTGGTGGACGGCGATCAGACCATGGTCATCTGCGGCCTGGCCCGCAAGCGGAAGGGAACCCTGCCGGGCGACCGGGTGGTGGTCTCGGTGATGAGCAACCTCGGCCTGCGCGAGGCCTTCCGGAACGCTGGTATCGAGGTGCCGGAGACCAGGGTGGGCGACCGCTACATTCTCGAGGAGATGCGCCGGTCGCAGGCGGTGCTGGGGGGCGAGCAGTCCGGCCACATCATCTTTCTCGACCGCGCCACTACCGGCGACGGCCTGCTGACCGCCCTGGAACTGTTAAAGGTGGTGAGGGAGTCCGGGCAGCCGCTGTCGAGGCTGGCCGGACAGATGACCCGTTTCCCCCAGGTGCTGGTCAACATCCAGGTACAGAACAAGCAGGCCCTGCACGGCCATCCGGTGATCGCCGAGGCAGTGCGCTGTGCCGAGCAGAAGCTGGCCGGCCGCGGCCGGATCCTGGTGCGGCCTTCAGGTACCGAGCCCCTGGTGCGGGTGATGGGGGAGGGCCCCCGGGAGGACGAGTTGATGGAGGTGGTGTCCGAACTGTCGGAGGTGGTCAAAGCCCAGTTGGAATGACGGCTTTCAAATATTTTTGCCCTCTTGCTTCAAATAAGGAATATAATAAGGAAAGGCAAGAAGCGATCCGGCTGCAGATGTTGGTCGCTAATTCAAACTGACTGCGCCGGGATCAAATCCCCGCGTATCTCCGCAGGTACATGGCAGCGCCTGAACCAGCCCGGCTGATGACAGACAGGTTGGTTGACGAGGAAGGGGTTAATCGAAGTTTTCGGCGGATGCCCCTCGGTGGCCCACCACCGTAAGGGAGCCTTCAAATCCGGAGAGCAATCTCCGGGACAAAGAGGCGCCTGGCTGGGAGCGGAGCCGCGCCGCGCGCAGCACAAGGAGGAAACTGGAGAATGTGCGGCATTGTCGGCTACCTTGGTAGCCAGGACGCGGTTTCGGTGTTGATGAACGGTTTGAAGACCCTGGAGTACCGCGGGTATGACTCCGCGGGAGTGGCTTACCTGAACGAGGGCACCCTCGAGGTGCGCAAGAAGATGGGACGGATCGCCGTCCTCGACGACTACCTGGGCACTCAGCAGTGGCACACCCAGATCGGGATCGGCCACACCCGCTGGGCGACCCATGGCAGGCCTTCCGACCGCAACGCCCACCCCCATTTCGACTGCACTAACAAATTCGCTGTGGTTCACAATGGCATCATCGAAAACTTCGCCGAGCTGCGGGAGCGCTTGCAGGCCAACGGCCACCGCTTTGTCTCGGAAACCGACACCGAGGTATTGGCCCACCTGGTGGAGGAAGCCTACCGGGGGAACCTGCGCCTAGCCCTGCGGGATGCCCTGCTGCAGGTGCGCGGCTCCTATACCGTGGTGCTGCTGAGCGAACACCACCCGGACCGGATCGTGGCCTCCCGCAAGGACAACCCACTGGTGGCGGGGATTGGCGACGGCGAGTACTTTGTGGCCTCGGACATTCCGGCGCTGCTTCCCCATACCCGGGATATCTACCTCCTGAACGCCGGGGAGATCGTGGAACTGACGCCGGACGGTATCAACATCGTCGACTTCCAGGACCGCCCGGTGCACAAGGAGATCTTCCACGTCAACTGGGACGCCCAGGCGGCGGAGCGGGGCGGCTACCCGCACTTCATGCTGAAGGAGATCTGCGAGCAGCCCCTGGCGATCCAGAATACCCTGGGCGGCAGGCTGACACCTGATGGCAGCGGCATCCAGCTCAAGGAGATCAGTTTGAATTCCGAGCAGATCCGCAACTTCAGCAAGGTGGCCATCGTCGCCTGCGGCACCGCCTATCACGCCGGGATGGTCGGCAAGTACGTGTTCGAGAAGCTCGCCCGCATCCCGGTGGAGGTCGACCTGGCGTCGGAGTTCCGCTACCGCGACCCGCTAATCGACCCCCAGACGCTGGTGGTGATCGTCAGCCAGTCCGGGGAGACCGCGGACACCATGGCTGCCCTGCGGGAGGCCCGCAAGCGCGGTTGCCACGTGCTGGCGGTGACCAACGTGGTCGGCAGTTCGGTGGCCAGAGAGGCGGACGATGTCATCTACACCTGGGCGGGGCCGGAGATCGCCGTGGCCTCCACCAAGGCCTACACCACCCAGGTGCTGGTGATGTACCTGCTGGGACTGCTGTTCGCCAAGGAGCGGGGCACGATTACCCAGGAGCAGGAGTCCGGGATCGTGGCGGCGCTGAAGAAGGTGCCGGACCAGCTCAAGGAAATCCTGGAACAGAAAGAGCAGATCCAGGACCTGGCCGAGCAGTACCACGACTGCCAGGACGTCTTCTTCCTGGGGCGAGGCCTGGACTACGCCGTAGCCCTTGAGGGCGCCCTGAAGCTCAAGGAGATCTCCTACATCCACGCCGAGGCCTACGCCGCCGGTGAACTGAAGCACGGTACCTTGGCATTGATCGTGGAAGGAGTGCCGGTGGTAGCACTGGCCACCCAGGATGATCTGCTGGAGAAGCTGATCAGCAACGTCAAGGAGGTCAAGGCCCGCGAGGGCACGGTGATCGGCCTCTGCCTGGGCAAGCAGGAGTTGGTGGACGACGCCTGCGACCACGTGATCAGGCTGCCGGAGACCTCCTCCCTGGTAGCGCCACTGCTGAGCGTGGTGCCCCTGCAGTTGTTCGCCTACTACATGGCCGCCGCCCGTGGTTGCGATATTGATAAGCCGAGGAATTTGGCGAAGTCAGTTACTGTGGAATAGTAACACTAGAAAATTTTAGCTCTTGTTTCTTTAAAATAAAGTTGTATACTATTAAAATAAAGTCGCAACTATTTAAAATAACTATTTAAAATAAGTCGCAACTCTTTAAAATAAGTTGTATACTTCCGTAGAGATGGAATAAAGTTCTGAACATCAGCCCCGGGGATCTTGATTCCCCGGGGTTACATTATATGTAAATGCCCCCTTTCATTTAAGCTGTGATTATAAAATGGCCTGACTTCAGGACATAAGATTGTCCCGCGGCATTGGTATCATGGGTATTGGGGGTTTTAGACCAAGCGCCCTCTTCTTCAACCGCGATATGAT
>PLQY01000091.1 GCA_003160265.1 Peptococcaceae bacterium | reverse complement strand
GGACGCGAATGGTGTCAAGCAGGACCTGGAGATGGTTTTTAACCTCTTCCCGGTGCTCAGGGAGCGGAGCAAGCAGCAGGGCGGAACCCTTTCCGGCGGGGAGCAGCAGATGCTGGCGATCGGCAGGGCGATAATGGCTAGGCCCAAGATCCTCCTGCTAGACGAACCGTCGCTGGGTCTGGCGCCAATCGTGGTCGAAGCCATCTTTGAAAGCATTATGGGGATCAACCGCCAGGGGATTCCGATCCTGATCGTGGAACAGAACGTGTACCTGGCGCTCTCTGTAGCCACCAGAGGTTACGTGATGGAGTCCGGCCAGATTGCCCTGCATGGGACGTCGCAGAAACTGCTGGCCAACGAGATGGTGCAGCGGGTGTACCTGGGCATGGAGGAAGATTGAAATGGAAATGCGGCAGCCCGCGAACCTGCCTTTTTTTTGATAGAGAAAGTGCACACCAAATGGCGTGTTTTGTGTGCTGAACATCCATAAATGTGCACAGCCCAAAACTCTAAGTATGGTATAGACTTGCCCCATAACCTCCCTTTTTAATCATAGTAGAGTAGCCTGCCCACCGGGGCTGTTACAGTACCCGGTGGGCAGTGCTGCCCGATCAGGGGAGACAACGCGCCGGATGGGGAGGTGGGAATGGGGGGAGCCGGAGAAAAGCTGCGGAACAGGTTATAGAACGAAAAAAAAACGAGAGGAGTAGTATTTTCATGACAAACGGCAAGGTCTCAACTGATCGTAGCGTTCTGTACATTTCTGCTGGCATAATCCTGGTATTCGTTCTGCTCGGCATGTTCCTGCCCAAAGGAATGGGAACGGTCATCAATGCCGTGTTCAACTTTTTGACAACTGATTTCGGATGGCTATACCTATTGACGGTCGCCGGTTTCATAGTTTTCGCCTACCTGATCGCCTTCAGCCGCTTTGGGAGGATCAAGCTGGGCAAGGACGATGACAAGCCCGAGTTTACCAACTTCCAGTGGTTTGCCATGCTGTTTGGCAGTGGCATGGGCATTGGCCTGATATTCTGGTCGATTGCCGAGCCGATGATGGATTACCTGTCCCCTCCGATGGGTACGGCCGGCACTCCCGACGCCATGCATCTAGCCATGCGGATCGTCTTCTTCCACTGGGGCATCCACGCCTGGGTTATCTTTGCCATCGCTGGTCTGGCCCTGGCCTACTTCCAATTCCGCAAGGGACTCCCCTTCCTAATCAGTTCTGCTTTCTACCCGCTGATCGGCGACCGGATTTACGGCCCGATCGGCAAGGCTATCGATATCCTGTCGGTGTTTGCCACCGTGTTCGGTGTGGCTACCAGCCTGGGTCTCGGCTCCAGCCAGATTGCTACCGGGTTGCTGTATGTCTGGGGAATTAAAGCCACACCTGTAACTGCCGCTCTGGTCATCGCGGTCATCACTGTCATTTTCACTCTGGCCACTATCTCCGGTCTGAAGAAGGCCATGCAGGCGGCTGCCAATATCAAAGTCTGGCTCTCGATCGCCTTCATGGTGTTTATCTTCATTTTCGGCGGCACGATCTTCATCCTGAACAACTTCACCTACTCTCTCGGCGACTATCTACAGAACTTCATCGGACAGAGCCTGTATATGGGCAACCTCTCTTTCATCAAGGGCTGGACCGTATTCTACTGGGCCTGGTGGATTGCCTGGGCGCCGTTCGTCGGACAATTCATGGCCCGGGTCTCCAAGGGCCGTACTATCCGTGAATTCGTGCTGGCAGTGACGCTGCTGCCTGTCGGATTCTCCTTAATCTGGCTGGCGATTTACGGCGGGGCGGGTTTCAACCTGAATCAACTGTCGCATGGGGCGATCCAGGCTGCTGTGAACGCCAACTACACCACCGCTCTGTTTGCGACCCTGAAACAGTTGCCGATTTATGCGATCACCACTCCCCTGGCCATTCTCCTGATCATCGTCTGCTTCGTGGCGGCTGCGGACTCCGCAACCTTCGTGCTGGCCATGTTGACTTCGGGCGGGACCATGGATCCAGACAAGAAACTGCGCTCTTTCTGGGGCATCGTGCAGGGCGCCTTCACCATCATGCTGATCCTGGTCGGCGGCACCGCCGCCCTGACAGCCTTGCAGACCGTGTCCATTGTGGCGGCCTTCCCGTTCATGTTGATCATGATCGCCATGTGTTTTAGCCTCTATAAGGCGTTGCGGCAGGATCACGTTCCGGAACTGCCGGTTGATGAACCTAAGATTATATCAAAGAGTGCCAGTCAGACTACCTGAAACAGAGGCTAGAGGCAAGAGACTTCCTCGAGGTTCAAACATCGAGCCTCGAGGAAATCGGGCCTCGAGTTATGAAAATTGAACTTCGAAAAGGTCGGACATCGAACATCCAACACCGGCTTCCGATATCTGTTCCGGTATCCGGCTTCTGTTCCGGCAGATGATTCTCTCGAAAGAAGGGATTGTTTGTGTACAGCTTCAGCAGTGAGCAAAAGACTTATCAGGTTGCCAACGTCAGGATTGGGGGACAGCCCGGGGAAAGGGCCACGGTACTCTGTGGCAGCATCTTCTTCAGGGGCCACAAGGTTGTCCGGGACAATCTCAAGGGCATCTTCGACAAGGAAGCCGCCAGGGCTTTACTGGACGAGGAGGCCGCGATCTCCGATGAGACAGGGAATCCCAGGATCGTCGACGTCATTGGAGACACCGGAGAGGCGTTGGCACGACATGCGGAATTTGTGCTGGCAGAGACCGACAGCCCCATCCTGTTCGACAGCCTGACGCCCGTGGCCCGGGCTGAGGCCCTGGAACTTTTGAAGCCGGATGCAGTTGCTGCCGAAAGGATCATTTACAATTCTCTCGATCCCAACAGCACCGAGCATGAGTTGGAGACGATCGCCAAGTACGGGATCAGGAGCGCAGTGCTGTTGGCGTTTGACAAGATGGCCCTGCTGCCCCAGGCGCGGGTGAAGCTGCTCACGGAGCCGGGTGGCCTGCTGGACAAAGCTAAAACTGCCGGCATCCAGCATTGCCTGGTCGACCCCGGGGTCCTGGATGTGCCCAGCCTGGCGTGGACGGTGATCACCATTGGCTATGTCAAGGAGCAGTTGGGGTTGCCCAGCGGTTGCGCGCCGTCGAATTCCGTTTACCTGTGGAAAAAGATGCGAGCCAAGGGCTCTCCGGTCTTCGAGAGCGTTGCCGGCGTGGTCTTCAACTACCCGGTGATCAACGGCGCCGACTTCCTGTTGTACGGGCCGATCGGCAATGCCCGGTGGGTCTATCCGGCAGTGGCGACTGCCGACGCTATCATGGCGTACGGAAAGAAGGCATTGGGGGTCCGCATCCAAGACAAGAAGCACCCCTTATTCAAGATTTTTAAAGATTGACCGGTGATTGCAGGCAGCGGAACGTATGCTGCCAATAATAATCGAGGGGTGAAACCAAAGTGTCCAAGGTTAGTTTGAAGGTCCTGACAGATGAGGACGTCCGGCGGATCCACGAGGCTTCAATGAAGCTGCTGGAGGAAGTGGGAATCGAGGTCGAGTACGAGCCTGCGGTCAGAATCCTGCAGGAGGCCGGACT
Organism: Peptococcaceae bacterium; assembly: GCA_003160265.1. Classification (GTDB taxonomy): domain Bacteria; phylum Bacillota; class DSM-12270; order Thermacetogeniales; family Thermacetogeniaceae; genus Palsa-1188. The sequence goes on along the minus strand of PLQY01000091.1, from coordinate 6,923 downwards.
GAAAGCGGATGGCCGACGGGTCTTCTTTGACCCGGCCTACGTTCAAAAAAAGGTGGCGGAAGCCCCGCACGATTTTACCCTGTATGCCCGGGACCCCAGGCACAACGTGCATATTGGCGGAGACGACGTGGCTTTCGTGCCGGGCTATGGCGCCCCGTTTATGATCGAGGCCGGGGGTACCCGCAGGCTGGCAACCTGGGATGATTACCTGAACCTGCTCAAAATGGCGCATGCTTGCGAGGAGATGGATCTCAGCGGTGGCATGCTGGTGGAGCCGAATGATCTCGATGACCACACCCGCTACCTTGATGTGCTGTATGCGCATATCCGCTACAGCACCAAGGTGCTGATGGGCAGCAGCTATGGCGCCTCCGGGGCCAGAGACACTGTCGAGCTGTTGGCGCCGGTTTTTGGGGGCAAGGAGATGCTGCAGGAGAAGCCGGTGGTCATCTCCCTGATCAACACCATCAGCCCCTTGAAACTGGACGCCCGCCAGACAGGCGCCCTGATGGAATATGCCCGCTGGAAGCAGGCCGTGGTGATCGCCGCGCTGGTGATGGCCGGTTCCACTGGCCCGGCAACCCTGGCGGGAGTGCTGGCCGTTCAGAACGCCGAGGTGCTGGCGGGGATTACCCTGGCTCAGACGGTCAACCCGGGCACTCCGGTGGTGTACGGCAGCGCATCATCGATCACCGACATGCGCACCGGCTGTGTTTCTATCGCCAATGCCGAGAGTGCGCTCTTGAACGCGGCGACGGCCCAGTTGGCCCGGTTCTACGGCGTTCCCTGCCGTGCCGGCGGTGGCCTCACCGACTCCAAGGCGGTGGACGGCCAGGCCGGATATGAGTCCTGCCTGATGTTGATGTCCCCTATCGCTTCCGGTGTCAACTTCATCCTGCATACGGCGGGGATCCTCCAGTATTGGCTGTGCATGTCCTACGAGAAGTTCGTCATGGACGCCGAGATCGCCGGTATGCTGCGCCGTTACAAGAGGTCGATCGACGTCAACGACAACAGCCTGGCGCTGGACGTTATCAAGCACGTCGGCCCTGGCGGACATTTCCTGACCCAGATGCACACCAAGCAGAACCACAAGACTGAGATGCGCAAGCCCATGTTGAGCGACAGGCAGTCCTTTGAGGGGTGGGCCAAGGACAGGCTGACCACCGAAGCCCGGGCGACGGTGCTCTGGAAGAAACTGCTCGACTCGTACCAGGACCCCGGTCTCGACGAAAGGCTGCAGAAGCAGTTGCAGACTTATGTCGAATCCAGGAAAAAAGAAATCGTAAAGTAAGGGGATGACGAGCGACATGATTTTGGATGAGCTCAAAGCGGCTGTTATGGATGGCGACGCCGAGCAGGTGGCAGTCCTGTGCCGGAAGGTGTTGGATGAACATTTAAACCCGGTGGAGGCAGTGGAACAGGGCCTGATCAAGGGGATCGAGGAGATCGGCCGTCTCTGGACCGAGGGTGAAATGTTTCTGCCGGACGTGATGATGGGGGCGGATGCCCTGAAGGTCGGGCTGGAGATCCTCGGGGCCGAGCTCAGCAAGGCCAAGGCCGCTGCCGGTGATACCGATCGCCGGGGCCGGATCGTGATCGGAACCGTCAAGGGAGACATCCACGATATCGGTAAGAACATCGTATCGGCTATGATGACCGCAGCCGGCTTCGACGTCTTTGACATCGGCTATGATCAGGGCGTGGATGTTTTTGTAGACAAGGCTGAGCAGGTAGGGGCTCAGATCATCGCGGCCAGCGCTCTTTTGACGACCACCATGGACGAGCAGAAAGAACTGGTGGAGTATCTGAAGTCAAAGGGCTTGCGGTCGAAGTACAAGGTGATCATCGGTGGCGGCCCCACCACTCAGGGCTGGGCGGATGGGGTTGGGGCGGACGGCTGGGCGGAAACTGCCAACGAAGCAGTCGCCCTGTGCCACAAGCTGCTTGATTAATTCTCAAACATCTGGCAGCTTCCAGCTTCAGGGACTGCCAGATGTTGCTTCTCTTCTGAGCAATAAGCTGTATAATAAACTCGGACCGCCTGGTGGAGACTGCTTCTTAGGGGGGATGAACTTGTTTGGACGCATGGGTGAGGGCATTGACGGTCAGTTCAACATCGACAAGATCATCGAAAAGCAGTTACTGAAGCGTTTGTTGGACTCCTTTTCCACTGCTACCAGGCTGTTTGTGGCAGTGACTGACGTTGACGGCAGGTGCGTGCTCTCCTCGAACAAGGGAGACTGCGACTTCTGTCACCTGGTGAAAGCGAACCCACTCGGCTTGGAGCGCTGCCAGGGTTCGTACGCCCGTGCCGGTAAGCAGGCAGAAAAGTGGAATGAGCCCTACTTCTTCAGGTGTCATGCCGGCCTCATCGCCTGGGCCTGCCCGATCCTGTCCAACAACGGCCACGTTGGCAACATCATCTGCGGCCAGGTGATGATCTGGGAGCCTGAAGACCTTTTCTGGCAAGAGATCGCCGAATCAACGAGAGAACTGGAGCCAGATAACGGTGTTCTTCTGAAAGCTGCCCACAAGCTGGATATTGTCTCTGCTACCCAGGTCCAGGCGGCCGCCGACCTGCTCTACATCATTGCCAATTATCTGGCAGAGAGCGGGACCGACCGGCTCAATTACCAGCAAAAGCTGAGATCGATGGGTTCATGGCTCTGGGTCAATTGCCAGCAGCAGGAAAGGCAGCCAAAGGAGAAAGAAGGAACGAAAACCCGGTTTGCAAACCTGGAGGATGGGATTTTTCAGGCTATCAGGGACAATGACGCAGAAAAGGCCAAGCAATTGTTGGACCAGTTGGCATTGCGCTTTTTCACCCACAGCAAGGGCCAACTTGAAGTATTAAAAGGGTTGAGCATCGAATTTATCATCACGCTGGGACGGTTTGCGACCGAGTGCGGGGTGAACTTTGAGGAGTCGTTCCGGCGCGGTATGCTCAAATTCAAGGAGTTAGAGGACGCCGACACCATCGAGAAGGTGTTCGTATGGCTGCTGACCATCGGCAATGCCTATGTAGATACCTTGACCAGGCAGGAATTCGACGCCAACGAGGCCGTGGTCAAAAAGGCGGTCACCTATGTACAGCAGCACTACGCCTCGCCGGACCTATCCGTGGTAGAGGTGGCGAAGGCTGCCTACATCAGCCCCAACTACCTGAGCCGGGTGTTCAAGCGCCAGGTGGGATGCAGCATCCTGGAATATATCAGGAACGCCAGGCTGGAGCAGGCTAAACTGCTGTTAAAGCATTCGGACAAGAATTCGAGCCAGGTAGCTAAAAATGTGGGTTACCATGATCGTACCTATTTTAGCAAGGTTTTCAAGCAGGTCACCGGGGTCAGCCCGAACGAATACAGGAGGAAGCACCTGCTGCAATAGCTTGGGACCTGGCTGACAACCGGCCGGATCTTGTCAGCCATGAGGGGAGTGTTACCGGTGGGTGGAATGAAGTTATTGGCATGCAGGACACTTGAAGACGAGATCAATGCAGTTTCGAGCGGCAGCGTGGACTGCGACTTTCTGGAATATGGCCTGCATAACACCCCGGCCAAGCTGAAGGAAGAACTGCAAAAAAGGATCGACGGAACACCCGGTTGTGATACGATATTGCTTGGCTATGGCCTCTGCTCCAACGGCACCGCGGGCCTCTGCTCCGACCGGCACAAGCTGGTGGTGCCAAGGGTTCATGACTGCATCAGCCTGTTGCTCGGGTCAAGAGAATTGTACGATCAGGAATTTGGAAAATGCCCTGGAACTTATTACCTGAGCAAGGGCTGGATCGATCAAAAAGGAGATCCTGTTTCCAGTTTCCGGAGATACTGCGAAAGGTACGGAGAGAGAAAGGCCCTCCGGTTCATCAGGCAGGAATATGCCAATTATAAAAGAATCGCTCTCATTCACACTGTGACCAATTCTGGGGCCTATGTCAGGTACAGCATGAAAGTAGCGGACTTCTTGGGGCTGGAACATACCGAACTGGAAGGTTCCTTGCGGTATGTCCGGAAGCTGATCGCTGGAGAATGGGACGACGAGTTTCTGATCATCTCACCGGGGGAAACTGTTTCCCTGGAACAATTCATTGACTTCTCCCGCCCAGCATGCCGATAATCGGCAGCTACAATTCAGGCAGGCTTCTCTTCCTGCTGAACAGTTGGCGTAAAAGCCCGATCGCCTCGTGGGGGTTTTCCGCATAGATGTCTGCGCCAATATAGCCGGCAAACTCCCTGGTCACCGGCCCTCCTCCCACCAGCACTTTAACCTCATCTCGCATATGGTGGATATAGAGTTGCTCGATCACGTTGGACATCGAACCCATCGTGGTGGTAAGTAGCGCTGACATGGCGAGCACGTCCGGCCTGAGTTCCCTGACAACTTGCAGGAACTTGAAGACTGTCACGTCAACTCCCAGGTCGATGACCTCAAAGCCGGCAAATTCAAAGAAGAGCGCTACCAGATTCTTGCCGATGTCGTGGATGTCACCCTCAACTGTCCCCATGACGATTTTCTGGCTCTGGGCGCTGTCCCTGGGGATGGGTTTCAGGGCTTTCAGGCCTGCCTTGATGGCGCGGGCTGCAAGCAGAACGTCGGGGATATAGAAGTCAGCGCCCTGAAAATCGTCAGTGACCCGCTTGGTGGCGGGAATGACGGCGGCCTGGAGAATCTCTTCGGCGCTCATGCTATTTTTAATGCCGGCCTTGATAAATTTGACGACGTCATTTGCCTGTCCGTTGATGATAGCCGAGGCAATCTCACTGAGAATGTGATCACGTTTTAATTCCACAATTAATGCACCAACCTTCCTGGCGAGATCGCTAGAGTAGCGCCTGCTTATATTTTGGCTGCAAAGGTTAATAATACTCCATTTTTGTGACCTTTCTACATTCGGAGTCGACAATCCTTCTCTGCTGCATCCCGGTTGACAGCCTCGGCGCATATCGCCGATCATAGTCGAATCAGCCGTAATACTTGGTATTTTCAAGGGTTGGGTGTATGCTTATAATCGGTGTATGCCTAATGATGAAAGAAAAGCTTGAAGCAGGCGCCGCGCCCAAAGACGGCGCCATGTCGGGGTACCCATCCGGTGGATGGGCGGACATGGCGCGGTTGGTTGAACTGATGACGGGGGCGGCAGTCTGCCAGGCATGGGGATGGTTCGGTCTGATGGTTGATGTGAGTTCATATAAGAAGACAGGCTGCCTCAGGGTGAACCCCGAAAATCCTGACCCGGAGGCGATTGCCGAGGCGGCAGTAGTGATCAGGAGCGGCGGGACGGTGGCCTTTCCTACCGAGACAGTGTATGGGCTGGGGGCGAACGGCCTCGACCCGGCGGCGGTGTCAGGGATCTTTATCGCCAAGGGTCGCCCGCTACGCAACCCGCTGATCCTGCACGTGGCTTCTACCCGGCAGGCGCGCCGGCTGGTAACGGCCTGGCCGGCTGCGGCGGAACGATTGGCTGCCAGGTTCTGGCCGGGGCCGCTGACCCTGATCTTGCCCCGGGCGCCGGTGGTGCCGGATGTGGTCACCGCCGGGCTGCCCGGCGTCGCCCTGCGGATGCCGTCGCACCCGGTGGCCCTGGCACTGATTGACCGGAGCGGAGTGCCGATCGCGGCGCCGAGCGCCAACCTTTCCGGCAGGCTCAGCCCGACGCTGGCAGCACATGTGTTGGCCGACCTGGATGGGAAAATAGACATTGTTTTGGACGGCGGTCCCACCAACGTCGGCGTGGAATCGACCATTCTCGACCTGACCGGGGAGCAGCCGGTACTGCTGAGACCCGGCGGCGTGACCCTGGAGGACCTGGAGCAGGTGCTGGGCAAGGTGCTGGTGCACGATACCGCCATGCCCGGAACGGATACTGCTATTGCAGATACTGAGCCTGCCGGGCAGGAGAGCGATCCCCAAGGTCCGGCAGCGGATGCGGGCACCTCATCAGGCGTAGCAGCAGCCCCCTGTCCGGGGACTCTGTTCCGGCACTACGCCCCCCGGGCGGAGGCGTTGGTGGTGACCGGCGACAGCCAGGAACAGCAGGTCAAGGTCAGGCATTACCTGGCCGCCCATCCGGACAGGATGGTGGCGCTCCTGGCCACGGCAGAGAACGCCCCGGTCTATCAGCAGATGCAGCGCGGCGCGGGCGCGGTTCATGTGGAGGCCCTGGGTTCCCGAAACTGTCCTGAGGAGATCGCCAGCCATATCTTCAGCGCCCTACGGAGATGTGATCAGGCCGGGGCGCAAGTGATCCTGATGGAGGCGATCCCGTTGTCCGGTATGGGGCTGGCGGTGATGAACCGCCTCTACCGGGCGGCAGCAAACCGCAGCATATAGAGAGGATGATCGGCGGTGCTTCGGATATTGTTCGTCTGCACCGGTAATACCTGCCGCAGCCCCATGGCGGAGGGGCTGTGCCGCAGCTTTCTTGGCCGCCTCCGGCTGCAGCAGGAGGTCGAGGTGGCCTCAGCCGGGTTGAACGCCGTGGCCGGAGGGCCGGCCAGCCGGGAGGCGGTTGCCATCATGGCAGAGAGAGGGATCGACCTGTCCGGTCACAAGACCGCCTGCCTAACTGATGAACAGGTGCGGTGGGCCGATCTGATCCTGACCATGGAGGAGCATCATCGACGGCGCCTGCTGGAACAGTTTCCCGAGGCGGTGGGCAAAGCCTTCGTGTTAAAGGAATACGCGGCGGCGCCGACTGACGAGGCGCCGGCAGCCCAGGTTNNTCCATCGCCGGATTAAGCAGGGAGAAAGCCGGGGCTGAAGGGAAGCTGAGGAGGCAGGCCGGATGCGCATCGCCATTGGCAGTGATCATGCAGGATTCAAGCTGAAGGGGATTATCGAGCAACGTTTCAGCACTCCCGGCAGGGAGTTTACCGACTTCGGGGTGAACACACCGCAGCCCGTGGATTACCCGGACATTGCCG
>PLQY01000042.1:4430-6495 GCA_003160265.1 Peptococcaceae bacterium | reverse complement strand
TTACCGTAGCAATTTCATATTTCTTTGTACAAATACCTTATAAAGCCTTATTAATTTCAATAATTGTTACATTTATTGCTTTGGTTGTTTTTGGCTATATGAAAGCAAAAGTTGTAAAAAGTAATGTTTGGCAAAGCATATTTAACGTTGTTTTGATCAGTGGATCAGCCACCGGCATCGCTTTCATTATAGGAAAATTAATCGCATGACACGGACGGGTATCCCGTCTCTCATCCCCTGATCAGGCGTTCCTTCTGAGCCTTGGTCTGTTTCTGGATCTCCCGCTCTCTTTTCATGGCGGCTATATTGCTGCCGAGTGTTTCCTTGTATATCAGTTCCAGCGGCCCCCGGCCCCTGGTGTACTTTGCTCCCCCCTTACCATCCCGGTGGGCGGCCAGCCTGGCCTCCAGGTCATTCGTATATCCGGTGTAGAGGGTGCCGTCGCCGCACCTGATTATATAAACGTAAAAGATACCACTGTCCGGCAATGAATCTTCATTCCTCTCCAATGACTCTATATGTAATGATACCGCCCTGCAGGGCGCCGATCAATGAAATAATCACGAGGAGGGGAATCTCGTGCCCGATAAAATCAATCTGGCTTCGCAGATCGATCACACCAACCTGAAACCGACCACCATGACTGGGGAAATTGGTGCTCTCTGCGCAGAGGCGCTCGAGTATCACTTTGCCTCGGTCTGCGTCAACCCCTGCCACACCGCCACTGCCAAGAAAGCGCTTCAGGGGTCGGATGTCAAAGTGGCGGTAGTGATCGGCTTTCCTTTGGGCGCCACCACCACCCCGGCCAAGGCCTTTGAAGCGCGTGAGGCGACCCTGAACGGGGCGGACGAACTCGATATGGTGATCAACATCGGGGCATTGAAAGAAGGCCACGACTCTTTCGTGGAGGGGGATATCCGGGCGGTTGTCGAGGCTGCAGGCCAAGCGGTGGTCAAGGTAATCATCGAGACCTGCTACCTGACGGATGATGAGATTGTGCGCGCCTGCAGGCTGGCTGTCAGGGCGGGGGCGGGTTTTGTCAAGACGTCCACCGGTTTCGGGCCGGCTGGGGCCAAGGTGGAGCACGTGCGGTTGATGCGGTCGGCGGTAGGACCGGAAATTGGCGTCAAGGCAGCCGGCGGTATCCGGACCTATCAGGATGCCATTGACATGATCGAGGCGGGGGCCGATCGCATCGGCGCCAGCGCGGGGATCAGCATCATTCAACCTCTTTGCCCCCGTCTAATTTGGGGTGGATGATGGAAGTGCCGGCGGCGCGGCCCACCTCCGTTTTGCAGGAATAGGGAGAGAAACAGCAGGGCGCTTAACGCGAAGCCGTACCGGGCCTCGATCTGGTAATGGTTCACCTGCAGGTAGGCGGATACCATGAGGACGAAACCGAAGGTCAGCGCCCAGGTCAGACGGTTGAGCGCCCGGGTATTGGCAGCGAAGGTCACCTCCATGTCCGGCATGGATACCTTGATGTTCAGGTCGCCCCGATCTGCCTTGCAGAGCACCCGCTCCGCCAGCGGGGGCAGTTCCACCAGCGAATTGCCGATGGCGGTGGCCTTCTTCTTGACTATATCCCACGTCCTGATGTTCTCCCTGGTAAATTCGGTCACGTAGGGCATGGCCTCGTCCAGAAAGTCGATCTCCGGGTCGAGACCCACGCACAGGCCTAGGAGCGTTCCCAGCGCCCGGCCCAGGAAGGTGAAGTTGGCAGGGATCTGGAAGGGATTCTCGTATAACAGGCTCTCCATATTGTCCATAATCTCTCCCAGGTTGCCGCTGAACAGGTCTTCTCTCTTACCCAGGATCTCCTCCATGAACAATGCAATCGCCCTGGCCAGCAACTCGGTGTCGGCGCCGCGCCGCAGGAAGCCGACCTTTTTGAGCAGGGCCACCACTTGGTCGTAGTCCCGTTGGATCATGGCATGAGTGAGTTGCACCAGGTTATCTCGCAGCGGCCTGGAGATCACTCCCACCATACCGAAGTCGATCAGGATGATCCGTCCGGCAGGGGTGATGAAAAGGTTGCCAGGGTGCGGGTCGGCGTGGAAGAAGC
>PLQY01000042.1:0-4415 GCA_003160265.1 Peptococcaceae bacterium | reverse complement strand
TCCTCGAACTCCATAGTGAGCACGCGCCTGGTGGTATGCTCCCAGAAGATCCGGGGGACGATTACCTCCCGGTTACCGGCGAGGTTGGCGGCGATAATCTCGGCGTTGTGCCCCTCGTGGATGTAGTCCAGCTCTTCGTGCACCATGTCAGAAAACTCGCTGAAGATGGCGTCAAAATCCGCATACTTCTCCCAGTCGGTCAGTAGCTTGATCAGGCCGATGAAATNNCGCTTTCAGGTCCGTGTCCACCGTTTCCTCGATCCCCGGGCGCTGGATCTTCACGGCCACCGTCTGCCCGCTTGCCAATCGCCCGCAATGAACCTGGCCGAGGGAGGCGGCGGCCAGGGGAGTCTCGTCCAGGCGCTCGTAGATCTCCTCCAGCGGCCGCCCGAACTCTGTTTCGGCCTCCTGTCTGATCGCTGCAAAGTCCTCGGGCTGCACCTCGTCCTGCAGGCCGGCCAACTCCCTGGTAACCGCCTGGGGGAGCACATCCACCCGGGTGCTGAAGAACTGGCCCAGCTTGATCATCAGCCCTCCCAGATCAACCGCGGTATTCCGGAAACGCCGGGCCTGGGAGGCGAACAACTCCCGCCGCCTATCTTCGTACCAGGTCTGGGAGCGCCAGAGCTTTCTGAGCTTGAGGGAGTAGAAGGCCCAGAAGATGGACAGAAACAGGCTGATTACCGTAAGAAAGCGGATCCGACCCGACCGGGGCCTGTCCATGGCGGCACCTCACTATTGGTAGGTGAGATTCTCACCTCGAACCTCACACATCACGTATGGACTCTGCTATTATAATAACAGACAAGCTGGAAAACAGAAAATGTTTACGGCGACGACCGGAAAGTGCGTGAAGGGTGATGGCTTCGTATGCTTTACTTGGCACTGATCCTGCTGGCATTAGCGGCTGGAGTCTGGGCAATCCCTGCTCTTGCCAAACTGCATAGCCACAGAGAGATTGATCGGTTGAAACAGAGGTACAGGCAGCTTACCTTTCAGTCCCCGAAGATGGCCGACGAGGCTCTGGGACTGCAGGTTATCAGGCTGAAAAACATGGCGCCGGGGCGCTCCGAGAAGTGGTACCTGGAGCGGGTGGTCCGTGAGTTGGAAAGTGGCCGGCTGCACTGCCTACACGAGGCTAAAAAGTGATGGAAGGGAGCGTTCATCATGCGGGCGATGATTTTGGATGCCCCGGGAAAACCCTTGCGCCTGGCAGAGGTACCGGTTCCGGAACCTGACCGGAACCAGGTTCTGATCAGGGTCCGGGCCTGCGGGATCTGCCGCACCGATCTGCACATCCTGGATGGAGAGTTGAAGGAACCCAAGCTTCCCCTCATCATGGGGCATCAGATAGTGGGCGCGGTGGTGAGCACGGGTGATCTGGCCAGTCAGTTCTCACCCGGGCAGCGGGTGGGCGTGCCCTGGCTGGGCGCCTCCTGCGGCCAGTGCAGACGATGCCTCACCGGCCGGGAAAATCTCTGCGATCAGGCCCGTTTCACCGGCTACCAGATTGATGGGGGTTTTGCCGAGTATACGGTCGCTGACTGCCGTTTCTGCTTTCCGATCCCGGATGGCTATCCCGACCTGCAGGCGGCGCCCCTGCTCTGCGCCGGACTGATCGGCTACCGCTCCCTGGTCATGGCGGGAGATGCAGAGTGCCTGGGCATCTACGGTTTTGGCGCCGCAGCGCACATCGTCGCCCAGATAGCCCGCTACCAGGGGCGCAAGATCTACGCTTTTACCCGGCCTGGTGATGCGGAGGCACAGCGGTTCGCCCGGGAGATGGGGGCGGATTGGGTGGGCGGTTCTCTGGATACGCCCCCAGTGGAACTGGACGCAGCCATCATCTTTGCCCCGGTGGGCGAACTGGTGCCGGCGGCGCTGAAAGCAGTGGCCAAAGGTGGGACGGTCGTCTGCGGCGGGATCTACATGAGCGACATCCCGTCATTTCCCTACGAGATTCTCTGGGGGGAGCGGGTGGTGCGGTCGGTGGCCAACCTCACCCGGAAGGACGGGGAGGAGTTTCTGGCTCTTGCTCCCAAAGTTCCGGTGCGCATCGAGGTGCAACCCTTCCCGCTGGAGCAGGCAAACGCCGCCCTCGAAGCCTTGCGGCGGGGTGAGATCCACGGCGCCGGAGCACTGGTGATGTAAGGCGGCTTAGGTTACCTGTAACGAATGTTGAGGTGAGGGTGGACACTGGTTCTTGCGGGCTCTCCCGGTTTACCGGTTGTACCGGGTTTGTAATTGCCCGTGTTTTGGACATCGTCCTTGCCCATGGTCTTCTTGATGGGCCGTGCGGCTGGGTTTTGTTTATCGGTTCTGCCTTGAAGAGGCTGCTGCCCCGTTTTTCCACCGCCCTTCGAGTCCACCTTGATCAGTCTCCCGCCGTAATTGAACCCGATGCTGAGCATACCGCTCAATTCTCCGATGTCGAGGGAGCCGAGATTCAACTCCACCTTGTCCGCCTGCAGCTTCTCGATCACGATCTTGTTAACCGACCAGGTCCGTTCCGTCAGTTCCCGGTCTAAATCCTGACGCAGTTGAGCCAGCTCGGACAGGCACTGGTCGACGCTCCTGGCCGTCCGCTCTTCCCGCTCCCAACGAAATATTTTCCCTGCCTGTTTCCGGAGCCAGTGCAGCATTCCAACCACCCTTGCCCGATAGCCTTCAAGCTACTCTACTTTATTCCAGGCCGGGCTGATTGTTGAGATCACCTTTTGGTCGCTCTTCTAATATTATGGTTAGCAGGTATGGCAATTTTAGGAGGCTGCGTCATGTTTGACCGGGCATGGCTGGAAAAGGCGTTGGAGTTGCAGAAGGCGATGAAAGAGATGACTGACCACAATTGGAAGTTTGACAGGTCCTGGTTGGATAAGGCGATGGAGATGCAGAAGATGATCAACGTGCCGGGGATCGATTCCAGTTGGTATAAAGAGATGCTGGGCGGCATCATGAAAGGGCACCCGGGATCGGGCATTTTCAATTTTCAGGATTCAAGCGAGTCAGGCGCTGGGCAGGATGGGGAAGAAACCGCTTCCGCAGGTGGCGGCGCCGGGTCCAGCGGGTGCCCTCAAGGCGCGGGCGCGGCGGCGCCCTCCGGCGCCTGGCAGCCGCAGTTTACGATTACGGAGGCCGCCTGGCAGGTAACACTTACCGCTTATATACCGGGCATCAAAAGCAAAGACGATATATCCATCCGGCTGCGCGGCGACACCCTTTACGTATCGGGGAAAAATCAGAGTCCTTCTGGCTGGCAGGGGCAGGATGGCAGGGCTCTGGAATTTTACCGGGCGATCAGGCTGCCGGGTGATGTGCGTAGCGACGGAACCAGCGCTCACTATAGCAATGGGTCGTTGACTGTGAAAATCCCCAAAAACAGGCCGGTATCAGTGGATCTTGACTTTACGCAGTAGCGGGTGCCCGCTTTNNGCGGAAGGAGTCAATTGTTGTGCTCAAAGAGTTGAACATCAACATCAATATCTTGCGCATTGCCGATGTGGACACAGGCTCAGTGGTAGCCGTCGGCAACAACTGTTTCTGCGACTGGCGCACCTATGCCAAGACCAACAGCGGATTTGGCCGCCTGAGCGGCGACCGGGCGGAGATTGCCGACCTGATCAGCATGGTCGAGGACCCGGATCTGTTTGACATGATCAACATTGAACCTCCGGGATTGAAGCTTCCTGAGGAGGAAGGGAATTGGCTGGANNGGGGACAGTGAGGAAGAGTGAGGAAAACTGCAATTGTCATCGGGCAGATTCAGATCAACGATATCAGGAATAATGCCAATTTATTATCTGGCGACAACACCCAGCGCGGTTGGCGGTCGCATTCGAAGATCAACTATTCCCTGGGTCGGGTCAATGGGGATGCCAACTTGGTTAACAGCAGGCTGAACTATCTGAGCGATCCGGATTGCATTGACATGCAGATAACTACAGGCGAACCCACTGAGGAGAGAGCCATCCCCAAACCTGGTGCTGCCAAAGGAACCGGACTCCCACCCAAATTATGAAAATCTAAACGAAAATTCAGGAAAATCGAAAGGGTGTTCAGTTATGGCCGTTGGGGTTTGGGTCGGGGCAATTCAGGTTGGTGAATTTCGCAACAACGCCGGCCTGCTCCAGGGAAAGCAGGTACAGAACGGCTGGACCCAGTATGCCAAGACCAATGACAATCTTGGCCAGGTAAACGGGAATTTAAATATGGTTCCGTCTGCCGTTAATATTGTCAACAATTTCAACTTCATNNCAACAACATCGAAGCTTTCTAAACGGTTGAAGGATGCCAGACTCACCAATTGTCATGATTTTCTTATCTTCCTTTAAGGTATACACCGATGGTAAAGAATAGAATCTATGAAGATGTTGTAACAATCCTGGTGAAAGGAGGTGCTTACGTGTCAAAAAGCAAGG
>PLQY01000019.1 GCA_003160265.1 Peptococcaceae bacterium | reverse complement strand
TTCGAGCTTCGGCCAAACACATTCCATCCGATCTCCCTTTCTTTTCATTTTTCGGTAGTTAGTTAATATTTACATTATATGCGTCCGCCGGTTTATATACAAACGGTTTTATAGACAAAGCTAATATATACCAGCGCTGCCTGAATATATCTTATCATATCATTCTATTTTTTTAATAGCATTAAGGAGGTTTTTTTAATCCGCTGTCGAATAAGTCAAGTTGGATAAAGATAAATAGGTTTAAATGGACCTGGCGTGGCTTTTTCTTCATAATAACTTTCGGCCGTCAAATTTCCTGTGAACCGGTATCTGTCTCCGGGGAACAGGCTATTTAGATTAAATAATTTTAAGAAGGGAGGGAATTAGATGTCTGAATGCGGCTGTAATCAGGTTGTCGAGGATGCAGAAGACTTAGCAAAGAAAGAACGATTGGAGTCCCTTTTCGAACAGTGGCGTGGTGCTGACGGTGCTTTGATTCCGATCTTGCAGGGAGCCCAGGAAATTTACGGCTATCTTCCCAAAGAGATTCTGCTCAAGATCGGGCGACAGTTAAAGTTACCGGCCAGCCGGGTTTTCGGAGTGACGACTTTTTATGCCCAGTTTCACCTGCATCCCAGGGGACGCAATATTGCCAGGGTTTGCCTCGGCACAGCCTGCCATGTGAGGGGCGGAGCAGAGATCTTCGAGCGCATGAAGCAGGAGATCGGGGTAAACGACGGAGAAACCACGCCCGATCTGCGATATACTTTGGAAACGGTGGCGTGCCTCGGCTGCTGCGGTTTGTCTCCTGTGATCATGATCAATGGCGAGGCCTACGGGCGTCTTGTTCCAGATGGATTGAAAGAAATCGTCGATCAATACCAGTAGACCGGAGACCCGGGATTAGATTTTTAAAAGTCATTATTCCCAATCAGGAAGGGAGGTGAAGACACCAGGCCATTCTCGAGGTTCGAGGTTCGAAGTTCGATTGGAGAAGGAATTGGCTAAATGCCATACCTAAGACTAAAATCAAACTTCCAATATCGAGGGAGTCGAACAACGAAAATAGGATCTGGTGGAAGATATGGAACTGAAAAGCAGGGAAGATCTGAAGCGGCTGCGCGAAGAGTCCAAAGAGCTTGTGGCAGCGCGAGATGCGGGGGGAGTCAAGATTATTGTCGGCATGGGGACCTGTGGGATTGCGGCCGGCGCCCGCGAGGTCTTGGCTGCCATTTTAGAAGAGTTAGACAAGCAAAATGTCCAGGCGCAGGTAACCCAGACGGGATGCATCGGGATGTGCGAGAAGGAACCCCTCGTGGACGTGCAGCGCATTGGAGAAAAACGAATTACTTACGGGAAAGTGAAGCCGGCTGATGTGCCCCGCATTATTACAGGTCATGTAAAGAACGGGCATATCGTTGAAGACCTTGCAGTCGCTAGCTTTGAAGAACTATAACAGCTTGTTGCGGAAGGGGGGATTACGGTGCCTGTACAGTACAGAGGACATGTCCTGGTTTGTGGTGGTACCGGATGTACATCCAACAAATCCAAACTGGTCCAGATAGCATTTGCTGAAGAACTGGAAAAAAATAAGCTTGATCAGGAAATAAAGATTGTCGAGACTGGATGTCACGGTTTCTGCGAGATGGGGCCCCTCACGATCGTCTATCCCGAAGGGACATTTTACGTCAGGGTAAAGCCTGATGATGTTGCGGAGATCGTGGCGGAACAACTGCTCAAGGGGCGGATCGTCGAGCGCTTGCTTTATAAAGCCCCGGTTACGGAGGAGCAGATCCCGACCTATGGCGAGATTCCCTTTTATAAGAAGCAGAAGCGGAATGCCCTGCGGAACTGCGGAACGATCAATCCCGAAAATATCCAGGAAAGCATTGCCCGGGATGGTTATGAGGCACTGGCAAAAGTGCTCTATGAAATGACCCCGGAGCAGGTTATCGACGAGATCAAGCTTTCAGGACTACGCGGCCGGGGCGGCGGCGGTTTCCCCACCGGGATGAAGTGGGAGTTCTGCCGGAAATCGCCCGGAGACCTGAAGTACCTGATCTGCAACGCCGACGAGGGTGACCCCGGCGCTTTTATGGACCGTAGCGTGCTCGAGGGTGACCCGAACAGCGTGCTCGAGGGGATGGCGATCGCGGCCTATGCTATCGGTTGCCGTGAAGGCTATATCTACTGCCGGGCCGAGTACCCGCTGGCGATCAAGCGCCTGAAGATCGCCATCGCCCAGGCGGAGGAACTGGGGCTGCTGGGGGACGACATCCTCGGGACCGGCTTCAGCCTCCACCTGCACATCAAGGAGGGCGCCGGGGCTTTTGTCTGCGGTGAGGAGACCGCCCTGATGGCCTCGATCGAGGGCAAGCGCGGCATGCCCCGGGTGCGTCCGCCGTTCCCCGCGGTCAAGGGCCTCTGGGATAAGCCTTCGAACATCAACAACGTGGAGACCTTTGCCAACGTGCCCCAGATCATCCTGAGGGGCGGCAGTTGGTTCGCCNNACCAAGGTGTTCGCCCTAGTCGGAAAGGTCAACAACACCGGCCTGGTAGAGGTCCCGATGGGCATTAGCCTGCGGGAGATCATCTTTGAAATCGGGGGCGGCATCGTCGGGGGTAAGGCTTATAAAGGCGTGCAGATGGGCGGTCCCTCCGGCGGCTGTATTCCCGCCTCGATGCTGGATACCCCGGTCGACTACGAATCCCTGATCGCCGCCGGCGCCATGATGGGTTCCGGCGGTATGGTGGTCATGGACGAGACCACGTGCATGGTCGACCTGGCCCGGTTCTTCCTGAACTTCACTCAGTCCGAGTCCTGCGGCAAGTGCACTCCCTGCCGTGAAGGAACGAAGCGGATGCTGGAGATCCTGACCCGGATCTGCGCCGGCAAGGGCGTGCCGGAAGATCTCGACACCCTTGATCGCCTCTGCCGGGTGATCAAGGCCACCGCCCTGTGCGGCCTGGGCAACACCGCTCCGAACCCGGTGCTATCTACTATGCGCTACTTCCGCGATGAGTACGAGGCCCATATCTTGGATAAGCACTGCCCAGCCTCCGTCTGTTCCGAACTGGTGGTCTCGCCGTGCCAGAACACCTGCCCGGCGGGTATCGACGTGCCGCTCTATGTGGACCTGATCAAACAAAAACGTTTCGCTGACGCCTATCTGCTGATCATGCGGGATAACCCCCTGCCATCGGTCTGCGGGCGGGTCTGCAACCACCCCTGTGAGCAAAGATGCCGCCGCGGCACGATGGACCAGCCTATCTCCATCAGAGTCCTGAAGCGTTCTGCCAGCGATTATGTCTACCAGCATGGCGGGGTTGAGGTAACACCACCACCCCAGAGCAAGGAGCAGAGTGTGGGCATTATCGGTGCAGGCCCTGCCGGTCTGTCGGCAGCCTACTACCTCGCCCGGCTCGGCTATGGCGTGACCATTTACGAGGCCCTTCCTGTTGCCGGAGGCATGCTGGCAGTCGGCATTCCCGACTACCGCCTGCCGAGACAGGTGCTCGATCAGGATATCTCCCTGATTCAGCAGTTGGGTGTCACCATTAAAACCGGGGTCCGGATCGGTAAGGATATCACGGTTGCGGAACTGAAGCAGCAACACGCCGCTCTCTTCCTGGCCATCGGCTCTCACGGCAACCAGCCGATGGGAGTGCCGGGAGAGGATCTGGAAGGCGTCCTTCCGGGCGTTGCTTTTCTGAGGGAAGTCAACCTGGGGCAGGCGCCGAACCTGAAAGACAAGGTCGTGGCCGTGGTCGGCGGCGGCAACGTGGCCATGGACGCCGCTCGCTCCTCACTCAGGCTGGGGGCCAAGGAAGTGCGGGTCGTCTACCGCCGCCCGCGCGAGGATATGCCCGCTGCAGAAGAGGAGATCGATGCAGCCGAACACGAGGGGGTCAAATTCACCTACCTGGCAGCGCCGTTAAAGGTTGCCGGCAGCGAGGGCCATGTCACCGAACTGGTCTGCCAGCAGATGCGCCAGGGAGATTTTGACGATAGTGGACGCCGGCGTCCGGTACCGGTAGCGGGAGCAGAGTTGAGCTTCAAGGTTGACCTGATCATCCCGGCGATCGGACAGGTGACCGAATATGACCGGATCGACAGCGAGACCGGCCTGTCCAAGAGCAGAAGAGGGACTGTCAACGTCGATAAGCGGTCAATGGCCACCAACGTTGACGGGATTTTTTCCGGCGGCGATTGTGTAACCGGCCCGGACACAGTGGTTGAGGCCATCGCTGCCGGCAAGAAGGCGGCCGCGGCTATCGACAAGTATCTGGGTGGCAAAGGCCAGCTTTATGTCACCGGCCCAGTGGTGCGCAAGGTCGAGGGGGTTTTTGCCACAGAAGGTCTCCGGCCCCATGAAGCGGTAATACCCGTTTACCAGAGGCTGGATAACTTCAGCGAGGTCGAACTCGGCCTGACCTTGGAGCAGGCAGTGGCAGAAGCTGAGCGATGCCTGAGGTGTGACTGCAAAGACGCTGGTGGTGCGACAAGCAGCCCGATCGCAGTGGCTGCCCGTTAGTAAAAAGGAGTGTGAGAAAAAGTGGCTCTTGTAACCGTCACCATTGATGGCCAGACGGTGCAGGCGCCGGCCGGCACATCGGTATTGGACGCTGCCCAGTCCATCGGGATCAAGATCCCGGCCCTGTGCTATGACCCGGACCTGTCCGCCGTCGGGGCCTGCCGCCTGTGCGTGGTAGAGATAGATGGCATGCGCAACCTCCCCACCTCGTGCGTCACCACCTGCAGCGAGGGGATGGTGGTGCGCACCAACACGCCGGCGGTCCTGGAAGCACGAAGGACTCTGCTGGAGCTTCTGATCGCTAACCACCCGCTCGATTGCATGACCTGCGAGAAAGCAGGAGCGTGCCTCCTGCAGCAGTACTGCTACGAGTACGGAGTGTTATCATCTCCCTTCAAGGGAGATCAGCACGCCTATCCTATCGACGACGACAATCCCTTCTACCTGCGGGACATGAACAAGTGCATCGTCTGCGGGCGCTGCATCCGGGCCTGCGAGGAGATCGTCGGGCGTAACGTGCTGGATTTTGCCTACCGCGGTTTTAACACCAAGGTCGGCCCATTTATGGACACCCCGATCAGCGAGTCAGACTGTGTTTACTGCGGAAGCTGCATTGCGGTCTGCCCGGTCGGCGCCCTGGAAGAGAAGAAGATGGTCGGCGTGGGCCGGACCTGGGAACTGGAAAAAGTCAGAACAACCTGTCCATACTGTGGCACGGGCTGCACTTTCGACCTGAATGTCAAAAACGGCAAGGTCGTCGGCGTCACTGGCACCGATGGTGACGTCAACGGGCGCTTCTTATGCGTCAAGGGGCGGTTCGGCTACGAGTTCATCCACAGCGATGACCGCCTGAAAACGCCGCTGATCAAGAAAAACGGGGAGTTTAAGGAAGCGACCTGGACTGAGGCCTTCGACCTGATCGCCAGCCAGTTCAGAGAGATTAAAGATAAGCATGGTTCCGACTCCTTCGGGGTGCTGAGCTCTGCTCGCTGCACCAATGAGGAGAACTACCTGATGAGCAAGTTTGCCCGCGCGGTGCTCGGTACCAACAATATCGATCACTGCGCCCGTCTCTGACACGCTCCTACAGTCGTCGGTCTGGCGACAGCTTTCGGGAGCGGTGCTATGACGAACTCGATCGGTGAGATTGCCAATGCCGATCTGATCTTGGCCTGCGGCACCAACACTATGGAGGCTCATCCGATCATCTGGTACAAAATTAACGAGGCGCTACACAAGGGCGCCCAGCTGATCGTCGTCGACCCCAGGGAGACAGACATGGCACAGCTGGCGACGATTCACGTGCGGTTGCAGCCTGGCACCGACATCGCCCTGCTCAACGGCCTGATGAATGTGATCATCGCCGAGGACATCTATGACAAGAAATTTGTCAAGGAACGCACCCTGGGCTTCGAGGAACTGCAGCAGGTGGTCGCCAAATACACGCCCGAGTACGTGGAGACGATTACGGGAGTGCCCGCGGAGACTATCAGGAAGGTGGCCCGGGCCTACGCAGGAGCAGGAAAGTCCACCATCCTTTACACCATGGGCCTCACCCAGCACACCATCGGCACCGACAATGTGCTGTCCGTTGCCAATCTGTCCATGCTCTGCGGCATGATCGGGCGGGAATCTACCGGAGTCAACCCGCTACGAGGCCAGAACAACGTGCAGGGTGCCTGCGACATGGGGGCGCTGCCGAACGTGTTGACTGCCTACCAGAACGTAGGCGTGGAAGCTGTGCGTCAGAAGTTCGAGCCGTTCTGGAACTGCCAGATTTCCGACAAACCTGGCCTGGCCATCGGTGAGATGATGACTGCCGCAGGGGAGGGCCGGATTAAAGGAATGTATATCATGGGCGAGAACCCGGTGCTCAGCGATCCGGATGCCAACCACGTTGTACATGAGCTGAAGCACCTGGAATTTTTGGTGGTGCAGGACATCTTCATGACCGAGACCGCCCAGCTTGCCGACGTGGTGCTGCCTGGCGCCTGCTTTGCCGAGAAGGAAGGCACCTTCTCCAGCACCGAGCGGCGCGTCCAGCGGGTGCGCAAGGCGGTTGAGCCGCCGGGAATGGCCAGGCCGGACTGGGAGATCATCTGCGGGGTGTCCACTGCTATGGGTTATCCGATGAGCTACGCTTCGTCCAATGAGATCTTTGACGAGATGCGGAAGGTGACGCCGTCCTACGCGGGCATCTCCTACCAGCGCCTGGAGAAGGGCGGACTGCAGTGGCCGTGTCCGAACGAGGGGCATCCGGGCACGCCGATCATGCACTGCAACGAGTTTGTCTGCGGGATCGGGAAGTTCAAGCCCGCCGAACACGTTCCTCCGGACGAGATGCCGAGTGCGGAATACCCGCTGCTCCTGGACACCGGACGCCGGCTGTACCATTACCACACCGGCACCATGAGCAGGAAGACCATGATCGAGGATTACATGTCTTCGGACACGTTGGAGATCAATTGCCTGGATGCAAGCGATCTGGAAGTTTGCGACGGCGATAAAGTGAGGTTGACATCGCGGCGCGGCTCCATCGAGATCCCGGTTCGAATTACAGAGACAGTGCCCAAGGGACTGGTGTTCACCTCGTTCCACTTCTCTGAGACGCCGATCAACCAGTTGACGAATCCGAAAGTGGATGCCAAGTCCAAGATTCCTGAATTGAAGGTATGTGCGGTAAGGATTGAAAAAATAGCCTGAAGCCAGAGCATGAACGGGGCCGAATCATCCTTAAAGGATCAGTACGTACCGCGCCCTCCCGCGTAAAGACTTGAGGCTATGACAGCGTAACTGCTCAGGCTAGTCCATCGTAAAATTTATAGCAGATGAAACCTATTGTAGTTGGCTAGTTGATTCCAGTGAGCGACCTATTGCTTTGGGGAGCGAGCGGAATCAACTAGCCAACAAGGCTACCCTCAAGCCAAGATGATGTGCTTTTTGAATCTTTCCTTGAGGCAGGCTGAGCGGTTACATGACAGCTTAAAAATTGCAACTTTTTGATCTTGAGATTCCAGTTTAAAAAATTGGGATTAAGACGTTGGGAGGGATTTGCGAGCGTGGAACTGGTTAAATTGACCATTGACGGGAAAGAGGTTCAGGTTCCGGCCGGCGCCACGGTTTTAAATGCGGCTGAAGTGGTCGGTATCCGTATCCCCCACCTCTGCTACGACCCCGACCTGAGCTCGGTAGGGGCCTGCCGCCTGTGCGTGGTGGAGATCGACGGCATCCGCAACCTGCCGGCGTCGTGTGTCACCTGGGTAGCCCCCGGCATGGTGGTACGCACCAATACCCCGGCGGTGATCGAGGCCCGGAAGACCATTCTCGAGCTGCTGATCGCCAACCACCCGTTGGACTGCCTGACCTGTGAGAAGCTGGGCGACTGCAAACTGGCCGAATACTGCTACCTTTATGGCATCAAGGGGAGCCCGTTCCTGGGCGACAAGCACAGCTACGACCTTGAGGATGACAACCCCTTTATCGTCCGCGACCTCAACAAGTGCATCGTCTGCGGCAAGTGCATCCGGGCGTGCGCAGAAGTGACCGGCAAGAACATCCTGGATTTTGCCTACCGCGGCTTCAACACCAAGGTGACCCCCTTCGGGGATATCAGCTATGCCGAATCTGACTGCATCTTCTGCGGCAACTGTGTCTCCTTCTGCCCGGTCGGGGCATTGACCGAGAAGCAGATGTGGAGAACGGGCCGCCGCTTCGAGCTCAAGAAGGTCAGGACGACCTGCACCTTCTGCGGCGCCGGCTGCAATTTAAACCTCTGCGTCAAGGACGGCAAGGTCGTCGGAGTGACCTCGTACGCGGACAGCCCCGTCAACGGTAATGCTCTCTGCATCAGGGGACGGTTCGCTACCAGGGATTTCATCCACAGCGACCAGCGCCTGACAACACCGTTGATCAGGAAGGACGGACAGCTTGTTCCGGCTTCCTGGGACGAGGCGCTCGACCTGGTGGCGGAGCGGCTCAAGGAGATCGGGGATGTAAACGGGCCTGATTCATTCGCGGCAATCAGCTCGGCCCGGTTCACCAACGAGGAGAACTACCTGCTGCAGAAACTCGCCAGGGCGGCGATGGGCACCAACAACATCGACCATTATGCCCGTACCTGCCATGCGGCCAGGGGCTGCGAGGACCCGACCTGCGAGGAGCTCTCCAAGGAGTTCATCAATATCACCCTGTTGCGCTGCCAGAACAACACCCAGGGAGCGAGTGACATGGGCGCCCTGGCTAATGCCCTCCCCGGCTATCAGCGAGTCAGCGACCAGGGGGTACGCTCCAAGTTCGAGAGCGCCTGGGGAGTCTCCTTGCCCGGGGCGCCCGGGCTGACCATCCAGGAGATGTTTGACAGGGCCAAAGACGGTGCCCTTAGGGCGATGTTCATCCTGGGCGATGACCCGGTGCGCGATGGCCTGGACAGCGAACTGGTCAGGTCCGGCCTGTCCAAGCTGGAGTTCCTGGTGGTGCAAGACATGTTCCTGTCGGAGACCACAGCGTATGCCGACGTGGTGCTCCCGGCCGCCAGCTTTGCAGAGACGGACGGCACCTTCACCAATACCAGGCGCAGGGTGCAGCGGGTATGCAAGGCGATCGAGCCGCTGGCGGGCAAGACCAACTGGCAGGTGATCTCCGAGCTGAGCGCCAGGATCGGCTACCCGATGAACTACCGGAATCCCGAGCAGATTTACGCCGAGATGGCCTCGCTGGCCCCGCTGTTCGCCGGCTTCAGCTATGCCAGGATAGACGACCAGGGCCTGCAGTGGCCGTAATCGAGGCACGAGGTTAGATGTTCGGTTGGAAAAGATAGTCAAGCTTCCGACATCGAGAGACAGGCATTAAATGAGCGCCTGCAAGGAAAAATAGCTGTCGCCCCCCCGCACGGGGGCGTGGATTGAAAAGCAGGAAACAGCAAGTTGTTGACGAATTATACGTTATAGACAAGTGAATACAGCTCCGAGTCCTGCCTGCCTAAGGCTGAAGGCTATGGCAGCAGGGCCATTCGGTAAGCCTGGAAACGGGTTTGCCCCCCGTGGTTGGAAAGGAGCTTGCATCAGCGTCTGATGAGACATCAACGTCTTTGATGGCCTGGTCCTGCCTACCCGGGATCCGGCCTTTCTTTTTTGGCAGGTCCTGGTTAGTCAGGGATATGTAACATCCAACCGCGGTCGGATGTTTTTCTTTTGCTGGCGTCCCCATTTATTTGGGGTTTCAAGCCACTTTTTCTCACACCCGGGTTGCCCCTTTCAAGGGCAAGATAGGGGCAACCCACCTTTTTTAAAAAGAGTTTTTGCTGAGGAAAGAGACAATGACCTGAGCGTTAAGAATTTCTGGGAGGAGTGATGTGCGTGGATCTGATCAAGTTGACTATCGACGGGAAGGATGTTGAGGTTCCGGCCGGCACCTCGGTCCTGGACGCCGCAGAGTCCATCGGGATTCATATCCCCCGGCTTTGCTACGATCCCTGCCTGAGCTCGGTGGGGGCCTGCCGCATCTGTGTGGTGGAGATCGCCGGCATGCGCAACCTGCCGGCATCGTGCGTGACGACTGTCACGCCGGGCATGGTGGTGCGCTCAGACACGCCGGCAGTGATGGAAGCCAGGAAGACCATTCTAGAGCTGCTGGTGGCCAACCACCCGATGGACTGCCTGACCTGCGAGAAAATGGGCGACTGCAGGCTTGCCGAGTACTGCTACGCCTACGGCGTCACGAAGGGATCTTTTAAAGGCGAGGAGCATCACTACGACCTGGAGGAGAGCAACCCCTTCATCGTCCGCGACCTCAACAAGTGTATCGTCTGCGGCAAGTGTATCCGGGCGTGTAACGAGATAACCGGCAAGGACATCCTGGACTTCGCCTACCGGGGGTTTGGCACCAAGGTGGCTCCCTTTGGCGACACCCCATATATCGAATCAGATTGCGTCTTTTGCGGCAACTGCGTCTCTGTCTGCCCGACCGGGGCACTGACCGAGAAGCAGATGCGCGGCAAGGGCCGCCGCTGGGAGCTCAAGAGGGTCAGGACAACTTGTCCCTTCTGCGGTGTCGGTTGCAACTTCGATCTCAACATCATGAACGGCAAAATCGTAGGCGTGACTTCCACGAACGGCCCCGTCAACGGGCGCGCCCTCTGTGTCAAGGGGCGATTCGGCTGGGACTATGTCCACAACCCCAAGCGTCTCACCAAGCCGCTGATCAAGAAGAACGGCAAGTTCGAGGAAGCCACCTGGGGAGAAGCCCTCGGTCTGATCGCCACCCGCTTCAAGGAGATCAGGGACAAGCACGGCGCCGATTCCTTTGCGGCACTAAGTTCCGCCAGGTGCACCAACGAGGAGAATTACCTGGTGCAAAAATTCACGAGGGTGGTGATGGGCACAAACAACGTCGACCATTGTGCCCGTACCTGACACGCTCCGACCGTGGCCGGTCTGGCCACTTCTTTCGGCAGCGGAGCAATGACCAACCCCATCAGTGACGTTGACGGCTCGGAACTCCTGTTCCTGATCGGAACGAACCCCACCGAGGCCCACCCGGTTATCGGATGCAAGATGAGACAGGCCCACCGCCGGGGCGCCAAACTGATCGTGATCGACCCGCGGCGCACCGAGTTGGCCGAGGAGGCTGACTACTGGCTGCAGCTCAAGTCCGGCACCGACATCGCCCTCCTCAATGGCCTGATGCACATCATCATCAAGGAAGACCTGCAGGACAAGCAGTTCATCGAGGAGCGCACCGAGAATTTCGATGCTCTCAAGGAGACGGTGGCCAGTTACACACCGGAACGCGTCTCCGAGATCACCGGGGTGCCGGTGGGCATGCTTTATGATGTCGCCCGCCTCTACGCCATCACCAAGAAGGCCGGTCTCTACTATACCCTGGGGATCACCGAGCACGTCTGCGGCACCAGGAATGTGATGAGTTGCGCCAACATCGCCATGCTGACCGGGCACCTGGGCAAGCCCAACACCGGGGTCAACCCGATGCGCGGCCAGAACAACGTTCAGGGAGCCTGCGACATGGGCGCCCTGCCTAACGTCTACCAGGGCTACCAGAATGTGAACGACGACAATGTCCGGGCCAAGTTCGAGCAGGCCTGGGGTGTGTCCCTGCCAGGCAAGGTCGGGCTGAAGATCCCGGAGATGTTCGAGGGGGCCAACTATGGCACTGTCAAGGCGATGTACATCCTGGGCGAGAACCCGGTGCTCACCGACTCAAACAGCAACCACATCCGTTCTGGCTTGGAGAAGCTGGAGTTCCTGGTGGTGCA
>PLQY01000073.1 GCA_003160265.1 Peptococcaceae bacterium | reverse complement strand
TGATCTTTAAAAAGGGTACCACCCTTTGATCTTTAAAAAGGATACCACTTTGATCTTTTTAAGTAATCCGCCTTAAGTAATGGTAGGTTGCGATCGTCAACTCGAAACTGATCCACCGTGATCTTTAAAAAAGTGACTCACTATCCCGAAGAAATCACCTCCTCACCGGGGTGCTCAGGTTGCCCGTCACTAGTGACTCTGATTTAATGCGTCACTAGTGACGGGACGGATCCTTGACAATTTAAACGGCGCCGGTCACTGGAGCAGCATTCGGTTTACCGGGACCTTCTTGTGGATTAGGCTGCGTCAAAACTTGCTGCGCCCAGTTGAGCAGTACCTGGCGAGGAGTCATACGTGTTCTTGCTAACGCCCGCCTCACAGTCCAATCCTCATCCCGATCCCGGAACGTGATGTTTCGCTGCGGGTGATTCCAACGATAGCCAGATTGGCGTTCCCTACCGGGGGTACCCATCGTCAATCCCCCCCATCTATGCCGTCACTAGTGACAGGATTTTTTCACATCCTGCGGCGCCATCTGCATCAAGGTCGTACTCATCTTTGCGCACCGCCCAGGCTCTAACCAGATCGTCTTCTGAGTCGTACTCGGATTGATTCAAACAGTGTGGACATTCCGCCGCCAGGCCCCCGATCAGGTAGCGGGGTGATTCATGGGTGGCGATGACGCCGCCGCAGAGGCGGCAATGCAGTTCAAAAACGGGCTCCAGGACACCTTCTTCGTAGAGCAGACCGAGTTCTTCTTCGACCATCTCCAGGGGGCATTCCAGGCAACCAGCGATGTCCCCGGCATAAATGGACGGAACGTCGTACCTTCCGAACAGTATCTGAACCAGTTTCCTGATTTGACGCTTTTGCTTGCTAATTCTCATCGGGCTTCATCTCCTCTTTGGTGTCTGAAATTGCCCCGTCACTAGTGACGCTCTTTTTCTGCAGCCTCTGCTTCAACCGAAAACTCGTTCCGTTCATGTTGAGGATATGGGCGTGGTGCGTCAACCGATCGATCAGGGCGGCGGTCAGCATGGTATCGGGGAAGAACTCCTCCCAGCGGGAGAACTCCAAATTCGTCGTTATCGCCACGCTGCCACGCTCATTTCTTAGTGAGAGCTGGTGAAACAGCAACTCCGCCTGCGGCTTGGTGAAGGTCAGGTAGGAGAGCTCGTCCAGAACCAGCAGGTCGACCTTCTCCAGCGACTGCTCCAGGCGGGTCAGCCGGTGGTTCGCCTGAGCCTCCGCCAACTCGGTGGCGAGATCGGCCGCAGTGACGAAGCGCACCCGGTACTTCAGCTTGCATAATCGGATCCCGAGACCGATCACCAGATGAGTTTTGCCAGTACCCGGGTTGCCGATCGCAATGATGTTCTCGTGCTTGTCGATGAACTCCCCGGTGGCCAGTTGCCAGACAAAGGCCTCTTCTACATTCACCAGGTTCTTGAACTCGAAGTCGTCCAGGCTTTTCTTGACCGGGAAGCGGGCTGCCCTGATCCTTCTTACCTGCTGGTTTGCCTGTCTCTGATCAATCTCCCGTTCCAGGAGAGCCTGGAGGAATTGCTCGTAGCCGTGACCCTGGTCCTCAGCCTGGCGCAGTATCTCCTCATAATGAGCCAGCGTTGGCAGTTTCAGCTCTTTGGCGTAGATCCTGATCAGCTCCGGACTGGCGTTCATAAGAGGCCACCTCCCGCCAGGAGGGCATCGTAGCTGGTGAGGTCAATCGGCTGCACGACAGGCCCCTTGATGGGGACGACCGGGGCGCCGGCGCCAGCTGTGGCGTAGTAGGCGACCACGTCCACCGAAAACTGATGAAGCCCGAGCGCCTTTCTTATTGCCGCCAGCACCTTGTCCGGGCCGTGGTCGACGGTCAGGCGGAGCAATTTCACCATGCTCCGGTCCGGGTCTTCCAGCGACAGCGAGAAACTTCGGATCTCCTCTGGCAACTTGGCCTCCCTGACCGGCCTGGCGTTCATGACGGAGCGCGGCCGTTCTTCCAGCAGGGGAATGTAGTGCTCCAGCTTGTACCTGGTCTTGCCCTGCTCGTAGCAGCGCTCATGGCTGGCGAGCAACTCTCCGTGGCAATAGATCTCCACCAGGAAGGCGCTGCCCTTGGCGGTCACCACCTTGCCGGCGTTGGCTACCGGCACGGAGTATCTGTTCTTGTCAAATGAGGCGGTGGCGTAGTAATCCACCCGGGGTTCTTTGGAGAGCGCCGTGTCGTACGGTTTGACCGGCAGCGGGATCAGTGCGGATCTCTCGATGGCGAAGGCTTCCCTTACCGGCAGCTCCCGGCCTCTGATCTGGTGCTCGGCGGTGTAGCGCCGGCAGCGTTCCAGGATCAGTTCGTTGAGCTCCTGCCAGTCATCTGCTTCGGGGATGGGCACCAGGACATTGCGCCGGATGTAGCCGACCAGCCCCTCAACGAGCGCTTTCTCATGCCCCTCTCCTCTGTTGCAGAACCAGGTCTCGTAGGCATAGTGAGCGCGGAAGGCGATCAGGGCGTCCTGCTCCCTGGCGTACTTGCCCCAGCCTTCCTTGACGGCGGTTTTTAAATTGTCATATACCGCGGTCCTGCTGACTCCTCCGAAATAGGAAAAGGCGTTCTGGTGCGCTTCCAGGAAGGTTTCCTCACGTTCTACCGGGAAGGCCATGACGAACGGTGCGCAACTGTAGCAGAGCCGGACACAGAAGAGATGCGCAATCGTTCTCTCACCGGCGATGAACACCGTGGCGGTTCCCCAATCGATCTGGGCAGCCTCGCCCGGGGAGAAGGCCAGAGGAATGTACACCTCCGGATCCCTGGGTCGGAGTTGAGACACCAGACGCCGCACCGTGGGTTCGGCGCCCTGAAAATCTTTCTCATCTTTCAACCGCTCATAGATCCGTTTGGCGGTATGGCGCTGTTTTGCAGGGGCGGCTTTGTCCTTCTCAAAGCACTGCTTGACGAATTCTTTGATGTCATCGGTGATGACCTTTTTCTGGCGCTCCATTCTCGGTCGCTTTTCCCAGGGCAGAATTTCTCCGAGACAGTAGCGTTTGACAGTCTTGCGGGAGATCCCGAGTCTCTTGGCTATTGCCCTTTGCGATAGCCCTTCAACTACTGAAAGATGTCTGATAGACTTGTAGTAGTCCACTCCAATCAACTCCTATCCTCCCCATATCATCGTATTTGTCCAATTCAATGATACGGGGTATTTGGTTGGAGTGGTACCCTTTTATGTGATCACTGCCTGCTAAATTGGTATACTTTTATTGTAGCGTTCGTA
>PLQY01000101.1 GCA_003160265.1 Peptococcaceae bacterium | reverse complement strand
AGGTGGCGGCCATCCCCCGCTTCAGCATGACCAGATGCCCACCCTGGCCGACTTCATGCAACAGGGCGAAGTTCTGCATGTTGCGGCTGCCGATCTGCAAAATATCGGCGTGGGCGGCCACCAGCTCCACGTCCCGGGGGTCCAGCACCTCGGTCACCACCGCCAGTCCGGTGGCCTCTCTGGCTTCCGCCAGGATCTTCAGCCCCTCCCGGCCAAGGCCGGCAAAGCTGTAAGGGCTGGTGCGCGGCTTGAAGGCCCCGCCGCGCAGCACCCGCACCCCCATTTCCATCAGGGAGCGGGCACAAGCCAGGTAGGAGTCGCGGCTCTCGACGGCACAGGGACCGGCCATCACGATCACCTCCGGGCTCCCGAAGATCACCCCTCCGGCCGCAACCGTCTGCTTTGGCTGGTCATATCGCAACTGGAGATCCATTGTCGGCGTTCCTTTCTGGTCCTGTTCAGGGACCGGCAAAAGATCAGACATAACTGGCGTCCTCGTTCTGGCATCCCCGCTCGAACTGAGCAGACTGACCGCCCCGCCAGAACAGACCGGCCCTCTGAATAAAATTCCATAACAGAGGCTTTCCTTCCTCCGTAAGGATCGATTCGGGATGAAACTGCACCCCCTCCACGAACAACTCCTTGTGCCTGATGCCCATGATCTCGTCCTGGTCGGTCCAGGCGGTAATCTCCAGGCAGGCCGGCAGGGTCTCCCTCTTCACGATCAGGGAGTGGTAACGAGTGGCCGCAAAGGGGTTCTTGAGGCCGGCATAGATCGTCCGGGTGTCGTGATAGATCAGGGAGGTCTTGCCGTGCATCAGGCGAGGCGCCCGCACCACCTCTCCGCCGAAGGCCTGGCCGATCGCCTGGTGTCCCAGGCAGACGCCCAGGATCGGGACCTGGCCGGCAAAATGAGCGATCAGGTCCAGGCAAATCCCGGCCTCGTTGGGCGTACAGGGGCCGGGTGAAAGCACGATGACCTTCGGCTGCAGGACGGCGATCTCCCCCAGGGTGACGGCATCGTTGCGGCGCACCTCGATCTCCTGCCCCATCTCCCCCAGGTACTGCACCAGGTTGAAGGTGAAGGAGTCGTAATTGTCGATCATCAGCAGCAAGCATACCCCTCCCGTCTGTTTGGCCTAAACCGGGCTAATAAAAAAACCAGTACCGAAGTACTGGTTCGCATCCCAATTGGCTGCGCGTCGTCTCTCCTCGGCTCGTCTCGTCTCGGCTCATCTCGTCTCGGCTTATTCACTTGTCGGCCTCACCTTATCACAAGTGGCCCGTCCCTGTCAATCACCTTTCCGGCTTGCATGTCAAGTTTGGACCGAAAGTTGAATTGGTGCNNAGGATCATCGGTTTTCTCATTCTGCGACGGATAGGCGCCCGGCGCCAATTGTGGTCAGATATCCCGGCGCTTGAAGGAACGCACCGCCAGCAACAGGCAACCCACCAGGTAGACCCAGGCATAGACCACCATCGCCTGGCTGGGCACCGATACGGAGCCGAATGGCCCGATAGCCTGCAGTGAACCCAACAGGTTGCCGGTGTTGCTCAGCAGCACGAAGACCGCCCGGCGATACAGGGCATCAACCGGCAGAACCAGGCTGGAGACGATGCCGATGTTGATCATCACGCCGGCAGCGTGGGCTGCGGCGGAAGCCCCAGTCATCCGGATAAAGGTGCCGATCTGCTCGATCATGCCCGCTACCAGGACGATCCCGTAGAGCAGGAAGATGGTGATCCCGTTGGCCAGAGTGGACATCATGGTGCTGCCCCAAAAGGCCAGGGCCAGGATGATCAGCGGCTGCAGCAGAAACAGCGGCAGTACCGTCCAGGGGCCGGGCAGCACTACGCCAAACTGCCAGGCCATCAGGCCCCAGAGGACAAAGAAAAAAAAGGCGGCATAGGCGCACATCATCAGACCGTACCCGACAAACTTGCCCAGCAGGATCTGGCTTCGGGAGACCGGCTCGGCCAGCAAGGCATAAGCGGTGCCGGATTCGATCTCCCCGGAGATCGCCCCCACCCCCGCAAAACCGGCAATGAGCACGGTCATGAAGGTGGCCAGGTAAAAGCCCATGCTGAACAGCCCGAACCCGGCCAGTTGGCGCTGCACGGCGCCGATATTGGCTCCCAGGTAATGCAGTCCCAGCCCGAAGAGCAGGAGATACACACACGTCAAGAGCATCCCGGCCAGGACTACCTTTTTCCGCAGCACTTCCAGCAGGGCAAAGCGGGCCATCACCAGGATTCCCTTAAGCATCTGCATTTTCACCTGCCATCAGTTCCACGAACAGATCCTCCAGGGAGTTCTGAACCATGGAAAGGTTGAAGATCTTCCCGCCGCCGTGAACCACTGCCTCTGCCAGCAGGGGCAGTTTGTCCCGGTCTTCCACCCGCAGCTTGAGCTTCGAGCAGCCAGTGGCATCGTCCTCCCGGTGCAGCACGATGGCGATCTGTTCGATGCGCTGCAGCAGCTCCGCGGCCAGGTTGCCGACCTCCAACTGCACCTCATGATGCTGCCCCATCCCCAGCAGTTCTTCCAGCCTGCCGGTAGCCACGATGCGACCCTTCCTGATCACGGCCACCTTCTGGCAGACCTTCTCCACCTCGGTGAGCAGGTGGCTGTTGAGAAAGATGGTCATGCCCCGATCTTGAAGCTCCTGCATGATCTCCCGGATCTCCCGCCGCCCCATAGGGTCCAGGGCAGAGGTCGGTTCATCCAGGAACAGCAGGCGTGGCCGGGGCAACAGCGCCACCGCCAGCCCCAGTCGCTGCTGCATACCCTTGCTGAAGGTGCGTACCAGCCTTTTCTCCAAACCCTTCAGTCCAACCGTGTCCAAAACTTGCGCGATCCGCTGCCGGGCCTCGCCCCGGCTCAGGCCGTGCAGGGTTCCGTGAAACTCCAGCAGTTCGGCCGCAGTCATCCAGTCGTGGTAGCGAAAATTCTCGGGCAAAAAACCCACCTGCCGCCGGGCCTCCAGGCTGCCGAGGGGCAGGCCGAGGATGCGCGCCCTGCCGGAGGTGGGAGTGAGCAAGCCGACCAACATCTTGATATAGGTGCTCTTCCCCGCTCCGTTCGGCCCCAGGAGCCCGAATGTTTCTCCGGCACCTAGCGAGAGGGAGATGTCGAAACATCCCCCTCCGGTCGGGTAGAGCTTGGTCAATTGTTCCGTCTCCAGAACCGTTGTCAATCCAACACCGCCATTCAATTCAGAGACTGCGCCAACAGCATGCCCGACATACTACTGGATTGATGCTGCCAGAGCCGTAGCCTCGTCGAGCGTGAAGTTCCCCTCCAGGCAGTTCCAGACTCCGCCCTGCGGCCAAATCAGGGCGTTGCCGTTAATCCGGTGTTCCGGAAAAAGCTTATTGCCAAGCTGCAGATGATGGAGTGGCCCGGTTTTGGAGCCTTGCGGCGGCGGGGTGATCAGGACACCCTGGCTGCCGTTGACAGTGACGCTTTCGATGGATCCGCCACGTTGGTCGATCGCGAAATCGGGAATCAACAATGTCTTATTGTAAATATTCACACCGGCCAAAGTGTTGCGCATGTTTTCCGGCAGGATCGGGATAGCCAGCAGGGCCTGTCTGACCTGTTCCACATCGACACCGGCCGGCACTGTCAAGACCGGGGACAATGAGCGGCTCAGGATCAGCGAGCCAGTCGCTCCCGGCTGCTCGAAGGTGGCGCTCACGGAACCTGGAATCTTAATGGTAAAGGTCTGGCCTTCAAGATTGGCGGGTAGCAGGCTCTTGCTGCCCAGGCTGGTCAAAAAGCTGTTGATGCCATCCACCTTGGGGGTAGCGAGGAGCTGTGTGCCCTGGTTCAACTGCAGATCCCCGGTTATCTGATAGGCGCCAATGGCTGTCGGCACGGTGATCGTCTGCCCGTCGATAGTTACTGTACTGGCATTCACCAGACTGCTGTCCTGCAGTTGCTGGTTGGTAAAGTTCCCGAAGCTGGCCGTGTCTATCTTCTGGCCGCTGGCCTGCAAAGCATTCTGCAACTGCTGAACGTCGGCCGGGTCGAAGTGCAGCACCTGCACCTGGTTGACCCGGAAGACCTGCAGCATCTGGGCGGCAAAACTCCGCACCGGGCCGAAGCTGAACAGGCCGGCCAGCACTACCACCGCCGCCGCAGCGGCCACGTATCCCTGGTAACGCTTCAAGATTGAATCCACTCCTTTCGTATTTACGGACTGTTCGTCCAGGCAGAGTCCCTCTATAGAATAACGGGAGCCCTCTCTTCTCTGACTTGAGCCTATTGTCGCCGCCTGGTAGGAATCCAGCAGGGCGGCCACCCGGTCACCCTCCGCCTGAAGCTGTGCCAGGCTGTTACAACAATGACCGCAGCGGGTGAGGTGAGTCTTGACCGACACCATCTGCCGCGGCGCCAACTGTTCATCGAGATAGGCCAGCAATTCCCCTTCGCTTAAGCACCTCACTGCTCATCATCCTTCCGCTGTCTGAATAGATCCAGGAACCGCCGCTGCGCCCTGGCCAGCAGCGTCCCCACCGAGCCCGGGGCAACCTCTATGGCCACAGCGATCTCCTGGTAGGTTAAGCCGGTGTGCCGCAGCAGCAGCGCCATCCTTTCCCGGGCAGGCATCCCGCCCAGCACCTCCCTGACGAGACGCACCGTTTCCTGCCTCCACATGATCTCTTCCAAGGGGATCACCTTGTCCCCGGAAGGATCTTCCGCCTGGAGTTCCCGCCGCTGCCGCCGCTTCTCAGTGCGCAGGTAGTTCAAGGCAAGACGCGCCCCCACCTGGTGCAGCCAACCCCCGATATTCTGCCTGGTCGGGGGTGGAACCGTATACAGCTTGAGAAAAGTCTCCTGGGCGACATCCTCCGCCGCTGCCCGGTCGCCCAACAGGTAGGTCAGTTGTCGCACCACCTGGGCGTAAAAGCTGTGGTAGGTCTCCTCGTAGGAGATGCCTGCAGGCACCTTACCCCGGGCGCCCTGCCCGGGCTGAGGTGCATTTGACACCGGTCGATCAGGCATGGCCATTGCTCCTTGCCCTGGCTTCTCCAGCCCTGACTTTGGAATCATAAACCTGTCTCCATGATAACCCAAGTGACCCACCCTGCCAAATTCTATCGAACCGCGATGTTCTCAGCCGCACCACCTCCGCTTTCGCCCGCCCGGGCTTCCCCGGCACTAATCAAAAGGTTTCTGCTGTATACGTCATAGTTCCAACACCTGAAGGCATCAGGAACTCCCAAATTACTTCAGAGCTGGGCTGGCCACTTCTCTTGACACTGTATAAACACCGGCGCCCATCTTTTTGTGACAGGTGAAGGCGCTACTTCTGATACCAGTAGAGCCTGCCGTCGGCGATGGAGAATTCGATGGCGTCCCGATCGTAGAAATACTTGACGAAGGCAGACACCGTCGCCAACAGGATGTGATATTCCGTCAGGTTTAGCTCCAGGTTGTTCAACACCACCAGGTTTTCCAGCAGGTCCTCCCGGGTCAGCGGATACTCCAGCAGTTCCAGGACCTGCTTCAGGTATTGGTTCAGGTCGTCCAGGTTGAAGTCAACCAGTGTGCCGAGTTCGGCCCTGTCATAAACCTGGTCCGCGTGCCCGACCACGAACTGGTCGGCGTCGATCTCCCGGAGCCGCTGCAGGGTGTTCAGGCTGCCGGCGATGTCATACAGGTAGGGCAGCGAGTATTTATCCAGGATGCTCCGGCTGAAGATGGCGTCCCCCAGGAAGCAGACCTTTTCCGGCGTGACGATGCCGATCTGGGCTGGCGCATGCCCCCCTAAAGATAAGACCGCAAATTTTTCATCATTGATCTTATTGACTCCCCAATCCAGCGAATACTGCGTCGTGAATCGGTGCGCCTTTTTCTGGATGCCCCTGATGGGAGCGGTAGAGAACAGGATCACGGACAGCAGGTCGGGGTTTTCCAGGAACAACCGGCCGCTGGCATGCCCCAGCACCTGGCAGCCCGGATAGGTAGTCTGAAAGAAGTGATTGCCGTTGCAGTGGTCCAGGTGGCTGTGGGTATTGATGATGTATTTTGGGCGCAGGCCATGCTGATGCAGCACTCCGTCGATCTGCCGGGCCTCGCTGTTGTCCAGGCAGGTGTCCACCAGCAGGCACTGCTTGTCCTTGAAAACGTAGACCCCCACGTTCGTCGGCGCCGGAATATAATAGGCGCCACCCTTGATTTTGATCAATTCCATGATGCACGCCTCCAGACGGAACAATTGGTCGCCCTTCAGCTTGCAGCCACCTGGTTTGCAGCAGACCGAATTGCCTCCAGCATATAGTCTCTATTTCGGCGCGTGATCCCGAGCAGATCGAAGATGTCCGCCCTCACGTGAGTCCATAATCTTTCCAGGGAAGATAGACAGGTGAGCGTCCCTCTGCCGCTTCCTCCGGCTGCAGCCACCGAAATCACCGGTTTGCCCTCCAGCCTGTTCCGGCTTTGATTGGGGGCTTCGCACCTGCGCAGCCGGTCAAAGAACGCCTTTGCAGATTCGCTCAGATCGCCCCAGTACACCGGTGTGATGATAATAAATGCATCCACGGCGCCCACGGACTCATGAAGATTTTGAAAATCATCTTCCACCTGGCACCGGTGTTCCTTCAGGCACGTACCCCAGCCATTATCGCAGGCTTGGCATTTTGCGATGTTCAGATCATTCAACCGCACCATTACGGCTTCCCCTTTGGCAGCCTCGACCCCTTGCCTGGCAACTCTGCCGCAGGTTTCGGTCAGGCCATCCTTGTTGGGACTGCTGGTGATAATCATCACTTTCAAGCTAAATCCCTCCTTTTAAGATCCAGAGGTGCATCTGGTATCTTGGTACGTGGAAAAATGCTCTTCGATGGCAATAGTTCTCATTTTCGTCCTCCTTGTCTTTACAATGATGGTAACACAATCTATTTTGTGCGATCAAGTGCCTGGCACACGATCAGAAGCCCGTGCTGCCAAGTCAGCTTGTAGCGGAAGGAAGCCTCAATATCGCAATGCATCCTTCAGCGTTGTCAATCCGATGATTCTCCAGAGTGGTAATTACCGGTGATCGGGCCGGGATAATGCAGCGGGTAATCCCGCTGAAACAGCAGCAAAACTCAGTTGCGCAACAAAAATAATGGTTGACACTATAAAAGGCAGCGCGATTTATCCCGGCAGTTGCTCTAATGGACATTCGGGCAAAGAAGGGATATACTGACAGTGTGGCTACCATAGCCATCATGGCTGCCGACGCCACCATCAGCCTCAAGGAGGGATTGAACATGTCTCTTAGTTTGCCACGGCATAACGTGAGGGAAACCAGGGATCAGTATTCGCAAGTGCATGCTATCGCTGCGCTGGGACACGAAGTCATAACGATCAATTTGGCAGACAAAAATAGCGAAGTCTCTCATCTTAATAAAGCTATTCTGGATGTCTGGGTAAAATATATGCCCGTGACAATCGATGAGGAGTTCGATGCCGAACTAAAGGTATGGACTGTTTCCATCGCAGAAATTGATATTTATGGTGAAGGCGAAACCAAGGCAATGGCCATTGAAGACCTTCTTGCTTCAACTATCGACTATCTCGAAGTATATTACGATAGGCTTGACTTATATGCCCGATACGACCCCGCAGAGAAGAAAGCTGTCGTCGCCAAACTGGCGCGGTGCGAAGGCGATAAAGAGAAGCTAAGGCTGATATTGGGGGTATAGGTCATGCCGATCCGTTTCACCTATGGCGAAGTCAGCCGGATCCTCAAGCA
This sequence comes from Peptococcaceae bacterium, assembly GCA_003160265.1. Taxonomy (GTDB): domain Bacteria; phylum Bacillota; class DSM-12270; order Thermacetogeniales; family Thermacetogeniaceae; genus Palsa-1188. Next base: position 1,028 of record PLQY01000101.1, on the reverse strand, counting down.
TCTCGGGTTCCAGAAGGCGGCGAAAGGCTCCAACATGTTTGAAGGTGTTGGCGCCGACGGGAAACCACATATCTGCAAAGTGGACTACCACAAGGACCGCGGCCAGGTTGCGACCGGCACTGCGTCCAAGATCGCAAAATCACTCGGGTTTGGCAATGTGGCTGAGATGAAGTGTTACTTGAATGAGAAGCTATAAGATCATCCAGGTCGCAAGAAAAACAGAAGCCTCCGGCATAAAAGCCCGGAGGCTTCTGCTCTAACATTGCGCGGCACTATCCTGCAGTCTTGGCTAACTCGTTTATCACAGATAAGCCGTGGTCAACACCGGTCCAGGTATTCTTAGCATTCATTCAGCTTCCATTCAGGTTGTTTTAAGGAAATTATAGTAAGATTACAGAGGAATGAAGGGAGGTGAAAAAATGAAATTTAGCAAAAAATGGCTGATGATCGTTCTGGCCGTGGCAATCCTGGGTACTACCGTTGCCAGTGTCGCATTTGCAGATACTACCACTCCGGCCCAGTCCAGGCAAAATCTAAACCAGGCCTTCCTGGGCAACCTGGCAACCACCCTGACTATCACCCCGGCCACACTGACCGGCGACATCCAGGCGGCTGCCACCCAGGCGGTGAATCAGGCGGTGACTAACGGCCAACTAACCCAGACGCAGGCCACCCAGATCCTCTCCAGGATCAGCAAGGGGAACTTTCAGTTCCTCGGGTTCGGCGGCAATAGGAAGGGCGGCAACCGCAAGGGAGGCGGGGCTTTCATGACCCTGAAACCCCTGGCCACTGCCCTGGGAATGACCCCGCAGGCCGTGATCTCCGCCCTGCGCGGCGGGCAGACCGTGGCTGCCCTGGCCTCGGCCAAGGGAACAACCGTGGGCACTCTCCAGAGCGCCATCCTGAGCAGCGTGACGAGCCAGTTGTCTCAGGCCGTCACTAATGGCAAGCTGACTCAGGCCCAGGAAAGCCAGATCCTGCAGAACATCAACTCCGGCAATTGGGCCACCCAACTCCAGAACATCGGA
>PLQY01000078.1 GCA_003160265.1 Peptococcaceae bacterium | reverse complement strand
ATTATAGACAAACTGCTAAGGATATGGGAAGTTGAAACCGCCATTGAACCCTGCACTGAATATTGTTCATTACTCTTCGGCATTCTCTTTTTGAAGTAAAATTAGTCCTATTCCCTGGCCGGGCACTGCGTGTGGTCGTCGAACCAGCGGCAACCCCTGGTGTTGTCGCCGCAGCGGCGGCACTCATTGACCGCTTCGCCGGCCAGGACCTTGTTCGCCCAGTTCTCGTCCGCCAGCATCCCCCTGCCCACAGCCACCAGGTCCAGGTAGCCATTTTCGATCAGGAATTTCGCCCGCCCGGGATCGATCTCATAGACGCCGATCACCGGCACGTTGACCTGCTTTTTGACCTGGCTACCGTTATAGGTGATGGCGCTGCCGTTGAACCCGTCGGGCACGGCGTTAATGGGTATGGTCATCCCGAAAGAGATGTGCAGCAGGTCGACGCCGGCCTTTTCCAGAGCCCCGGCCACATCGGCAGCCCCTGCTATATCCGGGATATTGCCACCCATCCGGACCCCGACGATGAAGTCTTGCCCCGCCAGTTCCCGAATCCGCGGCAGCATCTCCGTGATCATGCGCGCCCGGTTGGACAGGCTGCCGCCGTAGTCATCCGTTCTCCTATTGAAGCCGGGGTCGAAGAATTTGCACAAGGTAAACCCGTGCGCAAAGTGGTACTCCACCCCGTCAAAGCCGGCCTGCTTGGCTACTTCCGCCGCAGCTACGCAGTCCGCTTGCATCCTGTGTATCTGCTCCACCGTAAGCCTGTTGATATCAACGTTGCCGCAGGAGAGTTGGATCATCGCCACGGCGCCGCAGCGGTGGCAGTTGCCGGCGATGGCCTCCAGCGGTCCCCGCTGCTCATCGCTCCAGACGCCCAGCTTTTCCGTCGCCCCTCCCACGGGGGTTGACTGGACGATGATCAGATCGGCACCGCCCTGCGCCCTTTTCGCATAATGGTCAACATACTGCTGACCGTACACCCAGCCGTGGTCGCCCTGGAAAGAGAAACAGACCATCGGCGGCATCACGATCCTGTTCTTGATCTGCTTGCCCCTGATCACCAGCGGATCAGACAGTTTGGGCATAGCTATACACACCTCTTCTCTCGGACCCGCCAAGGGTCAATTTACGTATCAACGGATAAATGTGATGATCTCCTGGTGAGCCATCTGCTTCTCACTGTCGTCAGGCACCTCGGGGTATCCCAGGGCGATGGCGGCCTCGGTCTTGAACCCCTCCCGCACGCCCGCATCCTTCACCAGTTCGGCATCGGCGTTAAAGCCCGGCAGGAATCCGGTCAGGTAGGTGGAACCCAGCCCCAGGTCAGCGGCGGCGATACACATGTTCTCCCCGATGCAGGCGGCGTTCTGCTGCCCGGCGTGAAACGGGTACGGACAATAGATCTCCGAGGCGATCAGGACCAGCGTCAGCGCTCCATACAACGGGTCGCGCCTCCTTTTCCGGCCCCTGCTCCCGGCCTCTGAGATTCTACTCAAAAGCTCCTTGTTCTGAATCACCACCAATTGCATCGTATGCCAGTCGTTTCCCGCCACCGGAGCGGCACAGCCGGCAAACAGGATCGTCTCCAGCTCTTTTTCTGCGATCTGCCGGTCCAAATATTTTCTGGTCGATTTTCTCCTCGCGATTGCCTTGATTGTCTCCATCCGAACACCCCCTATTTACTAGTTTCCAGCTTTCATTTTAAGTTTCAAAAATATCATGGTCAAGGACGCTCTGGGGGATAATTATTTTGAGGTTCTTTGAAATAAAGGCTTTCCGAGATTTTATGTGTATAGCAAGTTGTCTGCAAAACCATAAACCGAGATTTTATGTTGATCCGGCCTTCAGAACTGGAAGGCAATAATGCACACAACGATAAGAGACGACAACAAAAATCCTGCTTTAAGTGAGCAGGATTTCTAGCTAGGCACTATCCATCAGAATGATTTCAGTTAATTAGGCACACATCCATGAAGGCAAGTAGTGCAGTATCCAGTAAATACCTACATCCTCTGACACCCATAGATATTCTGCCGTTGAGCAGCAACTTTATTTAAACCTTGACACTAGCCAAGGATATAAACCGTTTTGAAATCCACTCTTTTCACATAGGCTGCTGAAGCACTGTTATCGTTTGAGCAGCTCCATTCCAGTTGATCGTGCAGCCAAAGGCATCTGTCAGATAGCGTGCCGCCATGTACGTCCTACCGTCGATGATGATGGGGGCCACGTCCATCTGGGTTGTCTTGGAGACTCCAGGTTCCATGTCCTTGCGAATTGACAAATCCATAGCAGTGCTGCCGATGTTCAAGAGCGCGACAACATTGCAGGTGAATATTTGGATCTGTATAACCGCACCCGTTCCCGATGTCTCCCAGGCGGTCTCGACGCCCAGGGTATCGGACAGGTAGCGCACTGGCACCAGGACGCGTCCATTGGAGATGATGGGAGCGGCATTCATGGCGAAGGATTGCCCGTCGACAGTGTAGGATGGCTGGCCAACGGTGAAGACGATCACGCTCTGCCTACTGCCGGTTGCAGGATAAGGCGGTATGGGGGCTGCCGCTTTGCGTACACAGTTTACACCGTCAAAGTAGAGGTCGCCGGCAGCGTCCACCGCTACGTATAATCTCAGATACCCCAGCCCGCCGGTAGCGCTTGGGGCGCAGTTAACGGCCACGCTGGTGATGGCGCCGGAGGTGTCCACCTTGCGGATGCGGTAGTTGTTCGTGTCGCCGATGTAGAGGTCGCCGGCGGTGTCCACCGCTAGGCCGGTTGGATAGTTCAGGGCGGCGCCGGTAGCCGGCCCCCCGTCCCCGGAGCAGCCCTGAGTCCCGTTGCCGGCCACGGTGGTGATGATGCCGGACGTATTCACCTTACGGATGCGGTTATTATCAGAATCAGCGATGTAGAGGTCGCCGGATTTGTCCAGCGCCAGGCCGGTTGGATGGTTCAGCGCGGCGCCGGTGGCCAGTCCCCCGTCCCCGGAGTAGCCCCCGGGGAGGTCCTGAGTCGCGTTGCCGGCCACGGTGGTGATGATACCGTCTCTCCCCACTTTGAAGACACGGTTATCCTGATCATCGGAGATGTACACATTGCCCGACGTGTCCACCGCCACGCTGTCGGGCAATATCCTGGCCCTGGTTGCCGGCCCCCCCTCGCCTTCATACAGGCTCGCCCAAAAGCCGCTGCCGGCCACGGTAGTGATTGCGCAGGAGGGGCTCAGCTTGATGACGCGGCAATTCCAGGTGTCGGCGACGTAGAGGTTGCCGTTCGAGTCG
>PLQY01000037.1 GCA_003160265.1 Peptococcaceae bacterium | reverse complement strand
GACAAGCATGTCAACGTGCACGACATGGCAGAAGTCTGGTGGAGGGTCTATAATAATGTGGACCCGAAAAGGGACTTCATGTTCGTGGAGGGGCCGGTGGAAGTCCTCGACCACGCCTCCCCTTATCNNNNCTGGTCACCTCCAGGTGGCCGGAATACGGTTTTTGATGGATTTGGGAGGGGCACCGGGATGGATCCTTGGGTGGTGGCGATAACCGGGGCAAGTGGCACGGTCTATGCCAAAAGGCTGATCGAGGCCCTCAGGCTTTATGGAGAAACGATCTGCCTGGTGGTCTCCGGACCCGGAAGGCGGGTGGCTAAGGATGAGCTGGGTTGGGTCCTGACCGGCGACATCCGGGATGACCGGGAGAGCATCAGGAGTTATTGCGGCTACAGTGCGGACGAGGATGGGCTGTCCTGTTACGATTGGCAGGACATCGGATGCTGCCTGGCCAGCGGCTCCTTCCGGACCAGGGGCATGTTTGTGATACCCTGCACCATGGCGACCCTGGCGGGCATCGCCGCCGGCAGTTCGCGCAACCTGATCGAACGCGCAGCCGACGTCACGATTAAAGAGAGGCGGCGGTTGATCCTGACGCCAAGGGAGACCCCGCTCAGCCCGATTCACCTCAGAAACATGCTGACCCTGGCCGAGATGGGTGTTGACATCGTTCCGCCGATGCCGGCCTTCTATTTCGGACCGGGCAGTCTTGACGACCTGGTCGATTTCTTTGTCAAGAGAGTGCTGGCAGTGGCCGGGTTGTGAAAAATGAGCAACAACTGGTCACTCATCACTCATCACTCGTGGTGGTTACATGTTTTCAACGGAGTTGTTAAAAGATATTAGCACCGATCTGTCCAGCGTGGAGGCGGAATTGAGCAGATATGCCGTGGACTCGGCCACTCTGTTGGGTGAAACCTCCAGCCACCTGGTGGCAGCAGGCGGGAAAAGGCTGCGGCCTGCTTTTGTGCTGCTGTCCGGCAAGCTGTTTGGCGGATCGTCGGACCAGCTTATTCCCCTGGCCGTTGCCTCCGAGTTGTTCCATATGGCGACTCTGGTTCACGATGACGTGATCGATGAGGCTGACCTGCGCCGGAATCTGCCCACCGTGCGCGCCGAGTGGGGGGATGCCGTAGCGCTCTGCACCGGAGACTACCTCTTTGCGCAGGCACTGATACTCATTGCCAGGCACGGCAATGAGCAGATCTCCCGCATCCTGGCCGAAGTCTCCATGGGCATGTGCCAGGGAGAGATCGGCCAGATTGATACTGCCGGCAGGATCGACCAGAGCGTGCGGACTTACCTGCGCAGGATCAAGAGAAAGACCGCCATGCTGATTTCGGCCTGCTGTCTGATCGGGGCAATGGCCGGCGGGGCGGATGGCGCCTCGGCCAGGCATATGAAGCAGTATGGATATTTTTTAGGTATGGCTTTCCAGATCACCGACGATATCCTGGACTTCGAAGGCAGCAAGGATGTCTTTGGCAAGCCGGTCGGGAATGACCTCAGGCAGGGGATCTTCACCCTGCCGGCGATCTATGCCTTGAATGACCAGAGGCTGGGACCGCGGCTTGCCCAGTTGATCTTCAAGCAGGACAAAGAGGAGGCTGACTGGGAGGCCGGACTGGAACTGATCAGGCAGTCAGGCGCCCTGGATCAGTCCAGGATGACCTGCAATCGTTACCTCCGGAAAGCGAGACAGCAGCTTTCGCCCTTGCCCGACCTCAAGGAACGGCGCATTTTAAACGCACTGGCTGATTTTGTAGAAAAGCGCAAGTTTTAAAGGCGCAGAGAGGGCCGATCTATGTCAGAAGACGATCAGGGCAATTCCGCTCCCCAGAAGACGACTCTGTTAAGTCATCTTGAAGCGCTACGCAAGTTGATCGTGGTATGCGTGATCGCTATCCTGGTAACCAGCGTGGTGGCTTTTGTATATGTGGATACTTTTCTTTTCATCGTCCTCAAACCGGCTAATGATCTGCACCTGAAACTGATTTATACGGGAGTGACGGAGGGGATCTTTTTCAAGTTGCATATCGCCCTGGTGTTCGGTACCATGGCGGCATCCCCTATTTTGCTGTGGCAGTTCTGGCGCTTCCTGGTCCCAGCCCTGTACCCGACCGAGAGAAGGTATATTACCAGGCTGGTTCCCATCTCCATCGTGCTGTTCCTGGGTGGGGTTGTGGCGGCCTATTTCACCATCCTGCCTTTTTTGTTGGAATTTTTGATAAAATATTCTAGCGAGTTTACAGCGCTGATCACGATCAGTAATTACCTGTCCTTCACCGAGCACCTACTTATTCCCTTCGGCTTGCTGTTTGAATATCCGCTGCTCGTCTACTTCCTGGCCAAGATTGGCGTCCTTACTCCGAAAGTGTTGGTAAAATACCGCAAGTACTCCATCGTCGGGATAGTTATTGTCGCAAGTATTCTCACGCCGTCTCCCGACCCCTTCTCCACGATCATTGTAGCCGCCCCGATGCTGATCCTGTATGAAGTGGGCATCATGGTGGCGAAGATCGTCTACCGGAAGAGGCAGGTCAGGCTCGACGAACTGGCGGATGAGCGGGGATGATGAGAATGGCTGCTCTTTACCCGGTCTGTTTAAAGCTTGCAGGACAGGAATGCCTTGTGGTGGGCGGGGGTGCCGTGGCCCGGCGCAAGATCGGCGGGTTGCTGGGGTGCGGGGCGGCAGTGACGGTGGTCAGCCCCGGATTGATGCCGGAGTTAAAAAGGGCAGCCAATCAAGGAGATTTTTGTTATAATGAACGGGGGTTTGAGGACAGCGATCTGCAGGGTAAATCACTGGTGATTGCTGCTACCGATGACCCCGGATTGAACGCCCGCATTGCCCAGATCTGCCGCCAACAGGGAATCCCCGTCAATGCGGTGGACAACCCCGGGCTAAGCACCTTTTTTGTACCTTCCGTGATCAGGCGCGGGCCGCTGTGCATCAGCATCAGCAGCGGTGGCGGCAGCCCGATGCTGGCCAGGCGCATCCGGGAAGACCTGGAGGGGCAGTTTGGCCCGGCCTTCGAAGAGATCGCCGCCCTGCTGGGCGAGATGCGCCGGTGCATCCAGGAGCGCCTGCCGGACGGGGACGAACGCCGGCAGTGTTGGGATGCGATTGTGACCCCGGAGTTGCTGGCGTTGCTCAAGGCAGACAAGACGGAGATTGCCAGGAAGCAGGTGGAAACGGCATGTACCTCGTTGCTGTCGGAATAAATCACCATACAGCGCCGGTTGAAGTGAGGGAAAAACTCGCCTTTGGCAAGACGGGGCTGGAGGCCGCGGTCGAGGATCTCCGGCGCCTGGCCGTGCTCAAGGGTTTTGTGGTGGTTTCCACCTGCAACCGGACGGAGATCTACGCTGCGGTCGGCCAGATCCAGGAAGGCCTGGCGGCAGTAAGCGACTTCTTGTGCCGCAAGGCCGGACTTGACCAGGAGGCCGGGCGGCAGTACTTTCAGAGGTGGTCCTGCTACGAGGTGATCAACCACCTGTTCCGGGTGGCAGCCGGCCTCGACTCGATGATCCTGGGTGAGACGGAAATCCTGGGCCAGATTCGGGATGCCTACGATACCGCCTGCCGTCTGAGAACGGGAAACAAGATCATCAATACCCTGTTCCAGGAAGCGATCAGGGTGGGGAAGCGGGTGCGCACCGACACCGGGATCGACCAGCACCCGGTCTCCATCAGTTATGCCGCCGTGGAACTGATCAGACAGACCCTGGGCGATCTCCAGGGGCGCACCGTGATGATTATCGGGGCGGGAGAGATGGGCGAACTGACCTTGAAGCACCTGGTTTACCAGGGGGTCAGCACCGTCCTGGTGTCCAACCGCTCCTTCCCGCGGGCGGAGGCGCTGGCCGGGATGTATGGGGGAGAGGTGATCCATTACGACGAGTTTTTCTCCCAGTTGCCGAGGGCCGATATCGTGGTCAGTTGCACCTCAGCCACCCACTTTGTGATCACTGCGGAAAAGGTGCGCCAGACTATCGAGGCGAGGGACAACAGGCCGCTGTTCTTCGTCGATATTGCCGTGCCCAGGGATATCGAGCCCGAATCCGGTCGTATTCCCGGCGTCTTCCTCTACGACATCGACGACCTGGAGCAGGTCGTGCTGGGACAGATGGACGAGCGCAGAGAAGCCGCCCAGGGGGCTGAGGCGATCATCAAGGAGGCAGTGGAGGAGTTCTTGCTGTGGCTGAGCAGCCTGTCCGTTATTCCCACCATCAGGGCGCTGCAGCAGAGGGCGGAACAGCTCCGGGACGAGGAACTGCAGACCTACTTGCAGCGCCTGGGAAAACTGGACCCCAAAAAGGAGAAGCTGATCCGCAGCCTGGCCAGCTCCCTGATGAACAAGTTTTTACACATTCCGTTCGTGCGCCTGAAGGAGTATGCCGGCGGGCATGAGGGACACCTGTACAGTATGGTGCTGGAGAAGCTTTTCGATTTAGCTCCGGAAATAGCTTTGGGCGACCGGCGCCAGGATGCCGAAGATGAAATGAGCTGGGCGAGAACCGCCAGGGAGACGGGCCGATGAGGTCGCTGCGGGTGGGCACCAGAGGGAGCCTGCTGGCGCGTCGCCAGACCGCCTGGGTGATTCAAAAAATTAGGGACAAGTTTCCTGAATATGAGATTGAAGAACAGATTGTCTCGACCAAGGGAGATCTTAATCCCGACACACCTCTGTCGAAGCTGCCGCAGATCGGCGAGAAGGGCCTGTTCACCAGGGAACTCGAGGCCGCTCTCGGCAGCGGGGAGATAGACCTGGCCGTGCACAGCATGAAGGACCTGCCTACCGATCTCGACCTGCATGAAATTGTCATTATTGAAACGGTAAGAAGGGGGCTGCAAGACCTGCCTTCAGGACTGACGGTGGGTGCAGTGCCCGAGCGCGCCAATCCCCTCGATGCCCTGGTCACCAGGGAAAGACAGGGCCTGGATGATCTGCGCTCCGGGGCGATCATCGGGACGAGCAGTCTGCGCCGGGCGGCGCAGATCCGCCGGTTGTACCCGGTATTGGAGATTGTTGATATCAGGGGCAATCTGGATACCCGGCTGCGTAAAATGGATCAGGGGCGGGTCGACGCTCTGATTTTGGCCGCTGCCGGCCTGGAGCGCCTGGGATGGCAGGCCGGCGCATACTTTCCGATCTCGCCTCAGATATCTCTTCCGGCGCCCGGCCAGGGGGCGCTGGCCGTGGAGATCCGGGAGGACGACGACTTGGTGAGGCGGTTGTGCAGTGAGGCCCTGGAGAACCGCCAGGCCCGCCTTGCCGTCACCGCCGAGCGGGCATTCCTGGCGGGTCTGGGCGGCGGGTGCCAGGTGCCGGTGGGAGCGCTGGCCCTGGTCACTGAGGATGTGCTCAGGCTTCAGGGCATCGTCATCCGGGTAGACGGCCAGAGATGGCTTAGCGGCCAGGTAGAAGCCCGTTTGCAGGGCGGCGGCGAGGAAGGCAAACAAGGCGCTGCTTTCCAGGCCGGGATTGACCTGGCGAACAGGCTGCTGGACCAGGGCGCGAAGGAGATATTGATGAGTAATGAGTGTGCTGAGGATTGAATTGGACGAAGGAGAGCTTTTAATCTGTGGACAATAAAAAGGGTACCGTGTACCTGGTCGGCGCCGGCCCCGGCGACCCCTCCCTGCTGACTCTGAAGGGGCGGTGGTGCCTTGAGCAGGCCGACGTGGTGGTTTACGACCGTCTGGTCTGCGAATACCTGCTCACTTTTTGCCGGGATGATGCCGAGTTTGTTTACGTGGGCAAGGAAACGGACCACCACACGCTGACCCAGGAACAGATCAACCGGGTGTTGGCGGACCGGGCGCTGCAGGGGAAGACCGTCTGCCGGCTGAAGGGCGGCGACCCCTTCGTATTCGGCCGCGGCGGTGAGGAGGCGGCGCACCTGGCGGCTTCAGGCATCGACTATGAGGTGGTGCCGGGAGTTACTGCCGCCGTATCCGTGCCTGCCTATGCGGGCATACCGGTGACGCACCGCGATTATTCCTCGTCGCTCACCATTATCACCGGACACCGGCGCAAGGGACGGGAGGACGGCGTTCTGGCCGGCCTCCATGGAGACGGGGGAACAGCCGTCTTTATGATGGGCTATGAAAATCTGGAGGCGATCAGGGGCGACCTGCTGGCGCAGGGCTGGAGTCCCGATACCCCGGCCGCACTGATCCAATGGGGGACCAGGGCCGGGCAGCAGACGGTGACGGGCACCCTGGACAACCTGCGGGAGCAGGCCCGGGTGGCCGGGATCGGCTCCCCCGCTGTGCTGATCGTGGGAAGAGTGGTGGAACTGCGGCAGCAGTTGTGCTGGCGGGAGAAGCTGCCGCTGTTCGGGAAGTGCATCCTGGTCACCAGGGCGATCCCTCAGGCTCACGAACTGGCCTGGAGGATCATCGTCCTGGGTGGTGAACCCCTGTGCCTGCCGGTGCTGGAGTTGCTCCCGCCCCAGGACCCGGCGCCGCTCAATCGCGCCCTGGACAGCCTTGACAGCTATCAGTGGGTGATCTTCACCAGCGCCAACGGCGTTGCTTTCTTTATGACAAGGCTGCAGGAGCGCGGTATCGACATCCGCGCCATTCACGGCAGGCTGGCGGCAATCGGCCCCGGCACCGGGAAGGCACTGGCCGGGTATGGCCTGAATGTCGCCTTCACGCCGGAGGAGTACCGGGCGGAAACGCTCCTGGACGGGTTGCTGGGTATGATCGCCACCGGGAGCAGGGTGCTGCTGCCCAGGGCGGCGGAGGCCAGGAATGTCTTGCCGGATGGCCTGCGGGCCGGCGGGATCCGGGTGGACGTGGCGCCGTCCTACCAGACGGCGCCGGGAGGCGCTAGATACAAACATTTGCTGCAGGAGGCCCTGGCGCAGGGGCGGGTGGACTACCTCACTTTCACCAGTTCCTCGGCAATCAGGAATTTTAAGAGTCTTTTCGAGGAAGAAGAACTGGCAGGCCTGCTGGCCCGGATCAGGGTGGCCTGCATCGGGCCGGTGACCGCAGCCACCGCCGCGGCGATCGGGGTCCGGGTAGACCTGGTGGCAGAGGAATACACCATTGACGGCCTGTTGGAAGCTATAAAAGCCGAGGTCGAACATCAAGCTTCGGACATCGAACTCTGAGAGGGGTGGATGCGATGTTTCCAGAAACGCGTTTGCGGCGCCTGCGGGGGAGCAAACCCCTGCGGGACATGCTCCAGGAGACCAGGTTGACGGTCCAGAACCTGATCTATCCAATATTTGTGCAGGAAGGGGCCGCTCGCAGGGTCGCGGTCGACTCCATGCCGGGTGTCTACCGCCTGTCTCCCGATCTGCTGGTCGAAGAGGTCGATGCTGCCTGCCGGCAGGGGATTTTGGCGGTTTTGCTGTTCGGTGTGCCGGAGACCAAGGACGAGGCTGCCAGTTCGGCCTATGACGATCAGGGTATCGTCCAACAGGCGGTGCGCCTGCTGAAAGCTCGTTTTCCCGATCTGGTGGTGATCACCGACGTCTGCCTGTGCGAGTATACGAGCCACGGGCATTGCGGCGTGGTCAGAGACGGACGGATCGACAACGATGCCTCCCTGCCTCTCTTGGCCCAGACGGCGCTCTCCCATGCCAGGGCCGGCGCCGATATTGTCGCTCCTTCGGATATGATGGACGGCAGGGTGCGGGCGATCAGGGACAAGCTGGACTTTAACGGATTTTCCGGGGTAGCCATCCTCTCCTATGCGGCCAAGTTCGCCTCGGCGTTTTACGGGCCCTTCCGGGAGGCTGCCGGATCGATGCCTACCTTCGGAGACCGCCGCACCTACCAGATGAATCCGGCCAACCGGAGGGAGGCGCTGCAGGAAACGCTGGACGACCTGGAAGAGGGGGCGGACATGGTCATCGTGAAACCGGCCCTGGCCTACCTCGACCTGGTCCGGGAGATCCGCGACGCGGTGCTGTGCCCGGTGGCCGCCTACAACGTCAGCGGCGAGTACTCCCTGGTCAAGGCTGCAGCGGCTCAGGGATGGGTGGATGAGAGACAGATCGTTCTGGAAATACTCACCGGAATAAAGAGAGCCGGTGCCGACCTGATTATCACCTATCATGCCAGGGACGCGGCATCCTGGCTCAACGAATAGTAATGAGTACGCTGGGGGTGACGAGATGCTGGTCTCGTGGAATACGACCAACGCCTGCAATCTCAAGTGCAGTCACTGCTACCGCAGCGCCGGGGAGGTGGCCTCCGGAGAACTCGGCTTTGAAGAAGGCCGCCAGTTCCTGCAGGGGGCAGAGCGGGCCGGGTTCCGGGTCATCGTCTTCAGTGGCGGTGAACCGTTGCTGCGGCCGGATATTTTTGAACTGATCGCCTACGCCAAGTCCCTGGGGCTCCGGCCGGTCTGCGGCACCAACGGGACGCTGCTGACCCCGGTGACTGTAACCAGGCTGAAGGAAGCCGGCGTTGCCGTGGTGGGGATCAGCCTGGACAGCATAGACCATGAAAAACACGACCATTTCCGGGGAGTGGACGGCTCCTGGCAGGCGGCCCTGGACGGCGCCGCCAACTGCCGGGCGGCAGGCCTGCCCTTTCAGTTGCATACCACGGTATTCCCCTGGAACTACCAGGAGATCGAGGCCTTGAACGACCTGGCCGTCGGGATCGGCGCCCGGGGGCACCACGTCTTTTTTTTCGTTCCCACCGGGCGAGGCAGGGGACGTGAAGAGACAATCGAACCGAGACTGTCGGAAGATTTGCTGGCCCGTCTGCTTGAGCGCCAGGCCCGGTTGCCGATCGAAATCAAGCCCACCTGCGCCCCCCAGTTCGTCAGGGTGGCCCGGCAGCGCCGGTTGCCTTCCCGTTTCCAGCGGGGCTGCCTGGCGGGGATCTCCTATTGCATCATCGGGCCCCAGGGCGATGTTTACCCCTGCCCCTACATGGATTTAAAGATCGGCAACGTCCGGCAGCAGCCTTTCGATGAGATTTGGAAGCACAACGAGGTCTTTCTGAAGCTCCGGACCGAGCAGTACGAGGGCTACTGCGGCATCTGCGCCTATCGCGGCCTCTGCGGCGGCTGCCGGGCGCGCTCCTATGCAGAAACGGGAGGCAACTTCATGGGGGAGGACCCACTCTGCCTCTATAAAGATGAGCAGGAAGACAAGATCCGCCCCCTTGCCGAACAGGTGATCATCCGCCTGCAGTCAGGCCTGCCGCTGGTACCAGAGCCCTACAAGGCCCTGGCCGGGGAGCTGGGAGTTACCCAGGGCAGAGTTCTGAAAGCGATCCGCTGGCTCTGCGCCAAAGGGATCGTCAGAAGACTGGGAGCAGCATTTGACCTGAGAAGCCTGGGTTATGTCAGCACCCTCTGCGCCGGCCGGGTGCCCCTGGACCGGGTGGAGGCAGTGGCGGCCATCATCAATGCTTATCCCGGGGTTACCCATAACTACCTCCGGGAACACGACTACAACCTCTGGTTCACCCTGATCGCCGCTTCGGAGGAGCGGTTGTCCCGCCTGATCCAAGAGATCCGCCAGCGGACCGGCATCGATGATATCATCAGCCTGCCCGCCTTGAGGACATTCAAGATAGCAGTCAACTTTCCCGATGAGGAATTACGGGGAGTTTTCACCGGAGCGTTGGATTAGCCCGGTCAGACTATATTCCGGAGGTTGGTATGCGCACTTTCAATCGTTCGAGGGAGATGTACGAGCAGGCCTGCCGGCTGCTGCCCGGCGGCGTGGACAGCCCGGTGCGGGCCTTCCGGGCGGTGGGAGGCAACCCGCTGTTTATC
>PLQY01000080.1 GCA_003160265.1 Peptococcaceae bacterium | reverse complement strand
CTCGAACTTCGAAGAAGAGTTGCTCAAATTTTTTCATCGAAAAACTTTCTCATCTCCGCTGCGTCCTTGAACTTCAGTGATTTGGCAATAGCCTCGGCAGCACTGGCTGTAACCTGGCCTCCGCCTTCGTGGTAATCAAATTTACAGGTGCGCCAGGCTCCATCTTTACCGATTCCAACGTGGATCGAGCCACCTGGCTTGATGGGCGCCACCTGGAAATAGGTCAGTATTTGCCTGATCTGTCCCTGGTCGAACCGGACCGGCGCCGCCAAAAGCCCGATCTCTTCCCTGATCGCCTCTCTATCCTCGTTAAACTGCGCCAGCTTCAACACATAGAACAGTTTATCGACCGGCTCCAACTTGGTTAAAATGGTTGTCTTGGCGGCATAAACCAGCAAATACTCCATGATGCTGTCCAACAGGTCCGCTACCGCATCCTCTCTGGTTGCGCCGACGCCATACAGACCGACCTCGGGAAGTGATACCGTATAGGTGTGCAATTCGTCATCGAAATCGAATGTCGGAGAAAACTTCAAGTTGGGCATGGCATCGACGTGCTGCCTGTTCAGTTGGCTCACCTCTTTTTTATCACAGATGACTACCCGCTCTAATACCCCCCGCTTCCACCGCATCCGGGCTTACGCCCGACTCCTGTCTCCTGAGTTACGGAGCAGCATTGCCGGCCGGCGAGACCATCTGCTGCAGCACCTGGCCAAGACTATTGATCGCCTTGCCGTAGCCGGCCCAGTCCCCGGCTTTCAGGCTGTTCTGGGCTGAGGCATACAGCTCGTTCGCCTGTTGCACCAGGCCCTGTATCCCCACCGCTGTTCCTCCTGGCACTGCTGGCTGCGCCGGTGCGGGTGAGACGGTCTGGGGCGCCCCACTCAGGCCGAACAACTGGTTTAGGGCACCTCTAAAGGTGGTCTGCATCACCGCCTTGCCCTCGTAGAAGACGATCACCCGCTGCATCTCCGGCAGACTGCTCTGGTCGGCCTGCAGGAACAGGGGCTCCACGTACAACAGTTTGCCCGCCAGGGGCACGGTAATCAGGTTGCCCCGGATCACCGTGGAGCCGTGCTGGTCCCAGAGGGTGATCTGCGAGGAGATGTCGGCGTCCTGGTCAATGCTGGCCTCCACCTGCATCGGACCGTACACGTTTTCATCTTTGGGGAATTCATAGGCCTCCAGTTGACCGTAGTGATCCCCATCACACCGCGCAACCAGCCAGCCCACCAGGTTGTTATCCTCTCGACTGAACAGGGTGAAGGGCAGCACCAGCACGAATTCCTCCTGGCTCTCCCCCGGCAGCTTCATGATCACGTAGAATGGCTGCATTTGCTGGCTGGTATCCGCATATTTCTCGTTGGGGTACGACCAGACGTCCTCCCGGTTGTAGAAGACCCGGGGGTCGGTCACGTGGTAGTTGGCGTAGATCGTCGCCTGGGCGTTGAAGAAGTCAACCGGGTAGCGGATATGAGCGCGCAGGTCTGCCGGCATGCTGGTCAGGGGCTGGTACAGACCGGGGAAGATCTTGCTGTAGGTCTGGATGATCGGATCGCTCGGATCGCTGACGTAGAAGGTGGTTGTGCCGTTATAGGCATCGATCACGACCTTGACGGAGTTGCGCATGTAGTTGTAATCGCCGTTCATGGCAGAGTAGGGATAGTGATCGGATGTGGTATAGGCATCCCAGATCCAGTAGATCCGACCGCCGGAAACCACCGGGTAGGGATCGGCGTCGTACTGGAGATAGGGCGCCAGGCGCTGGGCATCCTGCACCGTCCGGTAGTAGAGGATACGGCTGCTCGGGGTGATGTCGGAGCTGAGCAGCATTTGCAGGTCACTGAAGCGCACGGCGTAGGCCAGGCGCCGCCACCAGTTGCTCAGCACCACGCCTCCGGTACCCCGGTAGCTGGTGTAGACGTTCGTGCCCCCGGACGGATAGTCGAACTCACCCGTCCCGCCGGCTTTCGAACCGGCCACCACCATGTTCACGGTCATCTGTCCGTAATAGATCCCGGGTTGGGTGATGTTCAAAACCGGATCGGTTGACTGCGGCGGGATATTGCTGATCAGGTAGGTCGGCAGGCCAGTGGCGTCGATCTCGTTGGCCGGGCTCATCACCAACCCGTAGCCATGGGTGTACTGCAGGCGCGTGTTCACCCAGGTCTGGGCCTCAGCGGGCAACTTGGTCTGATCAAGTTCCCGCACCGAGAGCATCACCTGGCGGTAGCCCGACCCCAAGTGGTAACGGTCGATGTCCACGTCGGGAAAGCTGTAGTATTGGCGCAGTTGCTGCAACTGGGTGTAGACCTGGGTCAGGGGGCGAGGATCCCAGAGGCGCAGGTTGGTCAGGGTGGTCTGGTAATTATCGAGCACCGCCTGATTGACCTGTCCCGGCTGCAGGTCACCTATCTCCTGCAGCGAGGGCAGCGCCTGGATCTTGTCCAGACCGTAGGCGGCGCGGGTGGCGGTCAGGTTGCGCGCTATATATGGCTGCTCCCGGTCGAACTCGTTCGGCTTGACCGAGAAATTCTGCACGAATGCCGGGTAGATCACGCCCAGCAGCAGGGAGGCGACGATCAGGACGCCCAGGCCGATAGCGATCGGGCGCAGCCGTCCGAGAATGATCCCGGCGAATACCAGCGCCGCGACGGCCAGCGCCAACACCATCATGATCTTCAGTACCGGCAGCATGACGATGAGGTCGGTGTAGCCCGCCCCCCAGTAGGACTGATGCTGGTTGAACAGCAGCAGGTAGGTGCGCAGCCAGTAAACCCAGGCCTGCAGCACCAGCAGTCCCGCCAGCAGCAGGGCCAGGTGCAGCTTGACCGGCGAGTAATGGCGCCAGCCCCCCTGAACAAACTCCCTGCTGACGAGGAAGAAATAGGCAACGCCGCTGAAAATCAGCGCCAACCACAGGGCAGTCGCCAGCAGTGACTGGATCAACTCGTAAAAGGGCAGCTTGAAGATATAGAAGCCGATATCGAGGCCGAAGACCGGGTCGGTCTGACCGAAAGGAGTGGCGTGGAAAAACCTCTGTACCAGTTCCCACTGGGATCCGGCCTGGATGGCCATCACCAGGGCGAGGAAGGCGCTCAGGACGAGCATCAGCCCGAAGCCCACCCATGACGCCGCCAGTTGTCGAAAGGGATTCTGGACCAGGTCGATCACCTGGTTGTCCCGTCCCAGCAGGCCGAGTTGGGGCAGGTTGCGGCGGACACCCCAAAAATTCAGCAGGAAGAAGAAAAAGGCCACCAGAAAGATCGGCAGGCCAACCCCGTACTGGGTCAGCAAGAGCGTCCAGAAGACACTGGCGTAGTTATGGGATGCAAACCACATGTAATCCGACCAACCGTCAATAAAAGTGACCAGAATGGCGATCAGGATTATCAGTACAACCACTGCAACAAGGCGCCTGTTCCGGAGCACCGGCAATCACCCGCTCTCACTTTTGTCCAGAATCATTATAACGTTGTGAAATAAAGGAAACAAGCGAAAGACAGGGGAATGCGACTTTCATTCCAGCAGCTCGCCCAGGGCTGCGGGATCGGTCACCGGCGCCTGGCAGGCATAGTTGCGGCAGACATAAGCCGCCGCCTTGCCGTCAACCGGCTCCCGGGCAGCAGTGAATGGCGCCAGGGCGGCCAGCCGGCTGCCGGCTTCTCCGGTCGGCTTGAGCAGCACTGTGGCCCCGGGGAGATAGACAGTCCGCAGGGTTTGCAGCAGGGCCTCGGTGTCAGCAGCGCCATCCTGCCCGGCCACCACGATCTCCAGCGGGGCGTCCAGGGCGAGATCCAGAGCGCAGAGGTAGAAAGTATAGCTGGCCGGGTAGCCGGAGACGGTTCCGGCAAAGGCGCCAAGCTGTGCCGCAGCCTGCTCATCCAGGCCGTCGTCACCGGTCAGGCGGGCCAGGCGCAGCAGGTTCAGGGCGGCCACCGAGTTCCCTGACGGCATCGCCCCATCGTAGATTTCCTTCGGCCGGGCAAGCAACTGCTCGGCGTCCTGACCGGTAAAGAAGAGGCCGCCGCCCTGCTCGTCCCTGAACAGATCCATCATCTGCCGGTTCAAGGACAGCGCCCGCTCCAGCCAGACCGGGTCGAAGGTGGCGCCGTAAAGCTCGATCAGGCCCCAGGCCAGGAAGGCATAGTCGTCCAGGTAGGCCGGGTAGGCAGCCTGGCCGTCCCGGTAGCGGGCCAGCAGGCGCCCCGACCCTTTCGGGGGGTACCCCGCATCCCACATGTGGGTGAGCAAGAATTGCGCTGCTCTTACTGCAGCCTTGCTGTACTCCTGATCGTCCAGCACCCGGGCCCCCCGGGCGAGGGCGGCGATCATCAGCCCGTTCCAGGCGGTGAGCACCTTGTCGTCCTTATAGGGATGCACCCGGGTCTCCCGGGCGGCAAACAGCTTCCGGCGCCCCTCCAGCAAGGGCGCATGGTGGGTGGGATATATGCTATGGTCGCTGCCGAGACTGAACAGTTCAGAGCACCGGCACACCAGGTTGGGAATGCTGCGTCCCTCGAAGTTCCCGTCGGCGCTGATGTCGTAGAACTCGTTGAAAAATTCCCCTTCCTCATCTCCCAACACCTGCTTCACCTGGTCCGGAGTCCACAGGTAGAACCGGCCCTCCTCCCCCTCCGAATCGGCGTCCTCCGCCGAGTAAAACGCCCCCTCCGGCGAGGTCATGTCCCGCAGCACATAACTGAAGATCTCCCTGGCTACCCAGCCATAAAACTGGTTGTGGGTCAACTGGCAGGCTTCCAGGTAGGCGATGGCCAGCAGGGCGTTGTCATAGAGCATCTTCTCGAAATGGGGCACCAGCCAGCGCCGGTCGGTGGAATAGCGGGAGAAGCCGAATCCCAAGTGGTCATAGATGCCGCCACAGTACATCGCCTGCAGGGTGGTCTCCACTACCTGCAGCGCATTCGATGAACCGGTGCGCTTCCAGTGGCGCAGCAGAAACAGCAACTGGTGGGGCGAGGGAAACTTGGGCGCATCGCCAAATCCACCATATTTAGTGTCGAAGCTCTTCGCCAACTGTTTGTAACCCCGATCCAGCAACTCCGATCCGGGATCACCCGGCTGCGACCGCTGGAAATAGGATTGCAGGCGGCCATCCAGGTTGGCGCCGGCCTGATCGAAGATCTGGCGCTCCGCCAGCCACTTCTCCCGGAATGTCCTCAGGGTTTCCAGCAGACCGGGCCTCCCCTGCCGGGTTCTCTTGGGGAAATAGGTGCCGGCGAAAAAAGGCTTCTTGTCGGGAGTCAGGAAGACAGTCAGCGGCCAACCACCCCCACCGGTGAGGCTCTGGGCTGCGGCCATGTAAACCGAGTCCAGGTCCGGCCGCTCCTCCCGGTCGACCTTGATGGCGACGAACCCCTCGTTCAGCACCCGGGCGACTTCCTCGTCCTCGAAGGATTCCCGCTCCATGACGTGGCACCAATGGCAAGTTGATAAACGATACTCCCTATAGCCTAGTTAGGAATAGCCGATACTCAAAAATACCGGCTTATTTTCACGCCTTGCCTTCTGGAAGGCTTCGGGCGACCAGGGGAACCAGTCCACGGGATTATAGGCGTGCTGCAGCAGATACGGAGATTTTTCGTGTATCAATCTGTTAGGCTTTCTATTTTGCTTCTCAAATGGCGACACTGCGATCCCTCCAGAGTAAAGTTATTTGTTATGCCTAAAGAAATCTTACCACTACTTCTATATCGTCTCCTAATCTTTTGTAAAATATTGTGTCAATTATTTGCCTCAGAAGCCTGTTCTTTTCCTTCGGTTCAATATCAGCAAGCGCCCAGGTGCTCTGAAAACTTTTTATGCGCTCGACTTTCTCTTCCACGCTTAACTGATTATTCAGGGCCATTTCAAGAGACCCGATCTCTTCTTCCTTTCTGCAGGAATGAGTACACGTTTCGGTTTAACAGGCGAACATCCAAGTCCCGTGGCAAGCTATTTTATCGCCTGTTGCAACAAGCGGTTGCCATCGGCCCCGTTAAAGCAACAGACCTGATTGGCGGACGGTAATAACCACTATGAATTTACATAACAGGAGGCATACGGGATGAAGGAGCAGAAAGACATTGGGTTACGACAAAAGCACCATTTCTATTTCAAAAACGGGATGATGGATTTTGCAGCCGGCTGGCTGCTTGGCTACAGCCAGATCGGCGGCCTGTCCCCAGGAGAAATCTACAACTGCCTGAACAAAATCGAAGATAACCGTCCCGACACGTGGGTTGCCGCATTTTCGCGGATGGCAGACTATGAGAAAAAAGAAGCGCAGAAATACGAGCAGGCCGGAGATTTGACCGGGGCGCCCCATAATGCCTTTCGTTAAGGCGCCCTGCTTGAAACCAAACGCGGCAGAAAGCCAGGCGATGGCTACAGGAACGTCTTGGTAGCTCAAAAATGGGCACATTGTAGGTTGTGTGTTTTCAGGAATTTGATCCATGATTCTTTGTCTCCTCGCCGAATTCTCCTTTTTCGGCCAAAGCCGAGAATGCGGCTGCCACCAGCGAACGCCAGCGTGTCCAACCTGCACGGCTTTGCTCCCTTGTTACGACTAGATATTTTGGTTATTCAGCAAGCCCTGCCTAAGCTTCAATGGAAAAGGCAAAAAGACCCCAGTATCATCTTGGACACCGGGGTCACAGTAATGTTGCTGAGGTGTGCCGCAGCCGTGGAAATTGTGCATCCGTAAACTACGGGCACCTTATTATCGCGATGGGGGGTGCATCCTAATCTAATTAAAAGTAATTGTTGGCTGCAACTAAAGACGCCTGCCTTGAATGAGCTGTATCACAATCACAACAACAGCAATTACGAGCAGAATANNGATGGATGTCCAATGCGAAGATACACCCCACGAAATGAGAGGTTTGTTCATGAGGCTGTTTACAGATTTTCCAACGGATTCTGTTCTGGTTAAGGCTGAGCTGTAATGATCGCGTTTACTTGAACCTGTCGGCGGCTTTGTTAAAGGCATCCTTTATTTCATTCCAAGACTTATCCACCCCTTCCTTGAGATCCCCCCAGGCACCCTCGTTCGATGTTTTAAGTTCCTGTAGTTTCGCCTGCATCGCTGCCTGTTTGGGGCGCAAGGCGTCAATCTCATCGTAATAACCTTTCTTGGTATCTTCTTTTGCCTTGTCTGCCTTGGCCTGCAACTTGTCAATCTCTTTGCCCCACTCACCGAGCTGGGCCTCCATCTTGCCTTGATATTCCTCTCTCTTCTCCATGGATATTCCTCCTTTTTTTTGGACTTGCTCTTGACAAATATAATATTGAAACTTAACTCTCTCAGGCAGACATGCACCGATCCGCTGAGAGCTAACCGAAAAGCATGCCCGCCGTCTTCCCTAAAAGAACCATCCCCGGCCGCTCTGCTTCCGGTCTCGACACCATCACCCGCCTACTCCGGACTTCGGCGTTTTCCAAACATCCGCATCCACAGTTCGCCCAGGCCTACCTTATCGTCAAAGCTTTTGCCGATAAAGTACCCGATCAGGATTAAGATAGCGATGAAGATAGTCTTCCAGAAGCCGAAGAAGATGATCAGCAGAGCCGCCACCA